>JADZAQ010000099.1 GCA_020852555.1 Burkholderiales bacterium
CACGCATCGTCGGCATGCTCGGCGGCCGCGCCGCGGAGGAGGTCGTGTACGGAACCAAGACCACCGGCGCCGAGAGCGACATCGAGCAGGCGACGGCGCTCGCGCGCCGCATGGTCACGCGCTGGGGTATGAGCGACCGCATCGGCATGATCCAGCTCGCGCCGCGCGAGAACCCGTATCTGTCCGGGCCGGAAGGGTATGGATCGTACGGCGGATCGAAGCCGTTCAGCGAGGAGACCGCGCGGGTGGTCGATGCCGAGGTGCGCAAGATCATCGACGAGAGCCACGAGGAGGCCAGGCGGCTGCTCGAGGAGCATCGCAAGCCGCTCGATGCGCTGGTCCAGGCGCTCCTGGAGAAGGAAACGCTCGACGAGCAGGAGATCCTGACGGTCACCGGGCTGCCGGCGGCGCCGCCGATCGACGCCAGTCCGCTCTCGATGACCGAGGGTCGCTCGCGCAACCGCGAGGAATCCGACGCCGCGGCAGGCACGGCGCCGCGCTGAGCAGAATCGATTCGCGTGCGACGGCGGTGGCGCAGCGAACGCGGGCTCAGAACGGTGGGCGCCAGGTCAGCTCCGAAGAGCGTGCGTAATCACGGTCGGTGGTGATCCACTCGCATCCGGCCGGCGCCTGCCGCACGCGGGCGGGCGCTCACCGAACCGCGTCGAGCGGGCCGGGTGGTCGCTGGTGCGAATTACCGCTGGCGATCGCCGCGCGGCTCGACAGCCGCGCGCTCGGCGGCAAAGGCCTCCAGCGCACGCGCGAACTCGGCGCGTGCCTGTGCGGTGACGACGGCGCCGCATTCGTAGCAGGTGCCGCTCATGCGGTCGAACCAGCGGCAGCCGCACTCGTCGCAGGCGAGCTCGGGCGCGCCGGCGGGATTGCGGAAGATCACCGGCACGCTCCCATGAACGCGAAGCCGAGCGCGTCGAGCACTTCGTCGAGCCCGCGCTCCTCGAGCACGCAGCGCCGCTTCAGCATGTAGCAGACGATGCGGCCGGTGCGGATGCCCGCGCGTAGCGCCTCGAAGAGCGACGCGGCCGTGACGCGACGGATGTCGGCCAACGCTTCGTCGTCCGCCGCCAGCACGATGTCGGCGTCGCAGGCGGCGTAGCTTCCGAACGGCTCGATCCGCGCTTCGACCGCGGTGTCGCCGGCTTCCCAGACGAGCATCCGTTCCGGTGCGCTACGGGCGAGCAACGCGACGCGCACGCCGGCGTCGAGCGGTGCGAACAAGTCTGCGTGGTGCACGGCGGCGGCACGCCAGGCATCCGGCGACGGCAGTGCATCGTGCGAAGCGACGAGCATCACAGGCGCACGCCGAGGCGGAAACCTTCCTGGATCGCCTGCTCGAGGCCGCGCGGAATGACCGCGTCGCCGGCGCCATGCAGCTCGTCGACCATCCATTCGAACTCGTGGAACAACCGGTGCGCCGGCTGCGCGCCGTCGGCCTGGATCACGGTGTCGGCCGGAACGATGCTCGCTTCGCCCTTCGCGTTCTTCACTGTCACGCCGTCGGCGCGAACGTCGACGAGCGTCGTCGACGTGAGGCAGGTGATGCCGAGCTCCTCGACCCACGACGCGTGACGCCACTTGAACGACGGCTTGACGTCGCCGGCGATGCGCTTGCCCGCTTCGACGACGGTCACCTCGGCGCCCTTGTGCTTGCGCAGCGACTCGGCGACGGTCAGGCCGATCTTGCCGCCGCCGACGACGACGACGCGCGGTCCCGCCTGCACGCGACCGTGCGCGACGTCCAGCGCGTCGACCATGCGGTCGGCGCCCGGGATGTGCGCGTAGCGCTGGCGGTCGAGCGTCGCGCCGGCCGCGATGACGCAGACGTCGTACTGGTGCAGCACGCTGCGCATGAACTTCGCATGGACCTCGGTGTTGAGCCGCACGTCGATGCCGAGCTTGCGTGCGACCACCTCGTAGTGCGAGATCACGGAGAGGAGGTCGTCCGGGCGCGCGAGATCGTTGATCGCGAAGGCATACAGGTTGCCGCCGATGCGATCCGCCTTGTCGAACACGGTCACGTCGTGGCCGCGCTTCTTCGCCGTGATCGCGCACTCCATGCCGGCCGGCCCCGCGCCGATCACCATCACCTTCTTTTTCACGGTGGCGGGCGTGACCTGGTATTCGGGCTCGACCTCGTGGCCGAGCGCCGGGTTCATCGTGCACGTGTAGGGCAGGTCGCGGAACAGGCGCGAGAGGCAGTTGAGCGAGCCGATGCAGCGGCGCACTTCTTCCAGCCGGTCCTCGGCCGCCTTGTGGATGAGATCAGGATCGGCCAGGAGCGGCCGGCAGACCTCCCAGTAGTCGAAGACGCCGTCGCGCAGGCATTCGTCGGCCATCCTCGGATCGGGAAGCCGGTTGCCGAACGTGATCAACGTGCCGGGGAACATCTTCTTCGCGCGCGCGGCGAGGTAGTTCCAGTAGCCCGGCGGAATGTCGCGGCCGATCGACGACTCGGGCGCCTCCTGCCAGCCGACGGTCACGCTGATCATGTCGACACCGACGTCGACCGCCTGCTGCATCAGCTCGAAGCACTCGTCCTCGGTGTTGCCTCCCCAGCGGTCCATCAGCTCGGCCCCGTTCAGGCGCACGACGAGCGGATTGTCCGGCGTCGCCTGCTTGATGGCATCGATCAGCTCGCGCATGAACCGGCCGCGGTTCTCGATCGAGCCGCCGTACTCGTCGGTGCGCTGGTTGGTGAAGCGCGAGTTGAAGTTGGCGAGGAGGTAGCCCATGAAGCTCGTGACCTCGGTGCCCTCGAAACCGGCGCGAATCGCGCGCTGCGCGGCCTCCGCGTGCTGGCGCACGCAGTCGCGGATCTCGTCCTTGGTCATGACCTTCGGCGGGCGGAAGTGCGGCAGCGTCTGCGGCACGTCGGAGGGCTGGATGCAGTAGCCAAGGTCGATGCCGCCGTAGCGCCCCGCGTGCAGGATCTGCTGGATCCCGA
>JADZAQ010000100.1 GCA_020852555.1 Burkholderiales bacterium
ACGCCCCGCCGTCAGCGCGCGAGGTGGCCGCGCTTGTCCTTCACCTCCGCCCACTCGTCCGCGTCCGGCGGCGCCGGCTTGCGCTCGATGATGGGCGGCCACGATTTCGACAACTCGGCGTTGAGCGCGATGAACGCTTGCTGGTCCGCCGGGACGTCGTCTTCGGCGAAGATCGCCTCGACCGGGCATTCGGCCACGCACAGCGTGCAGTCGATGCACTCGTCGGGGTCGATGGCGAGGAAGTTGGGGCCCTCGCGAAAGCAGTCGACCGGACACACGTCGACGCAGTCGGTGTACTTGCAGCGAATGCAGCTTTCGGTGACGACGTAGGCCATGACGATGCGCTTGCCGGCAGCGCGCGTGGCAGCGGACAGGGAGATCGCGGAAGGTTGAATTTTAGCAGATCGCACCCAGCTTACCGCAGGCGTGACCGCGCTCGCCTTGCGCATGGTGCATCGTTGGGCTACCGTTACCGCATGAAACCGGCGCTGCCCCGCCGGCAACCTGAGGACCCGCCATGAGCAACGCCATCAAGCATGTTTCCGACGCCACCTTCGACAGCGACGTCCTGAACGCGCCGACGCCCGTGCTGGTCGACTTCTGGGCGGAGTGGTGCGGCCCGTGCAAGATGTTCGCCCCCGTGCTCGACGAAGTCGCCAAAGCCTACGACGGCAAGCTGCAGGTCGCCAAGCTGGACATCGACGCCAATCCATCCACGCCGAGCAAGTACGGCATCCGCGGCATCCCGACGGTGATCCTCTACAAGGACGGCCAGGCGCACGCGCAGAAGGTGGGCGCCCTCACCAAGTCCCAGCTCACCGCGTTCCTCGACAGCAACCTGTAACACTGCTTTGGTTTGGGGCGCGGCAAGAACGGCTGCGCCTCGCCCCGCCGCGACGCGTACGATGCTTCCGCGATCGGCAGCGCGCCCGTACGCCGTCGTGGCTTTCGGTTGACAGTCGCCGGCAATCCCGTTAGGCTCTTCTTTCGTGAGCGCGGCGCGCCATCCCGCAGTTGGATTCTCTTGGCGCAGTCTGATCCGAGCCGGCGCCAGCATCCCAACGTTCCCCGACACCCGCTAGCAGTCTCGAGCGCCATGCCGCCTGACCGCGCCAGTTCGCGGCAGTGCTGCGCGCGCGCCACTCGCACCATGCACCTATCCGAACTCAAGTCCAAGCACGTCTCCGAGCTCATCGAGGTCGCGAACCAGAACGACATCGAGGGCGCCAACCGGATGCGCAAGCACGACCTCATCTTCGCGCTGCTCAAGCACCAGGCGAAGAAGGGCGAGTCGATCTTCGGCGGCGGCGTCCTCGAGGTGCTTCCCGACGGCTTCGGTTTCCTGCGTTCGCCCGACACGAGCTACCTCGCCAACACCGACGACATCTACATCTCGCCGTCGCAGATCCGCCGCTTCAACCTGCACACCGGCGACACGATCGAAGGCGAGATCCGCACGCCCAAGGACGGGGAGCGCTACTTCGCGCTGGTCAAGGTCGACAAGGTCAACTTCGAGCCGCCCGAGAATGCAAAGTCGAAGATCCTCTTCGAGAACCTGACGCCGCTCTTCCCGGACGAGCCGCTGGTGCTCGAGCGCGACATCAAGGCCGAGGAGAACATCACCGGGCGCATCATCGACATCATCGCCCCCATCGGCAAGGGCCAGCGGGGCCTGCTCGTCGCCTCGCCGAAATCCGGCAAGACGGTGATGCTGCAGCACATCGCGCACTCGATCGCCGCCAATCACCCGGACGTGATGCTCATCGTGCTGCTCATCGACGAGCGTCCCGAGGAAGTGACCGAGATGCAGCGCTCGGTGCGTGGCGAGGTGGTGTCGTCGACCTTCGACGAGCCCGCGACCCGCCACGTGCAGGTCGCCGAGATGGTGATCGAGAAGGCGAAGCGCCTCGTCGAGCACAAGAAGGACGTGGTGATCCTGCTCGACTCGATCACCCGCCTCGCCCGCGCCTACAACACCGTGGTGCCGGCATCCGGCAAGGTGCTCACCGGTGGCGTCGACGCCAATGCACTGCAGCGTCCGAAGCGCTTCTTCGGCGCCGCCCGCAACATCGAGGAAGGCGGCTCGCTCACCATCATCGCCACCGCGCTCATCGACACGGGCTCGCGGATGGACGACGTGATCTACGAGGAATTCAAGGGCACCGGCAACATGGAGATCCACCTCGACCGGCGCATGGCCGAGAAGCGGATCTACCCGTCGATCAACGTCAATCGGTCTGGCACGCGCAAGGAGGAGTTGCTGCTGAAGCCCGACATCCTCCAGAAGGTGTGGATCCTGCGCAAGCTCCTCTACCCGATGGACGAACTCGAGGCGATGGAATTCCTCCTCGACAAGATCAAGGCCACCAAGAGCAACGCCGAGTTCTTCGACTCGATGCGGCGCGGGTAGGCGGCGGACGGGAGGCCACGCTCGGCGTGGCGGGGCGCACGCCGCCGACGGCGGTGGCAATGATGTATAATGTTGAGTTCCATGTCGCACATTCCTGGGACAGCGCGCGCGGCAACCTCGCCAGCGCCAGCGGGTCCGACCGGACGAGAGGCAAGCCCATGAAGGACAACATCCACCCGAAGTACGCCGAGGTGCAGGTCACCTGCAGCTGCGGCAACACGTTCACGACCCGCTCGACCACGGCCAGCAAGGCGTTGCACATCGAAGTGTGCGCGCAGTGCCATCCGTTCTATACCGGCAAGCAGAAGGTCATGGACACCGCCGGCCGTATCGACAAGTTCCGCCAGCGCTACGGCAGCAAGGACGGCACGAAGGCCACAGCGAAGGCGTGAGGCGCACGCCGGCAGCGCGGCTGCCGCACCAACCGGCGCCAACGTAACGAGGGCAGCTTCGGCTGCCCTTTTTCTTGCCCGGCCCGCGCCGCCCGTCGCGACGTCCGCCGCCGATGGTGCCGGCAATTGCCGCACAATAGCGCTCGACTGCGCCGCGGCCCTGCC
>JADZAQ010000101.1 GCA_020852555.1 Burkholderiales bacterium
GTCCGGCTTCCGCGAGCGCGATATGCGGCGCGAGCGAACAAGCGCCCGGCGAGAAGTAGAGTTTCATCATCATCTCCGTGAGTCGTTGTTGGATGTGTCGCAGCCGTGGGCGGGTATCGAATTTCAACATCGACCGCCACGGTCACCGCACGACGTGGATGATCACTCTTGAACTTCGCAAGATAAATATCCATTACGTCAAAATATTATTGCATCACGTGCAACAATATGCCGATGGATCGCTTTCACGCCATCACCACGTTCATCAAGGTCGTCGAGGCCGGCAGCTTCGTCGGTGCAGCGGAGCGGCTGGCGGTCTCGGTGTCATCGGTGTCGCGCGTCGTCGCGGACCTCGAGGCGCACCTCGGCACGCGGCTCCTCAACCGCACGACGCGGCGCTTGTCGCTGACGGAGGCGGGGCGCCGGTTCCACGAACACGGCGTGCAACTGCTCGCGGACCTCGACGAGGCCGAGGCCTCGGCCAGCGCGGAGGCCATGGTTCCGCGCGGAACGTTGCGCGTCACCTGTGGAACGACGTTCGGCAATGCGCACCTTGCCACCGCGATCGCCGCGTTCATGGCGAAGTATCCAGAAGTTCGCTTCGATGTGGAACTCTCCGACCGCATGAGCGATCTGGTTGACGAAGGATTCGACGTCGCGGTGCGCATCGGCGGCTCGCCGGCGAGCAATCTCGTCGGGCGGCGCGTCGGCAGCACTGCGCTCGTCTGTTGCGCGGCACCGTCGTATCTCGCCGTGCACGGTGAACCCGGCGTGCCCGACGATCTTGCGCAGCACCGATGCCTCCTTTATCAGTACGCCGCGCAGCGCGACGTGTGGACCTTCACCGATGCCAAGGGTGAGACGGCGCGGGTCCGGGTCAGTGGGCCGCTCGTCGCCGACAACGGCAGTTTCCTGGCCGCGCTCGCCCGCGAGGGTGCGGGCATCGCCTGCGAGCCCGATTTCGTGGTCGGCCCCGACGTGCGTGCCGGGCGGCTGGTGCCGATCCTGCGCACGTTCCAGCCGCCGTCGGCGCCGATCCACGTGGTGTATCCGAGTCGGCGCCACCTGTCGGCGAAGGTGCGCGTGTTCGCGCAGTTCCTCGTCGAGCGCTTCGCGGTGCCGGAGTGGGTGCTGGGCAACGACGTCGCGCGCCGGCCTCCCCGCGGTGCGCGAAGCGACGCCGTGCGGCGAAGCACCGGGCGCCACAAGCAAGGTTAGCGCCGCAACCCGCGCGATACTGACGGCCTGTCGATTCCTTGGGGGAACGCCATGCCTCGTCGATCCTCTCAGCGGCCCACTTCGTCATCGAGCGCGGCGCGCGCGCCGTCGCGGCAGGCGGCGAGCCTCGTTGCCGGACACGACGACACCGCCATCCCAGCGGAACTCCGCCGCCTCGACGCCTACTGGCGGGCGGCCAATTACCTTGCCGTGGGGCAGATCTACCTGCTCGCCAATCCGCTCCTGCGCGAGCCGCTCGCGCGCCCACACATCAAGCCGCGGCTCTTGGGGCATTGGGGCACCACCCCCGGGCTCAACTTCATCTACGCGCATCTCAATCGGGTGATCGTCGAGCACGATCTCGACATGATCTATCTCGCCGGCCCCGGGCACGGCGGACCGGCGCTGGTGGCCAACGCGTATCTCGAGGGCACCTATACCGAGCGCTATCACGCGGTGACTCGCGATGCCGAAGGAATGCAACGACTCTTCAAGCAGTTCAGCTTTCCCGGCGGCATCCCGAGCCACGTCGCGCCGGAGACACCGGGATCGATCCACGAGGGTGGCGAGTTGGGTTACGTCCTCGCGCACGCCTACGGCGCGGCCTTCGACAATCCGGACTTGATCGCCGTGGCGGTGGTCGGCGACGGCGAGGCGGAGACGGGGCCGCTCGCCACCGGCTGGCACGGCAACAAGTTCCTCAATCCGGTGCGCGACGGTGCGGTGCTGCCGATCCTCCACCTCAACGGCTACAAGATCGCCAATCCCTGCTACCTCGCGCGCAGTCCCCACGACGAGCTCGCCGCCTACCTTACCGGCATGGGCTACGAGCCGCACTTCGTCGAGGGTCACGATCCCGCGAAGATGCACCCGCTGATGGCGACGACGCTCGACACGGTGGTGACCCGGATCAGGGCGATCCAGCAGACCGCGCGTACCGCCGGCTTCCAGGGTCGCCCGCGCTGGCCGATGATCGTGCTGCGCTCGCCCAAGGGCTGGACCTGTCCGCCCACCATCGACGGCAAGAAGTGCGAGGATTATTGGCGCGCGCACCAGGTGCCGATGGCCGACATGGACCAGCCGGCGCACATCCGCATCCTCGAAGGTTGGATGAAGAGCTATCGGCCCGACGAGCTCTTCGCTGCCGACGGCGCCCTCGTCGCGGAGCTCGCCGCGCTGCCCCCCAAAGGCGCGCGGCGGATGAGCGACAATCCGCACGCCAACGGCGGCGTCCTGCTGCGCGACCTTGGCCTGCCGGACTTTCGCCGCTACGCGGTGGCGACCAACGGCCGCGGCACGATCTTCGCGGAGGCGACGCGCGTGATGGGCACGTTCCTGCGCGACGTGATGAAGGCGAATCTCGACGCCGGCAATTTCCGGCTCTTCAGTCCCGACGAGAACAATTCCAACCGCTGGCAGGACGTGCTCGACGCGACCGATCGTTGCTACGTCGCCGAGATCCTCGACACCGACGACCACCTGGCGCCCGACGGTCGCGTGATGGAGGTGCTGTCCGAGCACCAGTGCCAGGGATGGCTCGAGGGGTATCTGCTCACCGGACGGCACGGCTTCTTCAGCTGCTACGAGGCGTTCGTCCACATCGTCGACTCGATGTTCAATCAGCACGCCAAGTGGCTCAAGGTGTGCAACGACATCCCGTGGCGCGCGCCGATCGCCTCGCTCAACTATCTCCTGAGCTCGCACGTGTGGCGGCAGGACCACAACGGCTTCTCGCACCAGGACCCCGGCTTCCTCGATCACGTGGTGAACAAGAAGGCGCAGGTGATCCGGATCTACCTGCCGCCCGACGCGAACTGCCTTCTGCCGATCACCGATGGTTGCCTGCGCTCGCGCAACCACGTGAATGTCGTCGTCGCCGGCAAGCAGTCGCAGCAGGTGTGGCTGACGATGGACGAGGCGGTCCGGCACTGTGCGGCAGGCGCGTCGATCTGGGGCTGGGCGAGCAGCGACCAAGGCGCGATTCCCGACGTCGTGCTGGCGTGCTGCGGCGACGTCCCGACGCTGGAGACGCTCGCTGCCGCGGACTTCCTCCGTCGCGAGCTGCCCGAGGTGAAGCTGCGCGTGGTCAACGTCGTCGACCTCATGAAGCTGCAGCCGCCGCGCGAGCATCCGCACGGGATGCCCGACGCCGACTTCGACGCCATCTTCACCACCGACCGGCCGGTGCTGTTCACTTTCCACGGCTATCCCACACTCATTCACAAGCTCACCTACAAGCGCGCCAATCACGACAACTGGCACGTGCGCGGCTATCGCGAGGAAGGCACGACCACCACGCCGTTCGACATGTGCGTGCTGAACGAGATCGACCGCTTCCACCTCGCCAATTCGGTGATCGACGTACTGCCGGGCTTGGGGGTGCGCGCGGCATACGTGAAGCAGGCGTTGCGCGACAAGCTGCGCGCGCACCACGACTACATCCGTGAACACGGCGACGACTTGCCGGAAGTGCGCGACTGGCAGTGGGGGGCGGCGACGTCATCGACGCAGCCGCCTGCGCGAGCGGATACCGGATCGGATAACGAGTGATGCGGGAAGCAGATGCCGGCTAGCGCGCGTCGATCGGGCTCACGACGCCGCGCCCGCCGCGCCCGGATACTTGCGGTCGAACGCGAGCGGCAGCCAGACCGCCCCGAACCCCTCGTCGAGATCGACCCGGTGCAACTCGCGCGCGTGAGCGAGCTGCTCGCGCAGCGGTGCGGCGAGCCGTATCGGCAGCATCGTGACGCGGTCCTTGCCGCCCTTGCCGTCGCGCACGAGGATCTCGCGGCGCGAAAACTCGACGTCTTTCACGCGCAGCCGCATCGCCTCCATGATGCGCAGGCCGGTGCCGTAGAGTAGCAAGCCGATCAGCCGGTGGACGCCGTCGAGGCGCGCGAGCACGCGCGACACCTCGTCACGGGTGAGCACGACAGGCAGCCGCGCCGGCGCCTTCGCGCGCTCCACGTGGTCGAGCCAAGGAAGCTCCGCGCCGAGCACCTCCTTGTACAGGAACAGGAGCGCGCTCTTCGCCTGGTTCTGCGTCGAGCCCGCCACCCGCCCCTCGACCGCCAGCGAGGTCAGGAACGCCTCGACCTCGGCCGCGCCCAGCCCGGACGGGTGGCGCTTGCCATGAAAAATGATAAAGCGTCTAATCCAGTCGCAATACGCCTGCTCGGTGCGAAGACTGTAGTGCTTGAGCCGGATCCGGTCGCGGACGCGGTCGAGCAAGGAAACGGGCGGTTTCGCCTCCACGGAACAGAGCCTTTCGGCCCCCCAATTGCGCAGAAATCCTGTGATTCTCAGGCACTTTCCCCGGATCTCCGATAGGCCGTTCGGACGAACCGCCGCGACAATCCGCGCCGAAACGCCCCATTGCAACTCGGCGTTTTCAGGCCACACTTCACGTTAGCCCGCTTGGCCGAGGCATCCGATACAATTATCCGGATGTCGCCGACCGTCGCGCGAGTTGGGTCTTTCCGTTTGTTCTTCTTCTCGCGCGAAGAGTCACGGATTCACGTTCACGTGGCGCATCCCGACGGCGAAGCGAAATTTTGGCTCACGCCGACAGTTCACCTGGCAGTGAACATGGGGCTTTCGGCATCACAGCTTCGCGCCGCACAAGCGGTTGTCGAGGCACATATCCGGGAGATCGAAGATGCCTGGGGTCGTCACTTTGGAAGCTGAAGTCACCAATATTTCGAAGCATGGGTTTTGGGTTTTGCTTGGTGACGAAGAACTGGCCGTGCCGTTTGCCCAGTTCCCCTGGTTCGAGAGGGCGACGGTCGGTCAGCTTGCTGATGTACAGCGTCCCAGTGCGAATCATCTCTATTGGCCGCAGCTTGATGTCGATCTGTCGGTCGAGTCTATCCGAAATCCGGATGCATTTCCGCTTGTATCCACGGGCTAACCCTGCGCTGAACCGGACGGGCCGGCACGTGTCTTCGCCTTCGGGTGCCGTCGGCGCGGCCCGCCGGTTAGCTTGACCGTTAGCCCGCGTCGGCCACGCCGGTACCTTGACGTAGCGGCGAATTGTAGCTACAGTTTCCCACGTGTTCGCGTGGGATGAAAAGAAGCGCATAGCCAATCTCGCCAAGCATGGCATCGATTTTCGCGATGCGGAAAGGATCTTTGCTGGGCCATTGGTCACTGTCGAGGATGCGCGGCAAGACTACGGCGAACTCCGGTACGTCGCTCTTGGAATGCTTGAGGGAATCGTGGTTTCTCTTGTGTACGCCGAGCGCGATGAACTCGTTCGGGTCATCTCCATTCGCAAGGCATTGAGGCATGAAGCGCGTTTCTACATCTCGCAAATTGGCAAGTGATCTCAAGCGTGTCGCAGTAATGCGCGATTCCGATATCGTAGTTGACGATGAGGCACCGGCATGGACGCCGGCGATGTTCGCTAAGGCGGTGGTAAAGCGTGGGTTGGGAAGTCCCCCTACGAAGACACTCCTGTCGCTTCGGATCGATTCGGACGTTGTGGAATGGTTTCGTGGTCAGGGACGCGGCTACCAATCTCGGATGAACGCCTTGCTGCGTGCCTACATGGATGCCAACCGTACGAGTCGCAAGCGTGATGCGGGCTAACATTGCGTTCAACGCGGACGCGTGTCCTCGCGCGTCCTTTGGCGCGCTCGGCACGCGCCGGTTAACTTGATCGTTAGCCAGCAAGGCCGCGCCGCACCGGAGGTACAATCTTTGGCCCCCCGTAGGAGTCCGAATGAGCAAGGTTAACGATCTCGAACGCCAGGTTCAAAGTCTGTCCACGGATGAATTGGCTGTCTTCCGCCAGTGGTTTGCCGAGTTCGACGCCGACGCATGGGACCGGCAATTGGAAAGCGATGCCAGATCCGGAAAGCTTGACGCTCTCGCCGCTCGCGCCCGTGAAGCTCATGCCTCCGAGAAATCAACGAAGATTTGAACCACTACGCATCTCCGGAGTTCTGGGTTCTCTACCGAGCCCTGCCGGCAGATGTGCGGGCGCTCGCCGACAAGTCGTTTGCGCTGCTCAAAGCGGATTCGCGGCATCCATCGCTTCGGCTGAAACGTATCGAGCACTTTCAGTCCGTTCGAGTTGGTCTGTACTACCGCGCCCTGGGCGTTGCTGTCGAGGATGGAATCTCCTGGTTCTGGATCGGAACCCATGCCGAGTACGACAAGATCGTTGGCTAACCCTGCGCTGAACCGGACGGGCTGGCACCGGGATTTATTGTTGTCGTCGCTGTGGCGGCCCGCCGGTTAGCTGGTACGTTAGCCATCCGCGTGCCCCGTATGCGTATACCGATCGATAACAGGCAGCGTGACATCATCCTCGCTCTCGAGGAGGATCATTTTCACGATCTAAAGGCAATCGAGGTCAAGCCATCGAAGCTCAGTGAGTCCGTATCCGCGTTCGCGAATGCGAGCGGAGGCGAAATCTATGTCGGGATACGCGAGGAGAAACGAGGCAACGCCAAGGTTCGACTCTGGAACGGTTTCGTAGACATTGAAGATGCAAACGCCGTACTTCAGATGCTTAACCAAATCGCTCCGCTGGCTGACTTCATCTCGACAACATTCCTCAGCTGCGAAGGAGAAGAAGGACTTGTCCTGAAAATCGAGATATTGCGAAACGGCGCCATCACTAAAGCCACGAATGGCATCTCTTACCTTCGCAAGGGAGCGCAGAAGCTACCGGTTGATACAGATGAAGCGTATGAGCGGCTTAAGCTAGACAAAGGGATCGCCTCGTATGAGGACTACAAAGTCCAAGCTGAATTGCAGACGATTGAGAATTCAACGGTGACACTAGAATTCCTGCTCGGAGTCGTGCCGACCGCCGAGCCTGAGCCATGGCTGAGAAAGCAGCGTTTCATTGTTGACGAGAACCCTACCGTAGCCGGGGTGTTGCTTTTTTCGGAAGAGCCTCAAGCCCTATTGCCGAAGCGGACGGCTATCAAGATCTTCAGGTACAAGACGACAGAGCTCGTACCTTCACGCGAACATCTGGTGTTTGACCCATTGACTATTGAAGGTTGGGCTTACAGGTTGATCTATGACGCCGTCGCCAAGACTCAAGAGATAGTTGAAGA
>JADZAQ010000102.1 GCA_020852555.1 Burkholderiales bacterium
ACCTCGCCGCCCTCGACGACGCCACCGTCGAGCGCGCGCTCCGGCGCATGATGCTCATCCGCAAGTTCGAGGAGGTCGCCGAGGCGAGCTACATGCGCGGCCTCGTGCACGGCACGATGCACCTGTCGATCGGTCAGGAGGCGAGTGCCGTCGGCACCACGCTCGCGCTCACCGCCGACGACTACATCCTGTCGACGCACCGCGGCCACGGCCACTGCATCGCCAAGGGCGGTGACGTGGCGCGCATGCTCGCCGAGTTCTTCGGCAAGGAAACGGGTTACTGCCGTGGCCGCGGCGGCTCGATGCACATCGCCGACATCGAGGGTGGCAATCTCGGCGCCAACGGCATCGTCGCCGGCGGGCTGCCGATCGCCGTCGGCGTCGGCATGAGCATCCGCATGCAGCGCCTGCCGCGGGTGTGCATGGTGTTCTTCGGCGACGGCGCGACCAACGAGGGCGCCTTCCACGAGGCGCTCAACATGGCGTCGATCTGGTCGCTGCCGATCGTCTTCGTCTGCGAGAACAACCAGTACGGGATGTCGATGGACATCGCCAAGGCGATGGCGGTCGCCAACGTCGCCGACCGCGCGGTCGCCTACGCGATGCCCGGCGTCGTGGTCGACGGCAACGACCTCCCGGCCGTCGCCGCCGCCGCCCGGCGCGCGATCGACCGCGCGCGCGCCGGCGAAGGGCCGACGCTCCTCGAGTGCAAGACGTACCGCATCCGCGGCCACTCGAAGAGCGACCGCAACCTTTATCGGACGAAGGACGAGATCGACGCCTGGCGCTCGCGCGATCCGATCGCCCGCTTCGCGGGTGAGCTCCTCGATGCCGGCCGTCTCGATGCGCCGGCGATCGCGCGCCTCGAGGCCGAGGCGCAGGCGGCGATCGACGCCGCGCTCGACTTCGCGAAATCGAGCCCCGCTCCGGATCCGGCGACCCTCACCCGCGACGTCTATGCCCAATGACCCTGCCGTGACCGCGGACAACCCCACCGCAACCGCGGGGCCCGTGCGCGAACTGTCGTACGCCGAGGCGATCCGCGAGGCGCTCGCCCAGGCGATGGCCGCCGATTCGCGGGTGTTCCTGTTCGGCGAGGACGTCGGCGTCTACGGCGGTGCTTTCGGCGTTTCCGGCGACCTCGTGCACCGCTTCGGCACCGAGCGCGTGCTCGATACGCCGATCAGCGAACTCGGCATCGCCGGTGCCGCGGTCGGTGCGGCGCTCACCGGCATGCGGCCGGTTCTCGAGTTGCAATTCTCCGATTTCGTGACGCTCGCCATGGAGCAGCTCGTCAACCAGGCGGCGAAGATCCACTTCATGTTCGGCGGCAAGGCGAGCGTGCCGATGGTCGTGCGGCTGCCCGCCGGTTCCGGCACCGGCGCCGCCGCGCAGCACAGCCAGAGCCTCGAGGCGTGGTTCGCGCACGTCCCGGGCTTGAAGGTCGTGCAGCCGTCGACCCCGCACGATGCCAAGGGCTTGCTGCTGGCGGCGATCGACGATCCCAATCCGGTGCTCGTCTTCGAGCACAAGCTCCTGTACAAGACGAAGGGTCACGTCCCTACCGAGGCGTATCGGGTGCCGATCGGCAAGGCCGCGCTGCGCCGCGAGGGCCGCGACCTCACCATCGTCGCGAGTTCGGTGATGGCGCTGCGCGCGGCAGCCGCCGCCGAACGGCTTGCCGGCGCCGGCATCGACGTCGAGGTCATCGACCTGCGCAGCCTGCGCCCGCTCGACACGGCGACGATCGAGGCGAGCGTCGCCAAGACGCACCGCTTGCTGATCGTCCACGAAGGCGTCAAGACGATGGGTATCGGCGCCGAGATCAGCGCGCGCGTCGCGGAAGGTGCGGCCTTCGACCTCCTCGACGCACCGATCGCGCGCCTGGGCGGCGCCGATACGCCGATCCCGTACAACCCGGTGCTGGAGAAGGCGGCGGTACCGCAGGAAGACGACATCGAGCGCGCGGCGACGCGGCTCGTCCGCGAGGGACGCGCCTGATGGCAGCGATCGAGGTCGTCCTGCCCAAGGTCGACATGGACATGGAGGCCGGGACCATCGCGCAGTGGCGCGTCGCCGAAGGCGATCTCGTCAAGGCCGGCGACGTGCTCTTCGAGATGGAGACCGCGAAATCGCTGATGGAAGTCGAGTCACCGGCGACCGGCCACATCCGCGATCTCGCGCCCGTCGACCAGACGGAACTCGCGGTCGGCACCGTCGTCGCCTGGATCGACGAGGCTGCCACGGCGACGACCACGCCAGCAGCCGCGGCGACGAGCGCGCCGCCGCGCGCCCCGCTGGCCGATTCGACAGCCGCAACGCACATGGAGGCGCCGACCGGCTCGCCGGCGCCAACCGAGGTCGCGATCGCGCCCGTCGCCACCGAGGCCGGGGCGAGCGCGCGCGAATCGGCGCCGCTGCGTGCCACTCCCTTCGCCCGCACGCGGGCTCGCGACGAAGGCATCGCGCTGGCGACCGTGCCGGGCTCGGGCCCCGACGGACGCATCGTCGCCGCCGACGTCGAGGCGGCGGCCAAGGCGCGGGATCGCGACGAAGACGGCGGCCCGCCGATCGCGACCGAGAGCGCCGGCGACGGCGCGGTGCTGCCGATGACGCCCACGCGGCGCATCGTCGCCGACCGGCTCGCCGCGAGCGCGCGCACGGCGCCGCACTTCTACCTCACCGCGCACCTCGACATGGGTGCGCTGCGCGACGGGCTCACCGCGCACCGTCATTCGGGCGCGGCGCCGCTGTCGGCCACGCTCGCGATCGTCTGTCTCGCCGCCCGCGTCCTGACCCGCCACCCCGCGCTCAATGCGAGCTACGAGGACACCGGCATCCGGGCGCACGGGCGAGTGCACGTCGGCGTCGCGATGGACCGCGACGGCGATCTCGTCGTGCCGGTGCTGCGCGACGCCGATCGGCAACCGTTGGCTGCGCTGGCGGCCGATTATGCGCGGCTGCGGGAGGCGGTGCGCACGCGGACGATCGCTCCTGCCGACATGCGCGGCGGCACCTTTACGGTGAGCAATCTCGGCATGTACGGTGTCGACGCCTTCACCGCGATCATCAATCCCCCGGAAGCGGCGATCCTCGCGATCGGGCGGACGGTCGACACACCGGTCGGACGCGACGGCGCGATCGTGCTGCGGCCGATGGCCACGTTTTGCCTCTCCTCGGACCATCGTATCGTCGACGGCGTCGCCGCCGCGCGGTTCATGGCAGACTTGCGTGTCGCCATCGAGGCGCCGGGTCTGCTGCTGCCGACCTTCGCCGCTACCACGGCGTAGACGGCCACCACCGACAGGACGCGATCGTCACGATCTCATCGAACGCACATCTCGAGCAGGCGAAGGGCGCGGCGACGCCCGGCCACCACCCCCCGGAGGGCATTGTCATGAAGAAGCAAAATCGTTGCAGCGCGCACCAACCCGCGCGTCGCGCCGTGCTGACCACGTTGGGCGCACTGGGGTTCGCGGCGGCATTCACCGCCGGCAGCGCGCTCGCGCAGGCACCCGGCGGCAAGCTCGTGCTCTACACCTCGCAGCCGGAACGCGATGCGTCGCAGACCGTCGCCGCGTTCCGCAAGGTCAATCCCGGCGTCGAAGTCGAGGTGTTCCGCTCGGGGACGACCGAGGTGATGGCGAAGCTCGCTGCCGAGTTCGCCGCCGGCCAGCCCAAGGCCGACGTGCTGCTCATCGCCGATGCGGCGAGCATGGAGACGCTCAAGAAGGACGGCCGCCTCCTCGCCTACCCGCAGGCCAAGGTCGACGGCATCGACCCCGCGGTGCTCGATGCCGATCGCACCTACTTCGGCTCCAAGCTCGTCACCACCGGTATCGTCGTCAACACCAGCGTGAAGTCGCGCCCGCAATCGTGGACCGACCTCGTCAAGCCCGAGTACAAGGGGCAGATCAGCATGCCGAGCCCGCTGTACTCCGGCGCGGCGGCGATCATGCTGGGCACCATGACCGCGCGCCCCGATCTCGGCTGGACGTTCTTCGAGAAGCTGAAGGCGCTCGATGCCGTGGCGGTGCGCGGCAACGGCGCGGTGCTCACCGCGGTCGCCAACGGCGAGAAGACGGTGGGCGTCCTGGTCGACTTCATGGCCTTCAACGCCAAGGCCAAGGGCTCGCCGGTCGACTTCATCTTCCCCAAGGAGGGCAATCCCGCGGTCACCGAACCGGTGGCGATCGTGAAGGCAACGCAGAACCAGGCCGCGGCGAAGGCCTTCGTCGACTTCATTCTCTCGCTCGACGGGCAGAAGCTCGTGGTGTCGATGGGCTACATCCCCGCCAATCCCGCCGCCGGCGCGCCGGCGTGGCTGCCGCCGGGCGCGAAGATCAACCTCATGCCGACCAACATCGCGCAGGTGGCCGCGACCAACGACGCCAACCTGAAGCGCTTCGCGGAGATCTTCGGCAAGTAAGTGGCGATGACCGGCGGCGCGGACACGATCGGACAGGGCCGTCGAGAGCGAATCGAGGAACACGCGCTGCTCGCGGTGCTGCTGCTGGCCGTCGTCGTGCTGTCGGTGGCGCCGCTCGCGCGGCTCGTCGCCGAAGCGTTTGCGCCGGCGGGCCGATGGTCGCTCGCCGCCTTCGGCAACGTGCTCGGGAGCGCGACGACGTGGACGGCGACGCGCAACAGTCTCGTCGTGGCGCTGGGCGGAACGCTGCTGGCGGCGTTGCTCGGCGGTGCCGTCGCGCTCATCGTCGCGCTGACCGACATCCGCGCGCGCAACGCCTTCGTGTTCCTGTTCGTGATGCCGCTGATGATCGCGCCGCAGGTGGTGGCGCTCGCCTGGCTCACCATGTTCGGCCCGGCGAGCGCGCTGCTGCACCTCTTGGGCATCGCGCCGCCGCCGGGCTCGCGCAATCCGCTGTACTCGGCAGGCGGCATCGTGCTGCTGCTCGGCGTGCAATACGCACCCTTGGTGTTCCTGGCGCTGCGCGCGGGCCTGCGCGCGCTGCCCGGGGAGCTCATCGAAGCGGGCTTCGCCGGCGGTGGCGGCCGCTGGCGGGTGCTGTGGCGCATCGTGCTCCCGCTGATGACGCCGCCGCTGGTCGCCGGCGTTGCCCTCGCCTTCGTGTCCTGCCTCGGCAACTTCGGCATCCCCGCCTTCCTCGGCATCCCGAGCGGCTACCTCGTGCTGCCTACCCTCATCTACCAGCGCCTCGCCGGTCTGGGGACGAGCGTGCTGGCCGAGGTCTCGGTGCTGTCGATCCTGGTCGGCGTGATCGCCATCGCCGGCATCCGGCTGCAGGATGCGATGCTCAAGCGGCGTGACTTCCGCGTCGTGTCGGTGTCGAACCTCGCCGCCCCGTTCGAGCTCGGACGCTGGCGCCTGCCGGTCGAGATCGTGCTGTGGACGCTCGTCGCGGTGCTGATCCTGCTGCCGATGTTCGCGCTGGCGCTGACCTCGCTCGTCCCGGCGGTGGGCGTCAAGCTCTCCGCCGCCAATGCGACGCTGGAAAACTTCCACTTCGTGCTCTTCGAACACGACGCCGCGCGGCGCGCGTTCCGCAACAGCCTCGGCCTGTCGGTGCTCGCCGCGACGGTGATCGCGCTCTTCGCGGTGCCGCTCGCCTACTTCCTCGTCTGGCGCCGCTCGCGGCTGCTGCGCATCGCCGCGTTCTTCACCGAACTGCCGTATGCGATCCCGGGTGTCGTCGTCGCGATCGCCGCGATCCTCCTCTTCTTGAGGCCGCTGCCGCTCGTCGGCTTCTCGCTGTACAACACGGTGTGGATCATCCTCTTCGGCTATCTCGCGCGCTTCCTGGTGCTCGGGCTGCGCCCGGTGGCGAGCGGCTTTCACCAGCTCGACCGCACGCTCGAGGAAGCGGCGCAGATCACCGGTGCGCGGCTGCTGCGCCGTTTGCGCACCGTGATCCTGCCGCTGGTCGCCCCCGCGGCAGCCGCCGGCGCACTCCTCATCTTCCTCACCGCCTTCAACGAGCTCACCATCTCCGCGCTCCTGTGGTCGTCCGGCGCCGAGACGCTCGGCGTCGTGCTGTTCTCCTTCCAGCAGGGCGGCGACGCCACCTACGCCGCCGCGCTCGCCATGCTCACCATCGTGCTGTCGGTCGGCCTGATGCTCTCCACGCTGCTCTTTGCCGGCCGCGTGTCGCGCGGCGTGATTCCATGGCGCGATTGACCGTCGAGCACCTCGTCAAGTCGTTCGGCTCGTTTCGCGCTCTCGACGACGTCTCGCTGGCCGTGGGCGACGGCGAGTTCGTGGCGATCCTCGGTGCTTCGGGCTGCGGCAAGACGACGCTCCTGCGCCAGATCGCCGGCTTCGACCGCGCCGACAGCGGACGCATCGTCATCGGCGAGACGCCGGTCTCGGCACCCGATCGCCACGTTCCGCCGGAACGGCGGCGCATCGGCATCGTCTTCCAGTCCTACGCGCTGTGGCCGCACATGACGGTGGCCGAGAACGTGGGCTATGGCCTCGATACCGCCGGCGTGCGCGAACCCGACCGTTCGCGACGCATCGCCGACGCCCTCGCACTGGTGCGCCTCGACGGCTTCGCCGATCGCCGCCCGGCGCTGCTGTCGGGCGGCCAGCGCCAGCGCGTGGCGCTCGCCCGCTGCCTCGTCACCGAGCCGTCGCTCGTCCTGCTCGACGAGCCGCTCGCCAATCTCGACGTGCACCTGCGCGCCGGCATGGAGGACCAGTTCGCACAGTTCCACGCACGCACCCGCACGACGATGCTCTACATCACGCACGATCAGGCCGAGGCGATGGCGCTGGCCGATCGCATCGCGGTGATGGACAAGGGGCGCGTGCTGCAGTTCGCCCCGCCGTCGACGCTGTACCGCGAGCCCGCGGACGCCACCGTCGCGCGGTTCATCGGAGAGGGGATGGTCGTGCCGGTCGCGGTGCGTGCCGTGCACGGCGATGGACACTGCACCGTCGACCTCTTCGATGTCCCGGTGCGCATGCGCTGCGCACCTGGGCAGCGCGAAGGTGCGGTGGCGGCGGTGCTGCGCTCCGGCGACCTCGTTCCCGCAGCGGCGAGCGACACCGCACTCGATACGATCGTCGCGCGCACGGTGTACAAGGGCGGGCACTTCCGGATCGAGGCACGGCTCGCGTCCCCGCTACCCGGCGCGCACGACGTGGTGCTGCACCTCGACGTCCCCGAACCCTCGCCGCTCGCCGCCGGTGCGGCGCTGCGCATCGCCGTGCGCGACGGCTGGGTGCTCCCCGCGTGACGTTCCGCGCCGTGCCGCCGCCGGCAGCACCACCCTCTCACGACGTCACATGATGCGCCTCACGCTGCATGGCGGTTTCGGCGAGAAGGGCCGCACGTCGCTCGCGGTCGAGACCGATGGCTACCGGTTGCTGCTCGACGTCGGCGTCAAGACGAGCGCGTTCGGCC
>JADZAQ010000103.1 GCA_020852555.1 Burkholderiales bacterium
CCAACGTAACGAGGGCAGCTTCGGCTGCCCTTTTTCTTGCCCGGCCCGCGCCGCCCGTCGCGACGTCCGCCGCCGATGGTGCCGGCAATTGCCGCACAATAGCGCTCGACTGCGCCGCGGCCCTGCCCGCGGCATCCGTAGCGCCGACCCCGACCCTCCATGCGTGCCCCGCGCCCCTACCCTCCCGAACACGTCGATCCCGAAGCAGTGAGTCCTTCGGCGCCGTTTCGCACGTGGAAGCAGTTGGGACTCGTGCTCCTGTGCGCCGCCTGGGTGGCACTCGGGCTCGCCGGGCACGATCCGTGGAAGACCGAGGACGCCACGTCGATCGGGGTGGCTGCGGCGATGGCGCAAAGCGGCGATGTCGTGGTCCCGACGCTCGCCGGCGAGCCTTATGTTCCGCGACCGCCGCTCACCTACGTGGGTGGCGCGCTCGCCATCGACGCATTCGCGCCGCCGCTCGCCGTGCACAACGCCGCGCGCATGATCGTCGGGCTTGCCCTCGCGCTGACGCTGCTGGCGACCGCGATCGCCAGCCGGGAGCTCAACGGACGTGCCTTCCGCTGGCTCCCGGTACTGCTCCTGGTCGGCAGCGTCGGCTTCTGGGACCGCGCCCACGTGCTCTCGCCCGAGTTGTTCATGACGTTGGGGGTGGCCGTCGGCCTGTGCGGGCTGGCGCTGGCGCTGCGCCGCCCCCTGGCGGGCGGCGCCCTCCTCGGTGCCGGCCTCGGAATCGGCTTTCTGGGCAACGGCTTGCAGGGACCGCTCTGGCTCCTGGTGACGGCACTCGTGCTCCCGCTGTGCGGTCCGGAATGGCGCAATCGCGCGCACCTCGCCGCCGTGGTCGTCGGCCTCGCCGTAGGCGTCGCGCTGTCGGCACCCTGGCTCGTCGCCCTCGGTGCGCGTGATCCCGCGCTCCTGCGCGAGTGGCTCGCCAGCGAATCGCCGGGTGACTACGTCTGGTTCCTGGGCGACGGCACGCAACGCGCCGACCCGCTGTATTACCTGCGCAACCTCGCCTGGTTCACCTGGCCCGCGCTGCCGCTCGTCCTGTGGATGCTCTGGCTGCGCGGCCGCGGTTTCAACGGCGGCCTGCGCGACGCCGGCGTCGTGCTCCCCGGCGTGCTCGCCCTGGTGATCCTGGCGGGACTCCTCGTGCAACCGGATGTCCGACTCGCCAATGCGCTGCCGCTACTGGTGCCGCTCGCACTGCTCGCCGCCCTCGAAGTGGATTCACTGCGCCGCGGTTTCTCGGGTGCGCTCGATTGGTTCGGAATCCTCACCTTCGGCCTCGCCGCACTCCTCATGTGGGGGCTGTGGATCGATGCCTACGTCGACGGCATGCCGCAGGCGGTCGCCCGCCTCTTTCGCGATACCGAGAGCGGCTACCGGCCGTCGTTTCACCTGGGAAGCATCATCGCCGCACTCGCACTGACGACGCTGTGGATCATCCTCGTGCGCCCGGCGCGCCGCTCCAACCGCCGGGTGCTCCTCAACTGGGCGGCCGGCGTGACATTGATCTGGGGCCTCGTCACCACGATCTGGTTGCCGTACCTCGATTCACGCCGCAGCTACCGCTGGACGGTCGAAGCTGCCGCCGCGCATCTGCCACCCGGCGGATGCGTCGCCAGCCGCAACCTGGGCGAGCCGCAGCGCGCAGTCTTCGACTACTTCGCCGGCATCAGGACCGTGCGCGAGGAAATGCACCCCGACCACGACTGCGCTGCCCTCCTCGCCCAGTATGGTCACCTCAGCACGCTCCCGGAGCCGCCGCCGGGTTGGGTCATGGCCTGGACTGGCGCGCGACGCGGCGACGATACCGAGCGATTTGTGCTCTACACGCGACAACCTTCATGAAATTCTTCGACGAAGCGACGATCGAGGTGATCGCCGGTGATGGCGGCAACGGCGTCGCCTCCTTCCGCCGCGAGAAGTACGTCCCCCGCGGCGGCCCCGACGGGGGCGACGGTGGTCGCGGCGGCAGCATCTACGCCGTGGCCGACCGCAACATCAACACGCTCATCGACTATCGCTACGCACGCATCCATCGCGCGAAGCGCGGTGAGAACGGACGCAGTGCCGATCAGTACGGCCGCGGCGCCGACGACGTGACGCTACGCATGCCGGTGGGCACGGTCATCACCGATGCCGACAGCGGCGAAGTGATCGCCGACCTCGCCACCGACGGCGCACGCGCGCTGCTCGCCGCCGGCGGCAAGGGAGGCCTGGGCAATCTGCACTTCAAGACGAGCACCAACCGTGCGCCGCGCCAGTTCACGCGCGGGGAGGCCGGCGAGCATCGACGCCTCGCGCTCGAGTTGAAGCTGATCGCCGACGTGGGTCTCCTCGGTCTGCCCAATGCCGGCAAGTCGACGCTCATCCGGGCGATCTCGGCGGCGCGACCCAAGGTCGCGGACTACCCGTTCACGACGCTCGCGCCCAATTTGGGCGTGGTGCGGACGAGCGAAGCGAAAAGCTTCGTCGTCGCCGACATTCCCGGGCTCATCGAAGGCGCGGCGGACGGTGCCGGCCTCGGACACCGGTTCCTGCGCCACCTGACGCGCACCCGGCTCCTCTTGCACGTGGTGGACATCGCCCCGCTCGACGAAGACGCCGATCCGGTGCGCGATGCCCGCGCCATCGTGACGGAATTGAAGCGCTACGACGCGGCGCTGCACGCGAAGCCGCGCTGGCTCGTGCTGAACAAGATCGACCTCGTCGCCGACGACGAGCGGGCAGCGCGGGTGGCGGCGTTCGTGAAAGCGTACCGCTGGAAGGGGCCGGTGCACGTCATCGCCGCCGTCCGCGGCGAGGGGTGTCGCGAGCTCGCCTTCGCGGTGCAGGCGTGGCTCGACGCGCATCCGGCGCTCGCCGCCGCGCCGGCGGCGCAGAATGCACCGCTCACGCCGGCCGTGTCGGTGACTGCCGCGGACGACGCCGCACCGGTGGTGTTGCGTCCCGCGCCGCTCGCGCCACGGCGCCGGCGACGCTCGCCGGAGGGTGAATCGTGAGCGCGACGGACCAGGCCGGCGCCGAAACGTCGGTGGTGCGCGATGCGACTCGACTCGTCGTCAAGGTGGGGTCATCGCTCGTCACCAACGATGGCCGCGGACTCGACCACGACGCCGTCGCGCAGTGGGCGGACGAGATCAGCGCGCTGCGGCGCGCCGGCCGCGAGGTGGTGCTGGTGTCGTCGGGGGCGATCGCCGAAGGCATCAAGCGCCTGGGCTGGAGCGCGCGGCCGCGCGCGATCAACGAATTGCAGGCGGCAGCGGCGGTCGGCCAGATGGGACTCGCGCAGGGCTACGAGGCCGCGTTTGCCAGGTTCGGCCTGCACACCGCCCAGATCCTGCTCACCCACGCGGACCTTGCCGATCGCCAGCGCTACCTCAACGCGCGCACCACGCTGCGCACGCTCCTCGCCCTCGGCGTGATCCCGATCATCAACGAGAACGATACGGTGACGACCGACGAGATCAAGGTCGGCGACAACGATACGCTGGGGGCGCTGGTCGCGAACCTCATCGAGGCGGACGTCCTCGTGCTGCTCACCGACCAGCGCGGCCTGTACACGGCCGATCCGCGCAAAGATCCGGACGCGGCGTTCGTGCACACCGCCCGCGCCGGTGATCCGGCGCTCGAGGCGATGGCCGGAGGCGCCGGGAGCAGCCTCGGCAAGGGCGGCATGCTCACCAAGATCCTCGCCGCGAAGCGCGCGGCGCGCTCCGGCGCCTCGACGGTCATCGCGAGTGGGCGCGAGCCGCGCGTGCTCACGCGTCTGGCCGCCGGGGAGGCACTCGGCACCCATCTCGTCGCCTCCACCGCCTCGCTCGCCGCGCGCAAGCAGTGGCTCGCCGATCACGTGCAGCTCGCCGGACGCCTCCGGCTCGATGAGGGCGCAACGCGCGCGCTGACCTCCGAGGGGAAGAGCCTGCTGCCGATCGGGGTGACCGCGGTCGAGGGCAGCTTCGAGCGCGGCGAAGTCGTCGGCTGCTACGGCCCCGACGGTCGCGAGATCGCGCGCGGCCTCGTCAACTACGGCGCGCTCGACACCGCGCGCATCGCCCGCAAGCCGTCGTCGGAGATCGAGCGAACCTTGGGTTATGTCATCGAGCCCGAGCTCATCCACCGCGATAATCTCGTCTTGCTCGGCGAAGCGCCTCGCGCCGGCCCGCGGAAGAATTCCATCTGAAACCACGTGAGGAGATCGCGATCATGACCCAGCGCAGTTTGGCCTTCATCGTCAGAAATCAGGATCCCCTGACGTTGCCGCCGGATGCCACGGTCCAGCAGGCGTGCCGGCAGATGTGGGAGCGCCGCGTCGGCGCCGTGCTGGTCACCGACGCCGGCAAGCTCGTCGGCATCTTCACGGGCCGCGACGCCGTCCGTGCCCTCGCCGGCGGTCAACTGCCCGCGGAAACGCGACTGGCCACTGCGATGACGGCAGCGCCGGACACCATCGGCCCGGGAGCCACGGCGATCGACGCACTGCGCCGCATGTCCGATGCCGGATTTCGTCACCTGCCGATCGTCGACGGCGGTCGCATCGTCGGCATCGTGTCGCGAGGCGACTTCAAGGGTGTGGAACTCGGCCGCCTCGAGGACGAGACATCCTTGTGGGAGCGCATCGCCTGAGGCGACCGGCGACTCACCCCTGCACCGTCACTCGGTGGTGGGCGCCACGGGATCGGTGTAGGTTTGCGGCACCTGCTGGTGCATGACGCCGTAGAGCCGTTGGCGCCGCGTCTGCGGTCGGCTGTGCAGGAAGCGCTCGAGCTCGACGAGCGCCCGCCGATAAGATTCGCGCTTGAATTCGATCACCGTGTCGAGCGGAATCCAGTACTCGTGCCAGCGCCACGCATCGAATTCCGGATGTTCGCTGGCCCGCAGGCTCACGTCGTTGTCGCGGCCGACCAGCCGCAGGAGATACCAGATCTGCTTCTGGCCGCGGTAGCTGCCGCGCCATTCGCGCTTGATCCAGTGTTGGGGGACGTCGTAGCGAAGCCATTCGCGCGTACGGCCGAGAATCTTCACATGACGGGGCTCGAGACCGACTTCCTCGCGCAATTCCCGGAACATCGCCTGCTCGGGCGTTTCACCTGAATTGATGCCGCCCTGCGGAAATTGCCACGAGTGTTCCCGGATTCGTTTTCCCCAAAAGACCTGATTCCTGCCGTTCACGATGACGATGGCGACGTTCGGGCGGTAGCCGTCACGGTCCAGCATCGGTACACCCTGGATGCAATGAGTTGCGACGATTGTTGCACAGGACCTCGCCGGGTGCAAAGCGCCGAAGCGAGCGACACCGTCGAGGCCCCTGCCGCGCCGGCAATCAGCGCCGCCGCACCCGGCACAGTTCCAACGGCGACGCGCGCAGGTTGGTGCGGATCGACGTGCAAGCAGCACGCTCGAGGCCCACGGCCGCCAGCGCGTCGTCGCCGACCCGATGCCCGGGCGGCATCGCGAGGCTGTAGAGCGGCCCACGATGTTCAGCAATCGCGGCGGCGATCGTCGCCTGCAGCCGATTGCGCCGCCAGGGATCGTTGAAGTTGCTCACCAGGCCGACGAAGCGTGCATCGGCGGGGAAAGACGGCAGCACATACGACATCGGCTCGGGCGCCACCAGCAGCACCAGCGCACCTGCCTCCACCGGCGGCAGCCGGACGGTGAGGAAGTGATCCTCGAAGCGCTGTCGCCACCACGTCGGATACTTCGACGTGACCACCGCCAGGACGAAGACTCCGACGAGCACCCACGCCGCCCGCCGCGATGGCACCCAGCGCACCACGAACAGCACGATGAACGCGGCGCCGAGCAGTTCGAGCGGCACGAGATAGCGGAAGATGCGGTACAGCAGCGCCCACGCCGCGAGGGATGCGACCAGGAAGACAGCCAGGAAGCGCCAGCGCCGATCGACCACGACGCGCGACGGGCGACGCCACACGGCCGCCGCAATGGCGAGTGCATAGAGGAGCGCCGGGCGCGCATCGCGGAATTCGGGCTCGGCGACGAACCCTTCGAGCCTCCACAGCAGGACGAAAGGGAAGCCGATCCACTCGCGCCACGATTGCGGACCGAAGCGCGTTGCCGAGAACGACACGGGGTCGGCCCACGGCGAGCGGAACACGTCGTTGTAATACGGAAAGAGCGGGTTGCCGTAACGCTCGAACTGCAGCAGCATCCACGGCCCCGCGGTGAGCGCGAAGGCGAGCGCGATCGCGATGCTCGCGACGATCCCTCGACGCCACCGGGCGCGCCAGCCGCCGTCGCCGGTCAGGAACAAGGCCGCCGCGAGGCCCACCGCATAGATGCTCCCGGTGAGCTTGAGCCCCGCCCCGGCGCCCACCAGGAATCCGGCGACGGCCGCCGCCTTGATCGAAGGTACCGGCGCGCGCACGACCGCCCAGGCGGCGCCGAGCACCAGCGCCGCGACGTACCAGTCGTTCATCGTGGTGCCAATGAGGCTCACCGACATCGGCGCCGTCACGCCGAGCGCGAGCGCCGCCACGATCGCCGGCCGACGCACCGCCACCTCGAGCGGCGCGAAGAGGCGCGTGGCGATCCGCGCGAAGCAGTACCAGGCGACGCCGGTGGGTATGGCGAGCGCGAAAGCGATCGCGCGCGGCGGCAGGTCGGCGGCGACCATCGCATAGAACGGCAGGTCGAGGAACGGGCTGTAGAACGATTGGAGCTGCGCGGGCGCCCAGTCGATCCCATGCCGCGCATGCACGAACGCCCACGCGTTGTAGTAGTGGTAGTTCATGAGGTCCCAGCTCGAATCCTGTCGCAGGGCGATGGAAACCAAACCCGCGATGACGACGGAGACAGCGAGGCCGAGCGCGGCGCGGAGCGACGGCGGCAGCGCGCGCCACCCCGACGCCACGCCGGCCGTGACGACGGAGGATGGCGTCGACGGGCTCATGCGCGGCATTCTCGCCGAAGTCGCAGGGCTGGCGCGAACGCCGCGATCCGCGCGCCGCACCGAACGGCGCGCTCCGCCGACCCCGCAACGCGGAGTCGGCTGCCCGCGACCGCCGGATCAGATCGCCCGCGAGAGCGGAACGACGGTGGACGTCTCGAGATAGCGATCGAAGCACATCGCCACGTTGCGCAGCAGCAGGCGGCCGACGTCGGTGACGTCGATGCGGTCGCGCTCGATGCGTACGAGGCCGTCGGCGACGAGTGGCGCGAGTTGGGTGAGCGAATTCGCGAAATAGCCCGCGAACTCGATCCCGTGCCGTGCCTCGATGTCGGGGATGGCCACGGATCCGTGACACATGAGCGATTGGATCACGTCGGCGCGCAGGACGTCGTCGGCATCGAGCCACACGCCGCGACAGGCCGGCAGCGTCCCCGAGTCGATCGCGGCCTCCCATAACGGGAGCTCGCGCGGATTCTGGCTGAACGTCGACCCGACGTGGCTGATCGCCGACACGCCGACGCCGATCAGGTCGGTCTGCGCGTGCGTCGTGTAACCCATGAAATTGCGCTGCAGTGTGCCGTGCCGCTGCGCCCGCGCCAACTCGTCGTCGGGGAGTGCGAAATGATCCATGCCGATGTACACGTAGCCGGCCGCGGTGAGCATCCGGATCGCACAAGCCAACAAGGCGAGCTTCGCCTCCGCGGCGGGCAAGTCACCCTCCACGATGTGCCGCTGCGCCTTGAAACGCTGCGGCAGGTGCGCGTAGCCGTAGATCGCCACCCGATCCGGACGGGCCTCGATCACCGTGGCGAGCGTGCGGGAGAAACTCGTCACGGTCTGCAGCGGGAGTCCGTAGATGAGATCGACGCTGACCGAACGCATCCCGTTGGCGCGACACGCGGCGATGACGTCGAGCGTCTCCGCCACCGATTGGATGCGGTTCACCGCACGTTGCACGTCGGGATCGAAGTCCTGCACCCCCAGGCTCGCGCGATCGAAACCCAGGGCGGCGAGTTCGGCCACGTCGTCGACCGATACCGTCCGTGGGTCGATTTCGATCGAAATGTCGCGATCGGGACGCGGCGACAGCGTGAAGTGGCGCTTCACGGCATCGAGAATCCCGGCCAGTTCCGCGGGCGCGAGGAAATTCGGAGTACCGCCGCCGAAGTGCACCTGCACCACGTCGCGATCCCGATCGACCAGCGCCCCCGTCATCGCGAGTTCGCGCACGATCCGCGCCGCGTACGCCGGGCCACGACTGCGATCGCGGGTAATGATGCGGTTGCACCCGCAGTAGAAGCACGGGCTGGCACAGAACGGCACGTGGACGTACAGCGACAACGCGC
Source organism: Burkholderiales bacterium (assembly GCA_020852555.1). Taxonomy (GTDB): domain Bacteria; phylum Pseudomonadota; class Gammaproteobacteria; order Burkholderiales; family Casimicrobiaceae; genus VBCG01. The sequence goes on from JADZAQ010000103.1 coordinate 8,269, forward strand.
GCGGGATGGGGTCCCCGTTGCTCTCGACGATGGCGTCACGCAACGCCGCGGCACCGAAGTTCGGGCCGAAGTGCGGCGCAGGCGGGTACGAGGTGTACCGCGGCCCGGGCCGGTCGTAGCGGCGAAGCAGTGCGGGATCGATGGCAAGGGGTGCGGCGCTCATGACAAATCCTTGGCGCCCACCCATCGTCCGGAGTCGCTCGCGACTGGCGACGGGTGCCTGCGCATTCGTGCAACGTCGGGTAGTGTGCCGGCCGCGGCGGGTGCCGACACTGATCACGGTCAATCCCCGCGCCCGCTGGTGCGCTCGGGGGGCTGTCACGCCGTGCCTCGTGCGCCGCCGAGGGCCGACTCGCCGGTCGCGTCACCCCCAGGGTGGAGTTTTCGCCGCGACGCCCCAAGATACTGATGGTGCCACCGGCACCGTACCATCCCGCAGCGCCGTGATACGCGGTGCGCGACCTCCATTCCTCCCCTCGTCACGTGCTGGAGACGCCGACCATGGACGACAAGCTACCCACCGGTTCGCGAACGCGCCCGACCGCCGCCCCGCCGACCGGATCCGCCCCGCCGCCGGCGCCCGAGAGGCTCATGAGCGACGAGGGCTTCCGGTCGATCGACCGCATGTGGTCCGCGTACCGCGGACGCTTCACCGGCGGGATGTCGCCCACCGCCGTCGCCATGGCGCTCTACGACTGGTCGATGCACCTCGCCTCGGCGCCGGGCAAGCAGTTGGAGGTCCTCGCCAAGGCGAACCGCAAGGCGGCACGGCTCCTCACGCACACCGCCGCCGCCGCCTTCAATCGCGACGCACCGCCTTGCATCGAACCATTGCCCGGGGACTACCGCTTCGTCAGCGAGGCCTGGAAGCGGCAGCCCTTCAGGCTCTGGGCGCAGGCGTTTCTGCTCCAGCAGCAGTGGTGGCACAACCTCACCCACGATGTGCCCGGCGTGACGCCGCACCACGAGGACATGGTCTCCTTCGGCGCCCGGCAGGTCCTCGACGTGTTCGCCCCGTCGAACAATCCCTTCACCAACCCCGAAGTGATCGACAAGACAGTCGCGTCCGGCGGCATGAATTTCGTGCAGGGATTCGAGAACTGGCGCGAGGACGTGAACCGCCTCACGACCGGGCAGCCGCCGGTCGGAACCGAGAATTTCGTCGTCGGGAAGGACGTGGCGGTCACGCCCGGCAAGGTCGTCTACCGCAACGAACTCATCGAGTTGATCCAGTATGCGCCGGCCACCGCGGCGGTCTTCGCCGAGCCGGTGTTGATCGTGCCGGCCTGGATCATGAAGTACTACATCCTCGACCTGTCGCCGCACAATTCGCTGATTCGCTACCTCGTGAGCAAGGGTCACACGGTGTTCTGCATTTCGTGGCGCAATCCGACCGCGGAGGATCGCGATCTCACGCTCGACGACTACCGCCGGCTGGGCGTCATGGCGGCGCTCGACGCCGTCGGTGCGATCGTGCCGGATCGCAAGGTTCACGCCACCGGCTATTGCCTCGGCGGCACGCTGCTCGCCATCGCCGCGGCATCGATGGGCTGTCGCGGTGATGCACGACTCGCGTCGCTCACGCTCTTCGCCGCGCAGACCGATTTCACCGAGCCGGGCGAACTGGCGCTCTTCATCGACCACAGCCAGATGCACTATCTCGCGAGCATGATGTGGAATCGCGGTTACTTGTCCGCGGACCAGATGGCGGGCGCCTTTCAGCTCCTGCGCTCGAACGACCTCGTCTGGTCACGCCTGGTGCGCGAGTACCTGATGGGCGAGCGACAGCCGATGACCGATCTGATGGCCTGGAACGCGGATTCCACGCGCATGCCGTATCGCATGCACGCGGAGTACCTGCAACGACTCTATCTCGACAACGAGCTGGCGGCGAGCCGGTTCATCGTGGAGGGGCGTCCGGCCGCGCTGCAGAACATCCACGTGCCGATCTTCGCGGTCGGCACCGAGCGCGACCACGTCGCGCCGTGGCGGTCGGTCTACAAGATCCACTATCTTTGCAGCGACACCGACATCACCTTCGTGCTGACCAGCGGCGGCCACAATGCCGGCATCGTGAGCGAGCCCGGCCGTCCGCGCCGCCGCTACCGCATCGCGGTGAAGCGCAGCGCGCACCTGTGCCGCGGCGCGGACGAATGGGCGACGAGCGCCGAAGTCAAGCCGGGCTCCTGGTGGGTCGAGTGGGTCGAATGGCTCGCCGCCCGCTCGACCACGAAGCAGGCGCCGCCGCCCGCGATGGGCGGCGCCGCGAAGGGGTACCGGCCGCTCGAGGACGCACCCGGATCGTACGTTTTGCAGCGATGAGCGATCTCCTCCGCAATCGCACCTTCGACGAGCTCGCCACTGGCGATTCCGCATCGATCGTGCGCGTCGCGGGGCGCGACGACATCGCGCTCTTCGCCGCTGTCTCGGGTGACGTGAATCCCGCGCACCTCGATGCGACGTTCGCCGCAACGGACCAGTTCGGGCACGTCGTCGCCCACGGCATGTGGACGGCGGCGCTGATCTCGGCGGTGCTCGGTACCAAGCTCCCGGGTCCCGGCACCATCTACCTCGGCCAGAATCTGCGCTTCGTGAAGCCGGTCACCCCCGGCGACACGATCACCGCGACCGTCACGGTCAAGGAGAAGCAGGAACACAAGCACCTCGTCATCCTCGACACCGTCTGCACCAACCAGCGGGGCGAGCACGTGCTCGAGGGCATGGCCACGGTGATGGCACCCGACCGGCGCATCGAGTGGCCGCGGGCGCCGCTGCCCGACGTGTCGCTGCGGCGGCACGAGCGGTTCAACGCGCTGATCAGCCGCGCCCGTGCGTCGCCGGCGGTGCGTGCGGCGATCGTCCACCCGTGCTCGCCGGCCGCGATCGCCGGCGCCATCGAGACACGTGACGAGGGCCTCTTCGAGCCGATTCTCGTCGGACCGGTGGCGAAGATCCAGGCCGCAGCGCAGGCGGCGCAGATCTCGCTCGACGGCGTCACCATCGAGTCTGTCGAGCACAGCCATGCGGCGGCCGCACGTGCCGTGGCGATGGCAGTGGCCGGCGAGGTCGCAGTGCTCGTCAAGGGGAGCCTGCATACCGACGAACTGCTGGGCGCGGTGGTGGCGCCGGGCTCGGGTCTGCGGACCGAGCGACGGGTGAGCCACGTCTACGCGATGGACGTGCCCGCGTACGACAAGCTGCTCGTCCTCACCGACGCCGCCGTCAACATCCAGCCCACCCTCGCGCACAAGCGCGACATCTGCCAAAACGCGATCGACCTCCTGCACATTCTCGGCATCGAGCGGCCACGCGTCGCCGTGCTGGCCGCGGTCGAGACCGTCAGTACCCGGATGCCGGCCACGCTCGACGCGGCGGCACTCACCGTCATGGCCGCGCGAGGGCAAATCACCGGTGCCGACGTCGACGGCCCGCTCGCCTTCGACAACGCGATCAGCTCCGACGCCGCCCGCACCAAGGGCATCGCCTCGTCGGTCGCCGGGCGCGCCGACATCCTGCTCGTCCCCGATCTCGAGGCCGGCAACATGCTCGCGAAGCAACTGATCTACTTTGCCGGTGCCACCGCCGCAGGGCTGGTGCTGGGCGCGCGCATTCCCATCGTCGTCACGAGCCGCGCCGACCCGTTGCCGGCGCGCATCGC
>JADZAQ010000104.1 GCA_020852555.1 Burkholderiales bacterium
CGTCGGGATTGACCGCCCCCTGCACGACGAGCTCGCCAAGCCCGTACGACGCGTTGATGAACACGACCTGGTCGAACCCCGACTCGGTGTCGATCGTGAACATCACGCCCGAGGCGCCGCGGTCGCTTCGCACCATGCGCTGAACCCCGGCCGAGATCGCGACCTCGTCGTGCGGAAAGCCCTTGTGCACGCGATAGGCGATCGCGCGGTCGTTGTACAGGCTGGCGAATACCTCGCGTATGGCATTAAGTACGTTATCGAGCCCTTTGATATTCAAATACGTTTCCTGCTGGCCGGCGAACGAAGCATCCGGCAGGTCCTCGGCGGTGGCCGACGAGCGCACCGCCCAGGAGGTGTCGGGCGACGCCTTCGCAATCGCCGTGTAGGCGGCCTCGATGTCGCGCGCAAAGGCCTGCGGAAGCGGGGCATTCGAGACGTCGCGACGAATTTCGGCCCCCACGCGCGCGAGCGCCGTGACGTCGTCGACATCCAGCGCCGCGAGGCGGCTCGCAAGGCGCGCGCCGAGGCCCTCGTAGGCAATGAACTCGCGGAACGCCGCCGCGGTGGTGGCGAACCCGCCGGGTACGCGGATGCCTGCCTCCGCCAGGTGGCTGATCATTTCGCCGAGCGAGGCGTTCTTGCCGCCGACGCTGCCGACGTCGGTCATGCGCACGCGCTCGAAAGGGACGACACGGACGGCTTCGGTCAAGCGACCTCCGGTTGCAGTCGGCTGCCGGCGCGATGCTGCCGGCATGTGAGCATCGCGCGAACGAGCGCGAACCAGGGCCGTCATTTTACCGCCGCGACCGTTGCCGACCGGCGGTGGGAGCGGCGCAAAAAGCAACGGCGCCTCTGCGGGCGCCGTTGACGGAACATCGCGGAATCGCGGCCTAGCCGCGCGGCTCGCCGTCCGCTGCAGGTGCGCCGTTGCTTCCCGATTCCTCCATCGACTCCTCGCCCTCGGCGAGCTCGAGCGCGGGCGTCGCGCCGGCGCGATGGCGGCTTCTCACTGCGCGTCGCAGGCTGCGATACAGGTCGGGATGAGACTCCTTGAGGTAGCTGATGATCTCGAAGTCGACGCGCTTCACCTGCGAAAGATCGATCTGCTCGACGTGCACGAGGCGCAGCAGCTCGCGCACGGGCTTGGGCATCTCGCGGCCGCTTTCGTAGCGCGATCCGCCGCTTTGCGTGACGCCGATCTGGGTCCAGAACTGTTCCTGGTTGAGCCCCAGCCGCCGGCGGATCTCGCGGGGATTGAGAACGCGATCGAGCAGTTTCACGTCAGGATCGATCCATGGTCGGGACGCGGACCTTCCTCGGCTATCCCAATGGCATATTTTTGACCGAACCGGCGCCCGGACGCAAGCCATACCGGACGGGCGGGCCTGTCGGCTGCAACAACAACGCCGCTCCCGGTCGCCGCGCGGGAATGATGCTCCAAGGCTAACCCGGCGCCTCCGCCCCGCGCCACGACGCCCGTCGGATGGCGCCGCGCGTGGTTACAGCGTTGGACCGGCGCAAGCGCGAGGCGTGCGGCGGCTATCATCGGAGGGCCGTCACTCGCCAGCGCGTCATGCTTCGCTACGACCTTCACTGCCATTCCACCGCGTCGGACGGCTTGCTCGAGCCCGACGCCATGGTGCGCCTCGCCGCCGAGCGCGGCGTCGACGTCCTCGCGCTCACCGACCACGACGACACCGCCGGCCTCGCAGTGGCCGGCGCCGCGGCGCGCGAAGCAGGCATCGAGCTCGTCCGCGGCGCCGAGGTTTCGGTGAGCTGGGACGACGAAACCATTCACGTCGTTGCGCTTCGCATCGATCCCGAATGCGAAACGCTGGCCGCTGGCCTGCACGCCGTGCGCAGCGGCCGCGATGCGCGCGCGCGCCGCATCGCCGCCGCGCTCGAAGCGGTCGGCGTGCGCGGGGCCTGGGAAGGCGCGCTGCGCTACGTCACGAGCGAGCGGCTGATCTCGCGCGCGCACTTCGCCCGTTATCTCGTCGAGGCCGGGTACGTACGCGATAGCCGCGACGTGTTCAAGCGCTACCTCGCCCGTGGGCTGCCGGGCTATGTCGAGCACGCCTGGGCGACGCTGGCCGACGCGATCGCATGGATCCGCGCCGCGGGCGGCGTTGCGGTGCTTGCTCATCCGGGACGCTACCGGATCGGGGCGCGCGGCATGCGACGGCTCGTTGCGGAGTTCCGCGAGCGCGGAGGCGACGCGATCGAGGTGCTCTCGCCGTCGCACGATGCCGACGACGTCGCACGCTTCGCCGCGCTCGCGCGGCGGCACGGACTCAAAGCGTCACAGGGATCGGACTATCACGGTCCTGGCGAGAGCTTCATCGAGCCCGGCGACCTTCCCGAATTGCCCGCCGGCCTCCGACCGGTCTGGTCGTCGTGGTGACGCCGATGACCACGCCCAGCCGCCGCACGGTGTTCTTCGTCTCCGACCGCACCGGCATCACCGCCGAGATGCTGGGCAACAGCATGCTCGTGCAGTTCGAGCAGTTCCAGTTCGACCGCATCACGATCCCGTTCGTCGACAGCACCGAGAAGGTCGAGGAGGTGATCCGGCACATCAACCAGGTGGCCGAGCGCGACGGCATGCGCCCGATCGTGTTCAGCTCGCTCGTCGACGAGAACGCGGCCGAGCACCTCCGCGAGGAGGCGCATGCGTTGACCCTCGACGTGTTCCAGGTCTTCATCAGCCCGCTCGAGGAGGAGCTCCGCAAGCGAAGCTCGCACGCGGCCGGGCGATCGCACGGCATCGCCAACAGCCACGAATACTTCGCGCGCATGGAGGCGATCAACTTCACGCAGGCGCACGACGACGGTGCGCAGACGCGCGACCTGCCGAAGGCGCAGGTGATCCTCGTCGGCGTTTCCCGATGCGGCAAGACGCCGACGTCGCTCTATCTCGCGCTGCAGTTCGGCATCCGCACGGCCAACTTTCCGCTCACGCCCGACGACTTCGTCGAGCGCAAGCTGCCCGAGTCGCTGCGGCCGGTGCGCGACAAGCTCTTCGGACTCACGATCCAGCCCGAGCGCCTGCGCGAGATCCGCGAGGAGCGTCGCCCGGGGAGCCGCTATGCATCGCTCGAGAACTGTCGCATCGAGGTGCGCGAGGCCGAGAGCCTGATGGAAGCGGAGCGCATCCCGTTCGTGGACACGACCACCAAGTCGATCGAGGAGATCGCGACGACGGTGCTGCACCGGACGGGGCTGCGGCGGAGCGTCTTCTGACAGCGCGGCAGTGATTGCGACACGGTTGACACAGCGAACCACAGGCACAGAGAAGATCATTGGAACACGGAGGACACGGAGGACACGGAGACAAGCAGGCTCTCCCGGTCTCCATGCTCACCGCGATCTCCGTGCCTGTTCTTGATTTTCTCCGTGTCCTCCGTGTCCTCCGTGTCCTCCGTGTTGAATTCGCTTTCGACGCGGACGTCCGACGCGTCGATCGGCAGATACAGCAGTCCGTCGGGCCGTCCGTGTTCAACTCGCCTTCACGGGATCGACCCGCACGACGCGCCCATCCGACGCGTCGATCAGGAGATACAGCAGTCCGTCGGGCCCCTGCACGACGTCGCGCACGCGACCGACATCGCGCAGGTATCGCGCCTCCCCGGTGACGCGATCGCCGTCGAGCGTCAATCGAACGAGCCCGCCGGGACGCAGCGATCCGATGAGAAGGCTGCCCTTCCATCCGGGATACGCGTCGCCGGTGTAGAACGTCGCGCCCGAAGGGGCGATCACCGGATCCCAGTAGTAGACCGGCTGCTCCATGCCGGGCTTTGCGGTTCCCTCGCCGATCTTCGCACCCGAGTAGTCGACGCCGTAGGTGATCACCGGCCAGCCGTAGTTGCGCCCCGCCTCCGGATGGTTGAGCTCGTCGCCGCCACGCGCGCCGTGCTCGACCGTCCATAGCCGACCGGTCGCCGGGTCGATCGTGGCCGCCTGCACGTTGCGGTGGCCCAGCGACCAGATCTCGGGCCGCGCACCCTCGCGCTTCACGAACGGGTTGTCGGGCGGCACCTTGCCGTCGGGCTCGATGCGGACGATCTTTCCGATCGTCGTCGACAGGTCCTGCACCATCGGCCGATACGAGAAGCGATCGCCGGTGGTGACGAACAGGCGGCCATCCTTCGCGAACGCGAGCCGCGAGCCCCAGTGGTTCGGCCCCTGCACCTTCGGCGCCTGGCGCCAGATCACCTCGACGTCCTCGAGCGCGCCGTCACCAAGGCGGCCGCGCGCCACTGCCGTGCCCGCACCGCCGTCGCCCGACTCCGAGAAGGAGAGATAGACGAGCCGGTCCTGCGCGAACGAAGGCGACAGCGCGACGTCGAGTAGCCCGCCCTGCCCGCGCGCATGGACATCGGGCACGCCGCGCAACGGCGCGGACAGGCGACCGTCACGATCGACGATGCGAAGCCTGCCCGGACGCTCGGTCACGAGCATGCGGCCGTTAGGCAGGAACGCTGCGCCCCACGGACGCTCGAGGCCGGTCGCGAACGACACCGCTCGCACCGACCCATCGGCCGGCCGCGGCGTGGGCGACTTCATCGCCTGCCCCCATGCCGGGAAGGCGACGACTGCAAGAACGAGGATGCGATGCGGCGGCAGGTGCTCACTGGGGTCTCCGGAACGTTCGTCGCGGCGGACACGCGCGCGGAGCGTCCCGTGAGACCGGCACGGCGACCACGCGTTCCTCGCGACGCGCGAAGCGAAGCCGTGCGCTTCGTTGCCGTTGCACGCTTGCTGCGCCGCATCCGGGCCGCGCACGCGGCCGATGCTTGTAGGGCGGTGCATGTTGGGTGTACAACTCGCAACGTGGTGCCAGCCCCCCGTTTGGAGCGAGGGAAGCATGCGCGAGCGCATCGTCAGGCTGCTACCTGCTCCGTCGCCTCGGCGACGGAGAAGCGCGGATCGTGCGTCCGCGCGGGGCCCGCGCGCACGCGCCAGCTGCGCTGACCCGGCCGCGACTTCGTTGCAGTCCGAGGAGGCAAGCGCGACGCCCGGCACCAAACGCAGCGTCCCGATGCGCGCCGCGCGTGAGCCGGCGACGCGCAATCGTGGACGCCCACCCGCTCGCGCCGGTCCGCCGTACGCCTCTCGCCTGCCGGGACGGCGCGATGTGCTCGATTCGACCGGAGGAAGCCATGGAGCTTGGTGAGCGTTCGTTCCCGCTGGAGCGCCGCAAGCCCGATTGGGTGGTCGGCCTGGTGTCGGGCCTTGCCGCCGGCGCCGTGCTGATGGTGCTCGACATCCTCTGGTCGACGGTCGTCGAGGGCGGCGGCCCGTGGCGCACGTCGCACATGATCGCGCCGATCTTCACCGGCGAGGACGCGGCGCAGATCTCCGAGTACCGCTTCAGCTGGAGCATCGTCGCGATCGCGCTCGGGGTTCACTACGTGCTCGGGATGGTGTTCGGGCTGGTGCTCGCGGCGGTGATGACGCCGATGCACCTCGACGCGACTGCCGCGAAGTCGATCGTCACCGGCATCGTCGCCGGGCTCGCGCTCTACGTCGTCAATTTCCATCTCATCACGACGATGTTCCCGTGGCTCGCCGAGTTGCGCGGATGGCCCAGCGTCGCAGCCAACATCGTGTTCGGCATCACCGCCGCGCTGCTGTACCACCGCCTCGGCCGCACGCCGCCGTCGCCGTAACGCACCGGTCCGCGAGGGTTGCCATGGTCGTCGCCATCGTCCTTGTCGCGCTGATCGTCGGCTCGGTGCTGTTCCACCTGCTGAGCCCGTGGTGGTTCACCGAGATCGCGTCCAACTGGACGACGATCGACGACACCGTGCACATCACGTTCTGGGTGACCGGCGTCGTCTTCGTGGTCGTCAATCTCTTCATGGCGTACGCGGTCGTCCGGTTTCGCTACCGGCGGGGCGCGCGCGCACAGTACGAGCCCGAGAACAAGAAGCTCGAATGGTGGCTGCTCGGCCTCACCACCGTCGGCGTGGCGGCGATGCTCGCGCCCGGGCTCTTCGTCTGGGCGAAGTTCGTCGAGGTGCCCGCCGGCGCCGCCGAGGTCGAGGCGATGGGCCAGCAGTGGCACTGGATGTACCGCTTCCCGGGCAAGGATGGGAGATTGGGCACCGTCCATCCCAGGCACGTCACCGACGCCAATCCCTTCGGCATGGATCCGTCCGATGCCGCCGGGCAGGACGACGTGCTGGTCGCGAATCCCGAGCTGCACCTGCCGCTGGGCAAGCCGGTCAAGATGCTGCTGCGCTCGAAGGACGTCCTGCACAACTTCTCGATCGCGCAGATCCGCGTGAAGATGGACCTCGTCCCGGGGCTCGTGACCTACGCATGGTTCACGCCCACGAAGACGGGCAGCTACGACCTGCTGTGCGAGGAGCTGTGCGGCGTCGCGCATTTCGCGATGCGGGGCCGCATGGTCGTCGAGGAAGACCGCGCATTCAACGACTGGCTCGCGCGCCAGCCGACGTTCGCGCAGACGGTTGCGCGCCCGAAAGCCGATATCGCGGCCGGCCAGGCGCTGTTCGCGGTGTGCGCCGGCTGTCACGGCGCGCAGGGCGAGGGCAACCAGGCGGTGAACGCGCCGAAGCTCGCCGGACAGGGCGACTGGTACGTCCGTCGCCAGCTCGCGCTCTTCCGGTCGGGCGCGCGCGGCGCGCACGAAAAGGATGCGCAGGGAAAGATCATGGCGCAGATGGCCGCCACGCTCCCCGACGAAAGCGCGATCGCCAACGTGGCCGCGTACATCGCCACGCTTCCCGACAAGCCCGCGCCGACGACGATCGACGGCGACGCCCGCAGCGGCGCCAGCCGGTTCGCGACCTGCGCCTCCTGCCACGGCCCTGACGGCGCTGGCATCGCGGCGACCAACGCACCTCGCCTCAAGGGCATGAGCGACTGGTACCTCGCCGCGCAGTTGAGGCACTTCCGCGAAGGTATCCGCGGCGCGCATCCGCAGGACCTGCACGGCGCGCAGATGACGCTGATGGCCGGCATGCTAGCCAACGACCGCGCGGTGAACGACCTCGTCGCCTACATCAACGGGCTGTAACGACCGCCCGGCTCCGGCGGAGACGGGAATACAGGGAAAGCGCGATGTCCACCTACGTTGCCCACGACGAAACCGACTATGCGCCGCCGGCCGAGGTCGGCGAGGTCGAGCTCTACCATCCGAAGACCTGGC
>JADZAQ010000105.1 GCA_020852555.1 Burkholderiales bacterium
CGTGGCCCTCCGGTAGAATGTCGTTCCGACGAACCGCCGTTACGGCCTCGTGCCTTCCGTGTCCGCCCTCACCCTCGCGCTGTCCAAGGGACGCATCCTCGACGAAACGCTGCCGCTCCTTGCCGCTGCCGGCGTCGTGCCGGTCGAGGATCCCGAAGCGTCGCGCAAGCTCATCCTGCCCACGAGCCACCCGGACGTGCGCGTCGTGGTGGTGCGCGCGGCCGACGTGCCGACCTACGTGCAGTATGGCGCCGCCGACGCCGGCGTCGCCGGCAAGGACGTCCTGCTCGAGCACGGCGGCGACGGGCTGTACCAGCCGCTCGACCTCGGCATCGGCCGCTGCCGCATGGTGGTCGCCACCCGTCGCACCTTCGACTGGAACGGTACGGTGCAGCGCGGTGGCCGCGTCCGCGTGGCGACGAAATACGTGCGGATCGCCCGCGAGCACTTCGCGCGCAAGGCGATGCACGTCGATGTCGTCAAGCTCTACGGCTCGATGGAACTCGCGCCGCTGGTCGGGCTCGCCGACGTGATCGTCGACCTCGTGTCGACGGGCAACACGCTGCGCGCGAACGATCTCGTCGCGGTCGAAGACATCATGCCGATCAGCTCGCGGCTCATCGTGAATCCGGGGGCGCTCAAGATCAAGCGCGCGACGATGCAGCCGCTCGTCGACGCGCTCCGCCGCTCGACGCAGGCGACGTCGTGACCGCGAATACGACGAGCCCGATGGCCGAAGCGCCAACCCCGCCGGCCGGGCTCGCGCTGCGCGTGCTCGATGCGGGCGATCCCGGATTCGCGACGGCGCTCGAGGCGCTCACCGCGTTCGAGGCGGCGCAGGACCCCGCGCTCGACGCCACGGTGGCGGCGATCGTCGCCGACGTGCGGTTACGCGGCGACGCGGCGCTGCTCGAGTACACACGGCGCTTCGACCGACTGGACGTGCCGTCGGCGGCCGCGCTCGCGATCGATCCGCGCGAACTGCGCGCCGCGTACGAAGCGCTGCCCGCCGGGCAGCGCGACGCGCTCGCCACCGCGGCGGCGCGGGTGCGCCGCTACCACGAGCGCCAGAAGGCCGCGGGTGGCAGCTTCCTGCTCGCCGACGACGACGGCAGCGAATTCGGCCAGCGCGTGACGCCGCTCGACCGCGTGGGAATCTACGTTCCCGGCGGCAAGGCGGCGTATCCGTCGTCGGTGCTCATGAATGCGATCCCGGCCCAGGTCGCCGGCGTCGGGCAGATCGTGATGGCGGTCCCGACCCCGGATGGCGTGCGCAATCCGCTGGTGCTTGCCGCGGCGTACCTCGCCGGCGTCACGCAGGTGTTCACGATCGGCGGCGCGCAGGCGGTAGCTGCGCTCGCCTACGGCACCGCCACGATTCCCGCCGTCGACAAGATCTGCGGCCCCGGTAACGCCTACGTCGCCGCGGCGAAGCGGCGGGTATTCGGCACCGTCGGCATCGACATGGTCGCCGGCGTATCGGAGGTCGTGGTGGTGGCGGACGGCAGCGCGAACGCCGACTGGATCGCTCTCGACCTCTTCGCGCAGGCCGAGCACGATCCGCTGGCGCAGGCGATCCTCGTCACTCCCGACGCGGCGCTCGTGGCGCAGGTGCAGGCCGCCGCGCAGCGCCTCGTCGCCGAGATGCCGCGTGCGGACATCATCCGCTCCTCGCTCGCGCGGCGCGGCGCGCTCATCCGCGTCGCCGATCTCGCGCAGGCCTGCGCGGTGGTCAACCGCATCGCCCCCGAGCACCTCGAACTCGCCGTCGCCGACCCCGACGCGCTCTTGCCGCAGATCCGTCACGCGGGCGCCATCTTCCTCGGGCACTACGCCTCCGAGTCGCTCGGCGACTATTGCGCCGGACCCAATCACGTGCTGCCGACCGGCCGTACCGCCCGCTTCTCGTCGCCGCTCGGCGTATACGACTTCGAGAAGCGCTCGAGCGTGTTGCGCGTGTCGCGGGCGGCGGCGCAGACACTGGGTCCCGTCGCCGCGACGCTGGCGCAGGGCGAGGGGCTCGTCGCGCACGCGCGAGCGGCGCTGGCGCGGATCGATACCACGCCATGAGGCCCCGACCGACTCCCTCGCCGGCGCCGGCAATGCCCGACGTCGTCGGCGATTCGCCAGCGTCGCCGCCCGGCGTCGACGCGGTCGTGGCCCGCGTGCGCGCCGTGGTCCGCCCGAAGATCCGCGCCATGCACGCGTATCCCGTCGCCAAGGCGACCGGGCTCATCAAGCTCGACGCGATGGAGAATCCCTACGGGCTCTCCGGCGAGGCGCGCGCGGAGATGGCCGCGGCGGTCGCCAACGCGCGCATCAACCGGTATCCCGATGGCAGCGGCGACGAGGTCAAGGCGGCGCTGCGCGAGGCGCAGGGTCTCGGCAACGACGTGGGGCTCGTCCTCGGCAATGGCTCGGACGAGATCCTGCAATTGCTCACGATGCTCGTCGCCAAGCCCGGCGCGACGGTGCTGGCGCCCGAGCCGTCGTTCGTCCTCTATCGCATGCAGGCGGACGTGTACGACCTGCGCTTCGTCGGGGTGCCGCTGCGCGCCGATCTCACCCTCGACACCGACGCGATGCTGGCGGCGATCGCGCGCACGCGGCCCGCACTCGTGTGGCTCGCGGTGCCGAACAACCCCACGGGGACGCTGTTCCCCGCGGCGGACGTCGAGCGCATCGTCGCCGCCGCGCCCGGCCTCGTCGCGGTCGACGAGGCTTACCACGCGTTCGCCGAGGCGACGCTGCTACCGCGGGTCCTCGCCTTTCCCAATCTCGTCGTCGTGCGCACGCTGTCGAAGGTCGGCATGGCCGGGGTGCGGCTCGGTTACGCCGCCGCGCATCCGGCATGGATCGCGGAGATCGACAAGATCCGCCCGCCGTACAACGTGAACGTGCTCACGCAGGCCGTCGTCCCCGTGCTGCTGCGCCACGGGGAGCTCCTGGCCGAGCAGGCCGCTGCGATCCGGCGCGAGCGCGCCCGCATGGCGAAGGAGCTTGCGGTGCTGCCCGGCGCGACCGTGTTCCCGTCGGCCGCGAATTTTCTCCTGGTCCGCGTCCCCGATGCGAATGCGTGGTTCACGACCCTTCGCGAGGCCGGCATCCTGGTCAAGAACGTCCACGGCTGGCACCCGCTGCTCGACAACTGCCTGCGCATCACGATCGGCACGCCCGCCGAGAACAACGCGGTGCTGGAGGCGCTGGCGCGCCCAGCCTGACGGTGTACAGTCATCGCCTGTCCGCGCCTTTCTTGATTCGACCCAACCCATGACCGCCCCCGCCGATTCCATTTCCGCAGCGCGCCGCGCCCAGGTGGCGCGCAAGACCGCGGAAACCGACATTACCGTCGAGATCGACCTCGACGGCGGCGGCCGTGCCGACCTCGCCACCGGGGTGGCGTTCCTCGACCACATGCTCGACCAGGTTGCGCGCCACGGCATGGTCGACCTCACGGTGCGGGCGACGGGCGACCTGCACATCGACGCGCACCACACCGTCGAGGACATCGGCATCGCGCTGGGGCAGGCGTGCAAGGTGGCGCTGGGCGCCAAGCACGGCGTCACCCGCTACGGTCACGCCTACGTGCCGCTCGACGAGGCGCTGTCGCGCGTGGTGATCGACCTCTCCGGCCGGCCGGGGCTCGAGTTCCACGTGCCCTTCACGCGCGCCATGATCGGGACCTTCGACGTCGACCTCGTGCACGAGTTCTTCCAGGGGTTCGTGAACCACGCGCAGGTCACGCTGCACGTCGACAACCTGCGCGGTACGAACGCACACCATCAGTGCGAGACGGTGTTCAAGGCCTTCGGGCGCGCGCTGCGGATGGCGGTCGCCGCCGATCCGCGGGCCGCGTCGGCGATCCCGTCGACCAAGGGGGCGCTGTAATTCAGGTATCAGGTATCAGGTATCAGGAGTCAGAAGCGACGATGCAGAGGAGGCGATGCGTTCCAGGCGCCACCGCTGATCCCCGATCCCCGATCCCCGATCCCCGATCCCCGATCATGATCGTCGTCGTCGACTACGGAATGGGTAACCTCCGCTCGGTGGCGAAGGCGCTCGCCCACGTCGCGCCCGACCGCGAGGTGATCGTGTCCGCCGATCCCGTGATCATCGGCCGCGCCGAGCGCGTCGTGCTGCCGGGGCAAAGCGCGATGCCGGACTGCATGCAGGGGCTCGCCGCGCGCGGCCTCGTGGGGCCGGTGCGCGAGGCGCTGCGCGAGCGCCCGTTCCTCGGCATCTGCCTTGGCCTGCAGATGCTCTTCGAGCGCAGCGAGGAAGGCCCCACCGATTGCCTCGGCGTCGTGCCCGGGCGCGTCGTGCGCTTCCGGGGCGAGCGCATGGTGCTTCCCGACGGCACCCGACTCAAGGTTCCGCACATGGGCTGGAGCCGCGTGCATCCGACGCGCGTGCATCCCTTGTGGAAGGGCATCGAGGACGGTGCGCGGTTCTATTTTGCGCACAGTTTCTTCCCGGTGCCCGACCATCCGGAACTGACCGCGGCCACCGCGGACTATCCGGCGCCGTTTACTTGCGCGATCGCGCGGGCTAATATCTTCGCGACCCAGTTCCACCCGGAAAAGAGCCAGCGCGCCGGCCTTGCGCTCCTCGCGAACTTCGTTGCCTGGAACGGTCGCGAATAGCGAGCCCGATCCACTCGAGCCTCGCAAGCGCGGTGCCCTTTCGCAGTCCCGTTACACTGTCGCCGCTCCACCCGCTTTTCGTCGCGTTACCCTTCGTTTCCACGCGGCTTCACTTCACTGCCATGCAGATCATTCCGGCGATCGACATCAAGGATGGCCACTGCGTACGCCTCAAGCAAGGCGAGATGCATTCGGCCACCGTTTTTTCCGAGGACCCCGCGGCGATGGCGCAGCACTGGCTGGAGCAGGGCGCCCGGCGGCTGCACCTGGTGGACCTCAATGGCGCGGTGGCGGGCAAGCCGCGCAACGAGCTCGCGATCCGCGAGATCGTGAGCGTCATCGGCGAGGAGATTCCCGTCCAGCTGGGCGGCGGCATCCGCGATCTCGACACCATCGAGCGCTACCTCGACGACGGGCTCTCCTACGTCGTGATCGGCACCGCCGCGGTGAAGAATCCGGGGTTCCTCCACGACGCCTGCTCGGCGTTCCCCGGCCACATCCTGGTCGGCCTCGATGCGCGCGACGGCAAGGTCGCCACCGATGGCTGGTCGAAGATGACCGGCCACGACGTCGTCGATCTCGCCCGCAAGATGGAGGATTACGGCGTCGAAGGGATCATCTACACCGATATCGGTCGCGACGGGATGCTCACCGGCATCAACGTCGACGCCACGGTCAGGCTCGCGCGCGAGATCAAGCTGCCGGTGATCGCGTCGGGGGGGCTCTCGTCGATCGCCGACATCGAGCGGCTCGTCAAGCACGAGGCCGACGGCATCGTCGGCGCCATCGCCGGCCGCGCGATCTACGAAGGCACGCTGAACTTCAAGGACGCGTTGAAGGCCGCGGCGGGCGCGTAGCATCTCCCATGGGTCTCGCCACGCGCATCATTCCCTGCCTCGACATCGCCGATGGGCGCGTCGTCAAGGGTGTCAATTTCGTCAACCTGCGCGACGCGGGTGACCCCGTCGAGGTTGCGCGGCGCTACGACGAGCAGGGCGCCGACGAACTCGCCTTCCTCGACATCCGCGCGAGTGTCGAGAAGCGCGGCTTGCTGTACGACATGATCGAGGCGGTGGCCTCGCAGGTGTTCATTCCGCTCACCGTCGGCGGTGGCGTGAATTCCGTCGACGACGTCCGGGCGCTCCTCAATGCGGGTGCCGACAAGGTCAGCATCAACACCGCCGGGGTCGCGCGGCCGGAGCTCTTCGCCGAGGCTGCGGCGCGCTACGGTGCGCAGTGCATTGTCGCGGCGATCGACGCCAAGCAGGACGGGCCTGGCCAGTGGCAGGTCTACATCCACGGCGGACGCACCGCCACCGGCCGCGGCGCCGTCGAGTGGGCGCGCCGGGTGGCGAGCCTGGGCGCGGGTGAGATTCTGCTCACCAGCATGGATCGCGACGGCGCGCGTACCGGCTTCGACCTCGCGCTCACCCGCGCCGTCGCCGACGCCGTCGACGTGCCGGTGATCGCCTCGGGCGGCGTGGGCAGCCTCGCCGATCTCGTCGACGGCATCGTGAAAGGGGGCGCCGCCGCCGTCCTCGCGGCATCGATCTTCCACTACGGGGAATTCACCGTCGGTGACGCCAAGGCCGCCATGGCCGCTGCCGGAATCGAGGTGCGCACGTGAGCAGCGAGCAGGGGCCCCGCGCAGCGGGGATGCGAGTGCCCGCGAGCGGGCGCGGCGACCGACGCGTTGGCGTGGCGGTCGGCGGGTGTGGTGCAAGGAGGGAGCGCACGTGAGCAGCGAGCAGGGGCCCCGCGCAGCGGGGGTGCGAGTGCCCGCGAGCGGGCGCGGCGATCGACGCGCAGTCGTCGCGGATGGCGGGTTCGGGTCGATGAGGGAGCGCACGTGAGATCCATTTCACAAAGAGACGCCGAGACGCCGAGACGCCGAGGAACCTCCTGGCGATCTTCTGGGCGCCTCTGCGTCTCATTGTGAAGGCAATGAGTGCTTGGCTCGACGAGGTGCGCTGGAACGGCGACGGGTTGGTCGCGGCCATCGCCCAGGACGCCGTGACCGGCAGCGTCCTCACCCTCGCCTGGATGAACCGCGAGGCGCTGGTGCAGACCGAGGTGACCGGCGAGGCGCACTACTGGTCGCGTTCGCGCCGCAAGCTCTGGCGCAAAGGCGAAGCGTCGGGCCACGTGCAGCGCGTGCGGGAGATCCGGCTCGACTGCGACGGCGATGCGATCGTGCTGCAGGTCGAGCAGGTCGGCGGCATCGCCTGCCACACCGGCCACGCGCGCTGCTTCTATCGCCGCCTCGAGCAGGGACGCTGGCTCGAGACCGATCCCGTGCAGAAGGACCCGCGGGAGATCTACGGCGATGACTGACACCACCACCGACGTCCTGACGCGCCTCGCGGCCGTGATCGAGGCGCGGAAAGCGGCGGCACCGACGAGCTCCTACGTCGCCACGCTCTTCGCCAAGGGCGACGATGCGATCCTGAAGAAGATCGGCGAGGAAGCCACCGAAACCTTGCTCGCCGGCAAGGACGGCATCCCGGCGCGGATCGCGAGCGAGATGGCGGACCTCTGGTTCCACTGCCTCGTGCTGCTCGCGCATCACGGCATGTCGCCTGCCGATGTCCTCGCCGAGCTTGCCCGCCGCGAGGGAACCTCCGGCCATGCGGAGAAGGCAGCGCGCGACCCCGGCTGACGCGCTTCATTGCCGCGGCGGCGGGGCCTTCTCCGGTGCCGGTCGCCGCGGGCCGGTATCCGACGCCGCGCCGACCCGGCGGCAGGGACCCTCGGCGCTATACAATACGCGGATGGCGACCGACCCCGACTGCATTTTCTGCAAGATCATCCGCGGCGAGATTCCGAGCCGCAAGGTCTACGAGGACGACGATGTGCTGGCTTTTCACGACATCCAGCCGGTGGCGCCCGTGCATTTCATGATCATTCCGAAGCGGCACGTGCCCAGCATGTACGAGCTCACGCCGGGTGACGCGCCGACGATGGGCAAGATCATGGCGATGGCGGGCAAACTCGCCGGCGAGCAGGGCGCGACCGACGGCTTTCGCACCATCGTCAACACCGGCCGGGTCGGCCGGCAAGACGTGGCGCACGTCCACGTGCACGTCATCGGCGGTCCCGATCCGCTGGGGCCGATGATCGTGCGCAACAACACTTAGGAGCACACCATGGGTGGCTTGAGCATCTGGCACTGGCTGATCGTCCTTCTGGTCGTCGTCCTCATCTTCGGCACCAAGAAGCTGACCAACATCGGCAAGGATCTGGGCGGAGCGGTCAAGGGCTTCAAGGAAGGCATGAAGACCGAAGAAGGCGACAGCGCCGCCGCACCTCCGTCGCAGATCACCGGCAAGACGATCGACGCCGAGGTTCGCAAGGAGCCGCACAAGTCGTAACGCTCCACCGCGCGCCGCGCCGGGCTGGCCCGATCACGGGCGGCGCCGCGCGAAGCGGTCACGCACGCGTCCTTCGCCGTCCATGTTCGACATCGGTTTCTCCGAGATCGTGGTGATCGCCGTGGTGGCGCTCATCGTGATCGGGCCCGAACGCCTGCCCAAGGCGGCGCGCACCCTCGGGCACCTGTTCGGTCGCCTGCAGCGCTACGTGAACGACGTCAAAGCCGACATCAATCGCGAGATGGAGCTCGACGAGCTGCGCAAGCTCCAGCGCGACGTGCAAACGGCCGCTGCCGAGCTCAAATCATCGGTGGCGAGCGTCGGGCGCGAAGTCGAGTCGAGCGTGCACGAGGTCGAGCGCAGCTTGAACGACGCGGCGCGCGAAGCCGCGCCGGTCACCGATCCCGAGGCGCGACGCCTCGCCGAGCCGGGTCCCCTGTCCAACGAACCCGGCGGCGAACTCGCCGATGCCGCGCCGGCCGATCCACCGCGCCAGGCGTCGTTGCCCGGCTTCGACAAGATCTAGCGATGGACGCCGCGCCACCGCCCGAAGGCGAGCAGGAGACCTTCCTCTCGCACCTCATCGAGCTGCGTTCGCGGCTCATGAAGTCGATCATTGCCGTCGCGATCATGCTGGTGGTCCTGTTTCCGTTCGCCAAGGACATCTACGCGTTGCTGGCGCGACCGCTGCTGCATGCGCTGCCGCACGGCGCGACCATGATCGCGACCGACGTCACCGGCACCTTTCTGGTGCCGCTCAAGGTCACGCTGATGGCGGCCTTCCTGATCGCGCTGCCGTTCGTGCTCTGGCAGGCGTGGGCCTTCGTGGCACCGGGGCTCTACCAGCACGAGAAGCGGCTGGCCGCCCCGGTGATCGTGTCGAGCGTGGTGTTCTTCATGATCGGCATGGCCTTCGCCTACTTCTTCGTCTTTCCGGTGATGTTCGGCTTCTTCGCCGGCTACGCGCCGGCCGGCGTGCAGATGATGACCGACATCGACAAGTACTTCTCGTTCGTTCTCGGCATGTTCCTCGCCTTCGGCCTTACGTTCGAGGTGCCGGTGATCGTGATCGTCCTCGTGCGCATGCGCGTGGTGAGCCTCGAGAAGCTGCGCTCGATCCGCTCGTACGTGATCGTCGGCGCCTTCGTCGTCGGCGCGATCTTCACGCCCCCGGACGTCCTCTCGCAGCTCATGCTGGCGGTGCCGCTGTGGCTGCTCTACGAGCTGGGGCTCGTCCTCGCGCGCTTCGTGAGCGTCCCCGCGCCGGTGGCGGACGGCGAGGAAGCGGCCGTCAAGTAGCGCGGCGCCCGGCTGCGATCATTGCCGTTCCACCGGCGGCCGCTTGCCGACCACGACGTCGACCTCGACGTCGCCACCGGTGCGCACGACGCGCACTTTCGCGGTCGTCCCGGGGGGCAGTTCGGCGATGCGTGCGAGGAGCTGCGGCACGTTGCGGGTGCCCTTGCCCCCGATCTCGGTCACCACGTCCATGAGCTGCATCCCGGCCTGGTCGGCGGGCCCACCTTGCTGCAGGCCGGCGATCACCACGCCTTCCGGGCGCGCCAGGGCCAGCTCCTTCGCGATCGCCGGGGTGACCGCCACCGGCTGGATGCCGAGCCAGCCGCGGGTCACCTCGCCGTCGCGCACGATCTCCTCGAACACCTTGCGCGCGAGCGATACCGGGATCGAGAAGGCGATGCCGAGCGATCCTCCATTCTGCGAGTAGATCGTACTGTTGATACCGACCAGATTGCCGGCGGTGTCGATGAGCGCGCCGCCCGAATTGCCCGGATTGATCGCCGCGTCGGTCTGGATGAAGTCCTCGAAGCGATTGACGCCGAGATAGTTGCGCCCAAGCGCGCTCACGATGCCGAAGGTCACCGTATTGCCGAGCCCGAACGGGTTGCCGATGGCGAGCACGACGTCGCCGACTTGCAGATTGTCGGCGGGCGCGAAAGTCATCGACGGGAGATTCTCCTCGTCGACTTTGAGCACGGCGAGGTCGGATTCGGGGTCGCTGCCGCGCAGGTGCGCCTTCATGCGCCGGCCGTCGGCCAGAACGAGCTGGATATCATCGGCGCCCTGCACCACGTGGTGGTTGGTGAGGACGTAGCCTTCCGGTGCGACGATGACCCCGGAGCCGAGGCTCGTTTGCCGCTGGGGCGTCGGCGACGGGAAGTAGCGCCGGAACATGGGATCGTCGGCGAGGGTGCCGCGCGCCGGCAGCTCCTTGCTCGTGTAGACGTTGACGACGGCTGGCATCGCCTTGTGAGCGGCGTCGGCATAGCTCGTCACCCGCGTGCCGGCAACCTCGGTCGCGGTCTCCTGCGTCACGACGACGTTCGCGACGCGGCCCCCGACGCGCGGCAGCAGGTCCGGCCGCAGCGTGGCGACGACGAAGAGGAGCGCCAGGCACACCGTGCAGGCCTGCGCGAAGACGAGCCAGAATTTGCGCAACATGCGCGCAGTATAGGCGGCGCAAGGCATTGATAGCACGTGCGTTTGTGCGCCGTCCCCGGGGTCGGGCTTCCGGCGCCTACGGCAGATCCGCTATAATCGCCCGGTTTTGCAAGCGCATCGCGACTCGTTCGCGGGCGCGTCAGCGCGGGGTGGCCGGCGACGCACGTCGTCGCCAACGCCACGTCGCAGGCCAAGGCTCGCCTTCTCTTGGATATCGGGATGTCTGACGCTCTTACTCAATCCGTCGACGACAAGAAGCGTCGCTTCCTGCTCGTTGCCGCCAGCGCCGTCGGCGGCGTGGGCGTGGTCGCGGCTGCCACTCCCTTCGTGATGTCGTTCTGGCCATCGGCCCGGGCGCGGGCTGCCGGTGCGCCGGTCGAGGTCGACCTCACCAAGGTCGAGCCGGGCCAGCTCATCACCGTCGAGTGGCGAGGGCAGGTGTGTTGGGCGCTCAACCGTACGCCGGCCATGATGGCGACGCTGCCCAAGCTCGATTCGCGGCTCGCCGACCCCAACTCGAACAATTCGATCCAGCCCGCGGACTGCAAGAACGAGCACCGCTCGTCGAAGCCGGAGATGTGGATCGCCGTGGGCATCTGCACGCATCTGGGCTGCTCGCCGACCTTTCGTCCCGATGTCGCGCCGGCCGATCTGGGCGCCGACTGGCTCGGCGGTTTCTTCTGCCCCTGCCACCAGTCGAAGTTCGACCTGGCCGGGCGCGTGTATCGCGGAGTGCCGGCGCCGACCAACCTCGTCGTGCCGCCGCACCGCTACGTCTCCGACACCAAGGTGGTCATCGGTCTCAGCCAGGAAGGTAAGAGCTGATGGAAAAGCTGCTCAACTGGATCGACGCCCGCTTCCCGCTGACGCCGCTGTGGGAATCGCAGTGGGGCAAGTACGTCGCGCCCAAGAATTTCAACTTCTGGTACTACTTCGGCTCGCTGGCGGCGCTCGTGCTGGTGATGCAGATCGTGACCGGCATCTTCCTCACGATGAGCTACAAGCCGGACGCCACCAAGGCGTTCGGCTCGGTCGAGTACATCATGCGCGACGTCGAGTGGGGTTGGCTCATCCGCTACATGCACTCGACCGGCGCGTCGATGTTCTTCATCGTCGTGTACCTGCACATGTTCCGCGGCCTCATGTACGGCAGCTATCGCAAGCCGCGCGAGCTCGTGTGGATCTTCGGCTGCCTCATCTACCTGGCGCTCATGGGCGAAGCCTTCTTCGGCTACCTCCTGCCGTGGGGGCAGATGTCGTACTGGGGCGCGCAGGTGATCGTGAACCTGTTCTCGACGGTGCCGTTCATCGGCGAAGGCCTCGGCGTGTGGATCCGCGGCGATTACACGATCTCCGACGCCACGCTCAACCGCTTCTTCGCCTTTCACGTCATCGCGCTGCCGCTGGTGCTGATCGGCCTCGTCGCGGCGCACTTGATGGCGCTGCACGAGGTCGGCTCGTCGAATCCCGACGGCATCGAAATCAAGAAGCAGCCGAAGGACCCCAAGACCGGTCTTCCGCTCGACGGCATCAACAGCCACCCGTACTACACGATCAAGGATCTGGTCGGCGTCGTCGTGTTCCTGTTCGTGTTCTCGGCCATCATGTTCTTCATGCCGGAGATGGGCGGCTACTTCCTCGAGGCCAACAATTTCATCCCGGCCGATCCCCTGAAGACACCCGAGCACATCGCGCCGGTGTGGTACTTCACGCCGTACTACGCGATCCTGCGCGCGGTCCCGTCGTTCCTCAACTCGCAGTTCTGGGGCGTGCTGGCGATGGGCGCGTCGGTCGTGTTGTTCTTCTTCCTGCCCTGGCTCGACCGCGGCGCCGTGAAGTCGATCCGCTACCGCGGGACGCTGTACAAGTCGTGGCTCGCGGCATTCGTGATCTCGTTCCTGATCCTGGGCTACCTCGGCGTGGTGCCGGTCACCGTCTGGGGTCAGTTCCCCGACGGCTGGCCGGTCCTGGGGGGTGCCGACAAGGCCACCGTGCTCGCCCGCGTCCTCACCGTCGTCTACTTCCTCTTCTTCGTGCTGATGCCGTGGTACACGGCTCGCGACAAGACGAAGCCGGTTCCGGAAAGGGTCCGCTGAACACCATGAAGAAGACCATCCTCACTCTCGTCGCGGCGCTGCTCGTCGGCGCCAGCATGCAGGCCACGGCCGCGGGCGGCGCCGATCTGCGCCTCGCCCCTGCGCCGGTGCACCGCCTCGACGCCGAATCGCTGCAGCGCGGCGCGCGCAACTTCGTGAACTACTGCCTCAACTGCCATAGCGCGCAGTACATGCGCTACGAGCGCCTGCAGGACATCGGCTTGACCGAGCAGCAGATCAAGGACAACCTCATGTTCGGCGCCGATAAGCTCGGCGCGACCATGACGGTGGCGATGACGCCGGCCGAGGGCGTCAAGTGGTTCGGGGTGGCGCCGCCCGACCTGTCGGTGATCTCGCGCGTACGCGGCGTCGACTGGCTGTACAACTACATGCTGGGCTTCTACGCCGACAGCAAGTCGGCGACGGGATGGAACAACCTCGTCTTCCCGAGTGTCGCCATGCCGCACGTCCTGTGGGAGCTGTCCGGACCCAACCGGCTCGTCGAGCAGGAGTTCGACGATCACGGCAAGGCCGCGGCGGCGGCGATCGCCATCAAGGGCCTCGCGCGCGTGGCGCCGGCCCCTGGCGGCAAGTGGATCGTGCAGCAGGTGGCGGCCGATCCCGACGCCCCGGGCACGATGCAGTCGGTCGAGTACCGCACCTTCGCGGCCGACCTGGTGAACTTTCTCGACTTCGTCGGCGAGCCGACCAAGAACAAGCGCATCAGCATCGGCATCGTGGTGCTGATGTATCTCGTCGTGCTGTTCGCGCTCGTCTACGCCCTGAAGCGCCTGTACTGGAAGGACGTGCCGCACTAGCCGGTGCGGCAGGAGCCCGGGCTCGCGGTCCAGGACCGGCGAGCCGTCGATGCGGCGCCGGGCGCGTCACGCCACCGAGAGCGTGACGCGCGCGCCGTGATGCACGCCAAGGAGACACCGCCATGATGACCCTGTATTCGGGGACGACCGACCCGTTCTCGCAGCGCTGCCGCATCGTGCTGCACGAGAAGGGCATGGATTTCCAGATCATCGACGTCGACCTCGACCACAAGCCCGAGGATCTCGCGGTGATGAATCCGTACAACCAGGTGCCGGTCCTGGTCGAGCGCGACCTCGTGCTGCACGAATCGAACATCATCAACGAGTACATCGACGAGCGCTTCCCGCACCCGCAGCTGATGCCGGCCGATCCGGTGATGCGCGCCCGCGCCCGCCTCTTCCTGCACCGCTTCGAGAAGGAGCTCTTCGTCCACATCGAGGCGCTCGAGGGCAACAACCAGAAGAACGCCGAGAAGGCACGCGGGCTGGTGCGCGACGCGCTGCTGCAGATCACGCCGGTGTTCGCCAAGCACAAGCACATGCTGGGCGAGGAGTACTCGATGCTCGACGTCGCGATCACGCCGCTGCTCTGGCGCCTCGATTACTACGGTATCCAGATGCCCAAGCAGGCGGCGCCGCTCATGAAGTACGCCGAGCGGCTGTTCGCGCGCCCGGCGTTCTCGGAGGCGCTGACTTCGGCCGAGCGCGGGATGCGCAAGTAGACGCAGGGTCGCGCCCGGCGCTTGACGCCGCGGCGCGCCTGCGTAATATGCTCAGCACTCCATGTCAGAGCAATCCGCCAAGCCGTATCTCATTCGCGCGATCTGCGAGTGGTGCGGCGACAACTCGCTGACGCCGTTCCTCGCGGTCAAGGTCGACGGCGATACGCGCGTGCCCGTCGCGTACGTGAAGAACGGGGAGATCGTGCTCAACGTGAGTACGACCGCGACGCGCAAGCTCACGATCGACAACGAGTGGATCCATTTCACGGCGCGCTTCAACGGCGCCTCGCAGGAAGTCGCGGTGCCGATCGGTGCGGTGGCGGGAATCTTCGCCAAGGAAACGGGTTACGGCTTC
Organism: Burkholderiales bacterium; assembly: GCA_020852555.1. Taxonomy (GTDB): domain Bacteria; phylum Pseudomonadota; class Gammaproteobacteria; order Burkholderiales; family Casimicrobiaceae; genus VBCG01. The sequence continues at coordinate 14,466 of JADZAQ010000105.1, forward strand.
GCGTTCAGCGCACCCGCCGATCCCGTCGCGGCATTGGGAGCGGCGACCGCGCCGCGTGAGCCCGACGTGACCCCGCCGAAGGACACGAAGCGCAAGCCGCGGCCGCCGCACCTTTCGATCATCAAGTAGGGCGCGACCCGTTGCGCAGCCCGCTTCGCCGGCATAGCTCAGTTGGTAGAGCAGCGGTTTTGTAAACCGTTGGTCCCGGGTTCGAATCCTGGTGCCGGCACCAGGACCCTGCGGTATCATATCGAACGTATGTTCGATCGATACGCTGCATGAGCGCACTCGCCGCGGCATCCGTTTCCCGCCACCAGCCCACGCCCGCGCAGCAGGACGCCATCGTCCACGGTGACGCTCCGCTGCTGGTGATCGCCGGCGCCGGAACCGGCAAGACCGCCACCCTCGCGCAACGCGTCGCGCACCTCATCGGCCGCGGCGCCGACCCGGGGCGGATCCTGCTTCTCACCTTCACGCGGCGCGCCGCCGCGGAACTCGAGCGGCGCGCCGGGCACATGCTGGCCCGCCAGTTGGGACAGCGCGGGCACGCGACATCGATCGCGCTGCCGTGGGCCGGCACGTTCCACGGCGCCGGGGCAAGGCTCTTGCGCAACTTCGCCACCGAGGTGGGACTCGCCGCCAACTTCACGATCCACGATCGTGGCGATTCCGAGGATCTCATGGCGCTCGCGCGCCAGGGGCTGGGCATCGACGTCACGCGTCGCCGATTTCCGTCGCCGGCCACGTGCATGGCGATCTACTCGCGCATCGTCAACGCCGACGAGCCGCTCGCGCAGGTCGTGCGTGACGGCTTTCCGCGCTGCGGCGAGTGGGAGGACGCGCTGGAGACGCTGTTCGGCGCCTACGTCGACGCGAAGCAGGCGCAGCACGTGCTCGACTTCGACGATCTCCTGCTCTACTGGGCGGCGATGCTCGCCGACGAGGCGATCGCGCCGCGTGTGCGCGGGCTGTTCGATCACGTCCTGGTCGACGAATATCAGGACACCAACCGTCTGCAGGGGACGATCCTGCGGCGGCTGAAGCCCGATGGGCACGGCGTGACGGTGGTCGGCGACGACGCGCAGGCAATCTACGGCTTTCGCGCCGCCGACGTGCGCAACATCCTCGATTTTCCGGCGCTGTTCGCGCCGCCGGCGACGATCGTCAAGCTCGAGGCCAACTATCGATCGTTGCAGCCGATCCTCGATGTTGCCAACGCGGTGATGGCGCAGGGCGTCGACGGCTTCGCCAAGACGCTCACGGCGGTGCGCGGGCCGGGCGAGCGGCCGCATCTCGTCAGCGTGCGCGACGAAGCCGACCAGGCGCGGTTCGTCGCCGAGGACGTGCTCGCGCAGCGCGAATCGGGCGCCACGCTGAAGCAGCAGGCGGTGCTCTTTCGCAGCGCGAGCCACAGCGCGGTACTCGAGCTGGAGTTGGTCCGGCGCAACATCCCGTTCGTGAAGTACGGCGGACTCAAGTTTCTCGAAGCGGCGCACGTCAAGGACGTGCTCGCGCTGTTGCGCTTCGCGCACAACCTGCGCGATCGTCTGGCCGGCTTTCGCGCCGTGCGTCTGGTCGCGGGCATCGGCCCGGCGACCGCGCAGCGCCTCCTCGATGCCATCGGCGCCGCCGGCGCGGCACCGGCTACGTTGGGTGCCATGCCGGTCCCGTCGGCGGCGAGCCACGGCTGGCGCGGCCTCGCCGCGCTGTGTACCGCGCTCGGCGCGCCGGCGAGCGTGTGGCCGAACGAATTCGACGAGGTCGTCGCCTGGTACGAGCCGCAACTCGGGCGGCTCTACGACGACGCCGACGTGCGCGCGGGCGACCTCGTCCAGTTGCGCCGCATCGCGGCCACCTTTCCCTCGCGCGAGCGCTTCGTGACCGAGATCACGCTCGATCCGCCGGCCGCGACCTCCGATCGTCCCGCCGCACCGTCGCTCGACGACGATTACCTCGTGCTGTCGACGATCCACTCGGCCAAGGGCCAGGAATGGCGCAGCGTGCACGTCCTCAACGCCGTCGACGGCTGCCTGCCGTCGGACATGGCCACCGGCAGCGCGACCGAGATCGACGAGGAGCGGCGTCTCCTCTACGTCGCGCTGACCCGCGCCCGCGATCGCCTCACCGTCATCGCGCCGCAGAAATTTCACGTGACGGCACAAGCGCGCTACGGCGACCGCCACGTCTACGCGTCACGCAGTCGCTTCCTCACGCCGTGCGTGTGCGCCCAGTTCGACGAGATCGCCTGGCCGCCCGCAGCGGAGGCGGCTCCGCCGATCGCGAGCGGCGCGCGCGTCGACCTCGCCAGGACGATTCGCGCGGCGTGGCGGCGCTGAGCCGGGTCGCGCGTCCGCTACAGCGGAACGCAGGCGATGACGCCGATGCCGGCGCCCTCGGGCACCCAGCCCAACTCGCGCATCGCATCGAAGACCTCGCGCTCGGTGGTGTAACGGTGATTGGGTGCGCCGCCCCGGCCGTCGTTGTACAGGCGATACAGCGGCGCCGTGACCGCCGGACAGGTGCCCGCACCATCGGGAAGCACCACGTTGAACACCGTATCCTCGAACTGCCAGTCGGCGCTGTCCTTGACCTTTGCGCACTCGGCGGCGGACGGCGTGTAGAAATGCGAGCTCTTCGGCGCGAACGACGTGCTGAAGAAGCGACATACGTCGACCGTCCCGGGGGTGCCGGAAGCGAACACGTTGAACGCCCTTCCGGTGCGCGCCCAGCCGACAAAGGTGCCGTTGTCGAGTTTCGCGATCTCGTCGAGGCTCGACGTGATGAAGTAATGGTCGAACTCCCGATGGTGGTACTCGATGACCTTGCGTAGCGCGCTCGTGGTGAGCGCACTGCCACCCGGCGAGCGGATTCCGCCGGCGGCGAGGAAGACCGCCGTGTCGTACATGCCATCGGAAGTGTCGGCGATGGCGATGCGCACGCGATTCGGAACACCCTGATTGGCCGCCGCGACGCACTCGAGCGGCGAGCTGAGGCCGTCGAGTTCGGTATCGCGCACGCCGAGCCGGTTGTCGACGAAGTGATCGGCATTGATGCCGGCGTTGATCGTGTTGACGCTCACCGGCAGGCCACCGACGTTCGCGCAATTGACGCCGTTGACGAAGATGGCCAGCACGTCGCTGAACGGGCTGCCGACGAATTCGTTGTATTCCTCGGAGCCGAACACGTAGCGCACCGCGATCGTGTTGGACGCCGGCGTGACGTCGAATTCGAGGATCGCGGCATCCTGCGTGAGATGCGGGGCGATGAGCGTGTCGAGGTCGGCGTCGCCAGGGAGCCCGAAGTCGGTGCTGGTCGCGTCGAACTCGTTGGGACCGTCGAGGTCGGTCACGCGTCCCGTCGACAGCACGACGCCGTTGGCGAACCCGACGTCCGCCTGGGCGTTCAGAAACGTTCCCGCGGCGAGCGCGTCGCCGATGAAGCGTGCGTTGCCGATGGTGACGCCCGGCCCCGCGAGAAGCGCGGCGAGCCGTGCCGCGTCGGTATTGGTATCGATCGAGCCGATCCGCGGACGCACCTGGGGCGACTTGGCGATACCGTCCCGCGGGGGTGCGGCGAGGGCGCCACCGCCGAAGGTGCAAACGACGACTGCCGCGGCAAGCGCGCGCGTGGCGTGGCGCATGGGGTTGTGCTCGGAGCTGGCCTGGACCGGCATTGTCACCCACCGCCGCCATTATGACAATGGCATTTGCAGGCTACAGACCGGCCGCGCGAGCGGGAGGGCGCCCGTGACGATCCCGCCCGTGTCGCCGCGTCAGCCGCCGCGCACGGCGAGCGCGATCTTGCCGATGAGGGTGCCCGACTCCATGAGGGCGTGCGCCCCCGCGGCGTCGGCGAGCGGAAACGTCTGCGCCAGCACGACGCGGAGTTTGCCGGCGGTGAAGAGTGGCCAGACGTCCTTGCGCAGCGCCTGCGCGAGCGCGACCTTGCGCGCGACCGGGCTCGCGCGCAGCGTCGATCCGGTCACCGTCAGGCGCTTCATCATGATCGCGCGCATGTCGAGCTCGACGGTGGAGGCCTGCAGGAAGGCGATCTGCGCCAAGCGCCCGTCGGGCGCGAGCGAGCGCAGGTTCTTCGCGACGTAGTCGCCGCCGACCATGTCGAGGACGACATCCACGCCCTTCTTCTGCGAGATCCGCCAGACTTCCGCCGCCCAGTCCTGGGTCCGGTAGTTGATCGCGTGGTCGGCACCCATCGTGCGGCAGAAGGCGACCTTCTCGTCGGAGCCGGCAGTCGTGTACACCGTGGCGCCGAACGCCTTGCAGAGCTGGATCGCGGTGAGTCCGATGCCGCTGCTGCCGCCGTGGATCAGCACCGATTCGCCGGCGGCGAAATGCAGGCGATCGAAGAGGTTGTACCAGACGGTGAAATACGTCTCGGGCACGCACGCGGCCTGGGCGAGCGAGAGCCCTTCCGGCGGCGGCAGGCAGAACCCGGCCGGGGTGACGCAGTATTCGGCGTAGCCGCCACCGGGGGTCAGCGCGCAGACGCCGTCGCCGACCTTCCATCCCTCGACACCGGCGCCGATCGCCGCGATGCGTCCCGCCACCTCGAGACCGAGAACGGGCGACGCGCCGGGCGGCGGCGGATAGTTTCCCGCGCGCTGGATGCAGTCGGGCCGGTTCACCCCAGCGTACGCCACTTCGATCAGCACCTCGTCGGGCTTCGGCAGCGGCACGGGCCCTTCGGCAACGACGAGCACGCTGGGCGGTCCGGGCTCGCGAAAGTCGACGTGGCGCATGGTCGCGGGAAGGGTCATCGCGTGCTCTCGTGATATTGGATTTCGACGTTGTCGGGGCTGAGCCACTCGCGCAAGCGAGCGATGAGCGTGTCGTCGAGGTTCACGCTCCAGGCGGGCGACAAGTCGACCTCGCCGCTGATGCCGCGCGCGCTGCGGTAGGCCACGGTAACCGGCTTGTCACCGGGTCGGTACGGTGCGAGCAAGGCCTCGAGTTCCGCCGCCGAGGCATTGCCGTTGACGGCGATGCGCAGGCGCTTCGCACGCTGGCGCCGCATCGCCGCGAGATCGTACAGGGTCTCGACGATGATGCGCAGGCCCTGTGCCTCGCCGTCCTCACTCATCCGCTGCGACACCTTGACCTCGGCGATCACCAGCTGGTCGTCGCGCAGCAGCGTGCGCACCGCGTCGAAGGTCTCGTTGTACACCATCATTTCCTGCGACGCCTGCCCGTCGTCGAGCGTCACGAAGGCCATCTTTCCGCGCCGCCCGGATTGCACGCGGACCTGCGTGACGATGCCGGCCACGAGCACCTTGTCGGGGCGCGCGGCGAGCTTCGCGAGCGTGGTGCGGGTGATGTCCGCGATCTCGTCCGCATCGGCATGGAACGGATGGCCCGAGAGGTAATAGCCGATCGCGGTCTTCTCCTGCGTCAGCCGCTCCGCTTCCGTCCACTCGCGCACCGTGGCGAGCGCGTGTCCGCGGCTCGCCGGCTCGTCCTCGCCGAACAGCGACACCTGCGCGGCGGTCGCTTGCGCCCGCTGCGCGGCGTCGAGCGCCACGCCAACCGTGGCGAGCAGCGCCGCCCGGCGCGGCTCGATCGCATCGAAGGCGCCGGCCTTGACGAGCGCCTCGATCGCCCGCCGGTTGACGGTGCGCTTGTCGATGCGCGCGCAGAAATCGAAGAGGTCGAGGAATGGCCCACCGGCTTCGCGCGCGGCGACGATCGCCTCGATGGCGGCCTGCCCCGTGCCCTTGACGCCGCCGAGGCCATAGCGGATGCGCTTCTCGTCGACGGGCTCGAAGCGGTAGTTCGAGGCGTTGACGTCCGGTGGCAGGATCGCGAGTCCCTGTGCGAGCGCGTCGTCGCGCAGCCCGCGGACCTTGTCGGTGTCGTCCATCACCAGCGACAGGTTCGCCGCCATGAACGGCGCCGGGTGGTGCGCCTTGAAGTACGCCGTGTGATAGGCGACCAGCGCGTACGCCGCGGCGTGCGACTTGTTGAAACCGTAGCCCGCGAATTTCTCCATCAGATCGAAGAGCTGTGTCGCCTTCGCCTCGGCGACGCCGTTCTTCGCCGCGCCCGCGACGAAGATGCCGCGGTGCTTGGCCATCTCCTCGGGCTTCTTCTTGCCCATCGCACGCCGGAGGAGATCGGCCCCACCGAGCGTGTAGCCGCCGATCTCCTGCGCGATCTTCATGACCTGCTCCTGGTACACCATCACGCCGTAGGTCGGAGAGAGGATGGGTTCCAGGCGCGGGTCGAGGTAGATCGGTCGCTCGCGCCCCGACTTGCGCGCGACGAAGTCGGGAATGAGCTCCATCGGCCCCGGCCGGTACAGTGCCACCAGCGCGATGATGTCCTCGAAGCGGGTCACCGGCGCCTGCTTCAGGAGCTCGCGCATGCCGCGCGATTCGAACTGGAACACCGCTGTCGTGTTGCCGGCGCGGAAGATCGAGAACGCGAGGTCGTCGTCGAGCGGCAGCGAATCGAGGTCGAGCGTCGACGCCGGATCGAGCAGGCGCACGTAGCGCAGCGTCCAGTCGAGGATGGTCAGCGTGGTGAGGCCCAGGAAATCGAACTTGACGAGGCCGACCGCCTCGACGTCGTCCTTGTCGAACTGCGAGACGAGCGCGCTGGCGCCGGGCTGCACGTACAGCGGGCAGAAATCGGTGAGCTTGCCCGGGGCGATGAGGACGCCGCCGGCGTGCATGCCGACGTTGCGCGGCAGCCCTTCTAGGTCTTGCGCGAGCCGCAGGAGTTCGCGCACCTCCTCTTCGGCGGCCTCGCGCTCGTCGATGAGCGGCTCGACCTCGCGCGCGTGGATGACGTTGGCTTCGGCCTCGCCGTCGCGGCGCTTCAGCGTCACCACCTTGCCGGGCTGGAACGGGATCAACTTGGCGATGCCGTCGACGAACGAATACGGCAGGTCGAGCACGCGACCGACGTCGCGCACCGCCGCCTTGGCGGCGAGCGTGCCGAAGGTGGCGATCTGCGACACCGAGTCGGCGCCGTACTTGTCCTTGACGTAGTCGATCACGCGATCGCGGCCGTCCTGGCAGAAGTCGATGTCGAAGTCGGGCATCGACACGCGCTCGGGATTGAGGAAGCGCTCGAAGATGAGCGCGTAGCGCAACGGGTCGAGGTCGGTGATGCCGAGCGAGTAGGCGACGAGCGAGCCCGCACCCGACCCGCGGCCCGGACCCACCGGCACGCTGTTGCTGCGTGCCCAGTTGATGAAATCGGCCACGATGAGGAAGTAGCCGGCGAAGCCCATCTCCACGATCGTGCCCGCCTCGAACTCGAGACGGGCGAGGTATTCGGGTCGCTTCGCGTCGCGCAGCTTCTCGTCCGGATAGAGTTGCGCGAGGCGGCGCTCGAGGCCGCGGCCCGCCTCGGCGCGCAGGTGCTCGTCGACCGTCATCCCTTCCGGCGTCGGGAACACCGGCAGGTAATTCTTGCCGAGGTCGATCGTGACGTTGCAGCGTTGGGCGATGGCGACGCTGTTGGCGAGCGCCTGCGGCAGGTCGGCGAAGCGCTCCATCATCTCGGCCTGCGTGGCGAAGTACTGCTGCGCGGTGAAGCGCCTCGGCCGCCGCGTGTCGGCCAGCACGTTGCCTTCGGCGATGCACACGCGAGCCTCGTGCGGCCGGAAATCCTCCGGACGCGCGAACTGGACCGGGTGCGTGGCGACGACCGGGAGCGCCCGCGCAGCACCGAGCGCGACGGTCGCCGCGACCAGCGCATCGTCGTCGGGACGGTCGGCACGCTGCACCTCGAGGTAGTAGCGCTGCGGGAAGCGCGCCGCCCACGCTGCCGCTGCGGCTTCGGCAGCGCGCGCGTCGCCCTGCAGCAGCGCCGCGCCTACGTCACCGTCGCGCGCGCCGGACAGGGCGATGATCCCCGCGGTCCCCTCGTCGAACCACTCGCGCCGCAATTCCGCGCGGCCGCGGTGCTGGTTGCCGCGGTACGCGCGGGTGAGCCATTCGCACAGCCGCAGGTAGCCGTCGCGATCGGCAGCGAGCAGGACCGCACGGTGCGGATTGTCTCGCTCGCCTTCGTGCGTGATCCACACGTCACAGCCGATGATCGGCTTGATGCCCTTGCTGCGCGTCGCCTTGTAGAACTTGATGAGTCCGAAGCCGTTGGCGAGATCGGTGAGCGCGAGCGCGCTCATGCCATCGGCTGCCGCGGCCGCCACCGCGTCGTCGATGCGCAGCGTGCCGTCGACGATCGAGTATTCGCTGTGCAGGCGCAGATGGACGAACGACGGAGCCGGCATCGAAGCGAAGCGTCGGAGGGCGCGAATGGATGTGTCCGCGACGAAGCGGCGCAGACTGCTACAATTCTACTTCCATATGGGCGCCACGGACTCGACGAACGCACCATCACGGCGAGTCGCGACGGCGCCATCGCGTGCGCAATTCCTTGCCATTCGCGGGCTTGCCTATCACGTGCGCACGTGGGGCGATCCGCGGGCCCGCAAGCTCGTCCTGCTCCACGGCTGGATGGACGTCTCCGCTTCGTTTCAGTTCGTCGTCGACGAACTCGCCGGATCGTGGTGCGTGCTCGCCCCCGACTGGCGCGGCTTCGGCCTCACCGAGACGCCGCAGGATGGCTACTGGTTTGCCGACTACGTCGCCGATCTCGATGCGCTGGTGCGCGCGCTGGCCGGCGATGCCCCGCCGGTCGTCGTCGGCCACAGTTTGGGCGGGAACGTGGCGCTCGCGTGGGCCGGTGCGCGGCCGCACGGGGCGTCGCACGTGGTCACCATCGACGCCTTCGGCATTCCCGCGGAGCCCGCGGCGCACGCGCCGGCCAAGCTCACGCGCTGGCTCGACGCGCTGCGCGATCCGCCGGGGTTCACGCCCTATGTGAGCCTTGGCGCGGTCGCCGATCGGCTGCAGAAGACGAATCCGCGCCTGCCGCGTGACAAGGCCGAATTCCTGGCGGCGCACTGGGCGCAGATGCTGCCTGACGGCAGTGCGCGGCTGCGCGCCGATCCACGGCACAAGCGGCCGTTCCCGAGCGTCGCCCGGATCGAGGAGATGGAGGCGCTGTGGGCGTCGATCGCGGTCCCGGTGCTGGGCATCGTCGCGGCGCAGTCGAACATCGGCTCCTGGTTGGCCCCCGGTGGCGATGTCGATGCGGAGATCGCCCGGCGCTTCCGCTGGCTGCGCCAGGGCCGGCTCGCTTACGTCGACGACGCGGGCCACATGGTGCACCACGATCAGCCGCGGGCAGTCGCGCGGCTGATCGAAGAATTCGCGGCGACCGCGCGATGAGCAGCGGCCCCCGTCGTGCGGGAGCCGGGGCGCGCAGCAGTGCGGACCCGGCCGCGGCCCCAGCGCGCCTCATCGTCCATTCGCGGCGCGGTGCGTACATTGCACTCGTCATCCTCACGCTGCTTTGGGGCTTCAACTGGCTGGCGATGAAGTTCGGGCTCGAGCGCTCGCACCCCGCCGTCTTCAACGTCGAGCGCACCTGGGCGGCGGTACTCGCGCTCTTCGCCGTTCTGGTCGCCCAGCGCCGGCCGTTCTGGCCCGAGTCGTGGCTCGCGGTGATGGTGACCGGGTTCTTCCAGACCACGATCAATTTCGGCTCGACGACGATGGCGCTCGCCGGCGGTGGCGCGGGCCGCACATCGGTGCTCGTCTTCACGATGCCGTTCTGGACGCTGCTCATCGCCTGGGTCGTCCTGCGCGAGCGCGTGCGCGGGGTCCAATGGCTTGCCGTCGCGATGGCGCTCGCCGGGCTCGTCCTCGTCGTGCAGCCCTGGGACTGGTCGGGCAGTCTGGTGCCGAAACTGTGGGCCGTGCTCTCGGGGTTCGGCTGGGCGGCGGGGAGCGTCGCCACCAAGTACTTCCAGCGCGAGCGTACCTTCGATCCGCTCAACTACCTCGCCTGGCAGATGGCCGCCGGCGTGCTGCCGCTCACCGTGCTCCCGTTCGCGTTCGGTCTCGAACCCTCGCAGTGGAGCATCACCTACGCGCTCATCCTCGTCTACGTCGGCGTCCTGTCCACGGCACTGGGGTTCCTGCTGTGGATCGCGATCCTCAACCACCTGCCCGCCGGGACGGCGTCGCTCAACATGATGGCGATCCCCGTCATCGCGCTCCTGTCGAGCATGGTGGTCTTCGATGAACGGCTTGCCGCCGCCGAATGGGCGGGAATCGCCTGCATCGGCGGCGGGCTCGTCATCGTCTCGGCATACGGCTATGTCGCGAGCCGTCGCCACGTCGCCACCGCGCCAGTGGCGACGCCGCTCGACGGGGGCTGACCCGCCGCTGGTGGCCCGCCGGCGGGCGAGGCCTGACGCGTTGTCGATCGTCGCGCCGCCGCCACCTCCGGAGGACCGAGGATGGCAAGGTAGAATGCGCGCTCTCCGGGCGCCTGCCCGATCTCCCGACGCCCCCACCGCATCACCTCGCCCCATGACGCAGACGCCTGCGCCGGACCTCTCCAAGCTCAAGATCGACCGCAACGTCGCGCCGCTGCGCGCCCGGCGTCGGCGGCGGTGGATCGTCTGGGGCATCGTGCTCCTCGCGGTCGCCGCTGGCGCGGGGTGGTACGCGCTGCAACCCAGGATCACCACCGTGGCGGCGACCTCGATCATCACCACGTATCCGTCGCAGCAATTCGTGGTGCTGAACGCCACCGGTTACGTCGTCGCGCAGCGCAAGGCCGCCATCTCGTCGAAGGCGACGGGCCGCGTCGACTGGCTCGGCGTGACCGAAGGCTCGCGCGTGAAGGCGGGGGATGTCATCGCCCGGATCGATGCCCGCGACGTCATCGCGCAGAACGAGACCGCGCGCGCGAACGTCGTCGCGGCGCGCGCGGCGCTCGCGCAGGCGCGGGCCGAGGAGGTCGACGCCACGGCACAGTTGAAGCGCAGCCGGGAACTGCTCGCGCAGAAGTTCGTTTCGGCGGCGTCGGTCGATACCGCCAAGGCGCGCGCCGATCGCGCCACGGCGGCGGTGGCCAACGCGCAGGCGGTGATCAATGCCGCCGAGGCGACGGCACGCAACGCCGCGGTGCAGGTCGACTACACGATCATCCGCGCACCGTTCGACGGCGTCATCCTGTCGAAGAGCGCCAACGTCGGTGACCTCGTCACGCCGTTCTCGAATGCCGCCGATTCGAAGGGCGCGGTGGTCTCGATGGCCGACATGAGCACGCTCGAGGTCGAGGCCGACGTCTCGGAGTCGAGTCTCGCCAAGATCAAGGTCGGCCAGCCCGCCGAGATCGTCCTCGACGCGCTGCCCGACACGCGCTTTCGGGGGCGCATCAGCCGCATGGTGCCGACCGTCGACCGCGCCAAGGCCACGGTGATGACCAAGGTGAAGTTCGACGAGATCGATCCGCGGATCCTCCCCGAGATGAGCGCCAAGGTGAGCTTCCTCTCGCAGGACGTGACGGCCGAGCAGCAGCGACCGCTGCTCGCGGTCAATCCCGACGCCATCGTCGAGCGCGACGGCAAGCGTGCGGTATTCGTGATCCGCGACGGCAGGGCGGTGCTGGTGCCGGTGACGCCCGGTGCCACGATCGGCGACGTCGTCGCCATCGCCGGCGACGTCAAGAGCGGCGAGAAGGCGGTCGCGCATCCGCCCCCCACGCTCGACGGCGGCGCCCTCGTGCGGATCGCCGCCCGATAGGCGTCGCGCCGCCGCGATCCGGCGCGCTGCGCGTCCGCTACCCATGAACGACGTTCCGTCCGCCGCGCTCGTCGCGATTCGCAATCTGTCGAAGAGCTACATCCGTGGCGACCAGTTGATCCCGGTGCTCGTCGACATCGACCTCGACGTTGCGGCGGGCGATTTCATCGCGCTGATGGGACCGTCCGGATCGGGCAAATCGACGCTGCTCAACCTCATCGCCGGCATCGACAAGCCGACCGGGGGCGAGATCCGGGTCGCCGGCGTCGACATCGCCCAGCTCACCGACGGTGAACTCGCCGCGTGGCGTGCCATGCACGTCGGCTTCATCTTCCAGTTCTACAACCTGATGCCGGTGTTGACGGCGTTCCAGAACGTCGAGTTGCCGTTGCAGCTCACCTCGCTATCGCGTCGCGAGCGCCATGAGCGCGTCGCGAACACGCTGGCGCTGGTCGGCCTCTCCGATCGCATGGAGCACTACCCGAACGAGCTGTCCGGCGGTCAGCAGCAGCGGGTCGCGATCGCCCGCGCGCTGATCGCCGATCCGACGCTCATCGTCGCCGACGAGCCGACGGGCGACCTCGATCGCACCACCGCCGCCGAGATCCTCGACCTCGTGGGCCGCCTCAATCGCGAACTCGGCAAGACGATCGTGATGGTCACGCACGATCCGAAGGCGGCGAGCCACGCCCGGCGTCTCGTGCACCTCGAAAAGGGCGTGCTGGTCGATTGACCACCGCGTACGAGCCCGCGTGTTCGTTCCCTTCCTCGTGCTGCGCAACGCGCTCCGGCACAAGCTGCGGACGATCCTCACGCTCGTCGGCATCGTCGTCGCCATCGTCGCCTTCGGACTCTTGCGCACGATCGTCGACGCCTGGTACCTCGGCGCGGAGGCGACGTCGGCGACGCGACTCGTCACCCGCAACTCGATCTCGCTCGTCTTTCCGCTGCCGATCAACTATGCGCAGAAGATCCGACAGGTTTCCGGCGTCACCGGGGTCGCGGCCGCCAACTGGTTCGGCGGCGTGTACATCACCGAGAGCAATTTCTTCCCGCAACTCGCGATCGATCCGGGCCCGTATCTCGACATGTACCCCGAGTACCGGCTCCCCGACGCCGAGCGCAAGGCCTTTCTCCTCGATCGCCAGGGCGCGGTCGTCGGCCGCAAGCTCGCCGATCGCTTCGGCTGGAAGATCGGCGACCGGATTCCGTTGCGCGGCACGATCTACCCGGGGACCTGGACGTTCACGCTGCGCGGGATCTACGACGGCGCCGATTCCAAGGTCGACGAAACGCAGTTCTTCTTTCAGTGGGCCTACCTGAACGAGCGCATCAAGCAGATCTACCCGCGGCGGGCCGACTCGGTCGGCGTGTACATCGTGGAGATCAACGAGCCCGGCCGCGCGGCCGAGATCTCGGAGCGCATCGACGCGACGTTCAAGAATTCGCTCGCCGAGACCCTTACCGAGACCGAGAAGGCGTTCCAGCTGGGGTTCGTGGCGATGACCGAGACGATCCTCGTCGCCGTGCAGGCGGTGTCGTTCGTGATCATCGTGATCATCATGGCGGTGATGGCGAACACGATGGCGATGACCGCGCGTGAGCGCTACTCGGAATACGCCACGCTGAAGGCGATCGGCTTCTCGAGCGGCTTCGTGGCGTTGCTGATCTTCACCGAGTCGCTCGGCATCGCGCTCGTCGGCGGCATCATCGGCATCGCGCTCACCTTTCCGGTGGCCGGCGCGTTCGGCGCGGCGCTTTCCACGCTGTTCCCGATCTTCGCCATCTCGCGGGAGACGATCCTCATGCAGGTCGGCTGTGCGCTGGTGGTGGGGGTGGTCGCCGCGCTGATCCCGGCGTGGCGAGCGGCGCACGTGCGCATCGTCGACGGACTGCGGGCGGTCGCATGACGACGATTCCTTTCTCGTACGTCGCGCGCAACCTCTTCGCGCGCAAGCTCACCACGGTGCTCACCGCCGGCGGGATGGCGCTCGTCGTCTACGTGTTCGCGACCGTTCTCATGCTGGCGGCGGGCCTGCGCGAGACGCTGGTGGCGACCGGCCAGCCGGACAACGTCCTGGTGATCCGACAGGGCTCGCAGACCGAAGTGCAAAGCGGCATCGATCGCCCGTCCGCGGCGATCGTCGAGTCGCTGCCCGGGATCGCCACCGGCGAGGACGGCGAGAAGCTCGTCTCCAAGGAGCCGGTGGTTCTCATCACCTTGCCCAAGCGCGATACCGGGACCGCCGCCAACGTCGTCATCCGCGGCGTCACCGCGCAGGGCCTCACGCTGCGACCACAGGTGAGGATCGTCGAGGGCCGAATGTTCCGGCCGGGAACCTCGGAGATCGTCGCCGGGCGCAGCGTGGCGCAGGGCTTTCGCGGCGCATCGATCGGCGAGACGCTGCACTTCGCGCAGCAGGACTGGACGGTGGTCGGTGTCTTCGATGCGGGCAAGACGGCGTTCAATTCGGAGATCTGGGGCGACGCCGAGCAGTTCCTGCAGGCGTTTCGCCGGGGCGGCTTCTCGGCGGTGATCTTCCGGCTGCAGGACCCGTCGGAGTTCGCCGCGATCAAGCGCCGCATCGAGGGCGATCCGCGCCTCCACCTCGAGGCGAAGCTGGAGCAGCAGTTCTACGCCGACCAGTCCGAGCAGCTCGCCAAGTTCATCTCGTACCTCGGCACCACGATCTCGATCATCTTCTCGATCGGCGCGATCATCGGCGCGATGATCACCATGTACGCGAGCGTCGCCTCGCGGACCGCCGAGATCGGCACGCTGCGCGCGCTCGGCTTTCCGCGGACGTCGGTCCTCGTCGCCTTCCTGGGCGAGGCGCTGCTGCTCGGCCTGGTCGGCGGGATCGTCGGGCTCGTCGGCGCGTCGTTCATGCAGATGGTGCCGATCTCGACGACCAACTTCCAGACCTTCGCCGAGATCGCCTTCACCTTCACGCTGACGCCGTTCACCGTGCTGGCATCGCTCGGCTTCGCGCTCGCGATGGGCTTCATCGGCGGATTCCTGCCGGCGGCGCGCGCGGCGCGGCTGTCGATCGTCGACGCGCTGCGCGCGGCGTAGCGCGGTAGTCGGCGCCAGCGGCCGCCGACAGGCCGCTAATCGCGTCCGTACTGCGGAATCACGTCGACGTTGTCGATGAGGCGCGTCGTGCCGAGCCGCGCGGCGGCGAGCACGATCAGCAGGTTCGGGTGGTCGAAACCTTCCGGGTGAGGGATGCGCAAGGCGAGGCCGTGACGGACCGCGACGTAGTCGACCTGCCAGCCACGCGCCGCGAGCTCGGCGCGCCCGGCGGCCTCGAGGTTCGCGTAGTCGCGTCGCCCGCCGGCGATGGCGTCGGCGATGCCGCGCAGGACACGATAGAGGTTGGGCGCCTCGGCGCGCTCGACCGGGGTGAGGTAGCTGTTGCGCGACGACAGCGCCAGCCCGTCGTCGGCGCGAACGGTCTCCGCCGGCACGATCTCGATGGGCAGATTGAACTGCTGCACCATCCCGCGCACGATCTTCAATTGCTGGCGATCCTTCTTGCCGAACACCGCCGCGTCGGGACGCACGAAGTTGAAGAGCTTGAGCACGACCGTGCACACGCCACCGAAGAAGCCGGGCCGGAAGGCGCCATCGAGCTCGTCGGCGAGCGGCGGCGGTTGCACGCGATACACCTGGGGCGTCGGGTACATCTCCTGCTCGTGCGGCGCGAACAGCACATCCACGCCCTCGCGCTCGAGGCCCGCACGATCCACGGCGAGCGTGCGCGGGTAGCGATCGAAGTCCTCGTTGGGGCCGAACTGCAGGCGATTGACGAAGATGCTGGTGACCACCGTTCCGCCGTGCTGGCGGGCGATCCGGCACAGTGCGTAGTGACCGGCGTGGAGGTTGCCCATGGTCGGCACGAAGGCCACGCGACCGGCATTGCCGAGCCGCGCGGCGAGCTCGGCTCCGGTGTGGATGATGTCCATGGGGATCAGCCCTGTCCGAGGTTGAAGAACTCGCGCTGACCGCGCAGGTTCGCGATGCGGTCGAGCAGCAGGCGGAAGTGCGATGGATCGTGCACGAAATCGAGGCGCTCGCTATTGACGATGAGCAGCGGGGCATCGTCGTAGGCGTAGAAGAAGCGTGCGTACGCATCGGCGAGGCGCGCGAGGTACTCGTCGGGAATCGCCTGCTCGAAGGGCACCCCACGGCGGCGGACGCGGGCGAGCAGCGTGTCGACGGGCGCTTGGAGGTAGACGACGAGGTCGGGCGCGGGTACCTGCGGCTTCAAGTGCGCGTAGACCTTGGCGTACAGCGCGTACTCATCGTCGGTCAGGTTGAGGTGGGCGAAGAGCGGATCCTTGTCGAGCAGGAAATCGGCGACGGTGGGACGGCGAAACAGGTCGAGCTGCGCCAGCACGCGCAACTGGTCGACGCGCTGGAAGAGAAAGGTGAGCTGCGTCGGCAGCGCGAAGCGCGGCATGTCGGCATAGAAGCGCGCGAGGAACGGGTTGTCGTCCGGCTCCTCGAGAAGCGTATCACCGGCGAGGTGTTCGGCGAGCTGGCGGGCGAGGCTCGTCTTGCCCGCTCCGATCGGACCTTCGACGACGACGTAGTGGCATTGGCCGATATCCATCGCCGGCGCCTCAG
>JADZAQ010000106.1 GCA_020852555.1 Burkholderiales bacterium
CGACGAGGAGCACGCCGAAAGCGGCGGCGACGGCGAGCCCGATGAGTCCGTAGACCAGGAACGGAACCCAGTTGCGCAGGCAGGCGCTGAACGATGCTTTCATCGCGGGCCACCCGCGGGCGCCGTGCAGCGCGACGAGCGCCGGAGCGAACCAGTTGAGCATCGCGAAGGCGGTGCCGAGCACGAGCATCACCAGGGCCACGAGGAGTCCGGTGCCGGTGATCGCGCGCAGCGAGCCCACCATTGCGTCGAGTGGATCGGCGCCCGGGACCATCAGGTGGGCGAGCCCGGCGAACATGCCGAAGAAGCCGATGCTGCCGATGAGCGCGAGCGCCACGAAGCATCCGATGTTGATCGCGCCGATCGTCATCAGCGCGACGAAGTGCTCGCCCTGGAATCCCTCGAAGAGGTGCGCGATGCGCAGCGTGCCGTCGCGCGCGATCGACTGGCAGCCCAGCATGATGCCGCCCAGGAAGACCGGTGTCAGCAGCGCCTGGCCGACGCTGCCGATGATGGGGACGAAGCTCAGCAGGATCGAGATGATGTAGTAGATGATGACCATTCCGACCCAGGTGAAGACGTTGCCGGCGAACAATCGCCAGCCCTCCACCCACCACGCGCTGCCCCTGCCTGCCGCGACGACGCGTGGTTCAGCGATCGAGTTGTCCATGTTGTTGGTCCTTGGTGGTTGGCGCACGTCGAGGGGACGACGCTCCCGCGCCAGCGATCGAGATGCGAACGGAACCTCTCCCCTGCCGAAGGCCGGAGCGGCGAGCAGCCGGCCCGTGGCCTACAGGAGCGGTCAGTTTAGCGTGCCGCGGGCGTCGACGGCATCGCGTACGCGTGTGGCCAGGTCGGCGGGCGCGCCCTTGCGCAGGAACCAGCGCAGGGTTGCCGTGTCGCCGACGAGGGCGAAGCCGAATTCGGCGAGGAGGTGGGCGAGCGCGGGCGCGTAGCGCGATCCGCGCTGGATGCGCACCACCCAGGTTCGCTGTCCTTGCGCGGTCGCGAAGAGCGCCGCCAGCAGCGCGCGGCCGTGTCCGCCGCCGCGCAGGCCGAGATCGAGGCCGGCCAGCCACAACTCGTAGCCTGACTCGATACTGCGGAAGAGGCCGAACCCGGCCGGCTGGGAATCCCCGTGCCGGCCATCGGGCCAGAAGACGTAACCGGGAACCGGTACCGTGTCGATCGTGCCGCCGCGGCCCTCCTCGACGAAGTAGCCCGTCACCAGCGCACGCTTGAGCTTCGCGAAGAACTCTTCCGCGGCCGGCGTTGCCGCCGCGAGGCTGCGGTCGAAACTTCCATCCTGCGCCCCCTGGCGGATCAGCGAGCGCAACAGCGCGAGGTGGCGGACGTTGGCGGGCTCGAGCATGGCGGCATCCGTGGTGGCGTGGATCCTGCGGGACGGCGCAGGCACAGGCGCACGGTAATGCGCAGGATCGCGGGCGTGGTGTCGGTCTTACGAACGGTGCATGGCGCCGCGCGAACGGTGGCCGATTTCGCGTCCGGGCTGGTCCTGCGCGCGGTCGACGATGCCCAGACGTGCGTCGGTGCGACGCTCCCCCACGGTGGCGCGGCTCGCACTCATACCGCAAGGTATACCGCCAGCACGGACCCCATGAGCGCGAGCACGATGGCGAGCGTGATCGGATAGATCGCCGCGTGCGAGCGCGGGACGTCACCGGCGGGCAGCGTGGAGACGTAGCTGCGATGCTGGAGCGCGCCCAGGATCATGCAGCCCACGCCGACCAGCATGAGCGCGATGCCGATGGCGTTCGACAGGCGATTGTGCAGTTCCGCCTCGGGCACGCCTTGCCCCTGCTGCGTCGCGACGAGGCGCAGGAAGAGGCCAAAGCGGGCCACGACGAACCCGAAGGCCATGATCGTGAGCCCCGTGCGTACCCAGGCGAGGAGCGTGCGCTCGGCAGCGAAGAAGACGCGCGGGTCGCCCTGCATGGAAGCCATGCGCATAGGGTAGCGCAATTTCCCCGGCGCCCGCAGTTGCTGCCGCGGTTGCGCGGGCATGCACGGCGCCGGCGGACCCGGCGCCCACCCTCGGGTGCGAGTCGGCGCTCGGCGCGCCCGCCACCGCCAGCACCCGGCGCCGCGGCGATCGTCGCTTTCGCGGCGCAAGGCGTTGGCGAGTCTTCGCTGCGCGGGTACCATCGCTGTTGCGAGGAGCGGCCAATGGCAGCGTACGGCAACGGCATCGATTTTTTGCGGGCGGTCGAGTAGCGATGCTCGCGCGGAACCGCTGGTTCATCGCTGCATCGCTCGTCTATGCCCTCGCCGGAGGATTGGTCGGCCTCGCCTGGCTCGCCGACCCTTCGCTCGTTCCCGGCAATGCGCTGCGCCTGCACGCGCACCTCATGCTCGTCGGCTTCATCGGCATGATGATCTTCGGAGTCGGCCTGCACATGCTGCCGCGCTTCACCGGCCGGGCGCTCTTCTCCGAGCGTGCCGCCGACGTGCAGTTCGCCGCCGTCAACATCGGCCTGGTCACCATGGCGACGGGCTGGCTCGCGACTTCCACGCCGATCGTGACCGGCGGCGGCGCGTTGCTGTGGATCGGCTTCGCGCTGTTCGCCTTGAACGTCATGTTCACGGTGCGACCCTGGGGGCGACGCGGATGAGCGAGTACCGCGGCTGCGAACTCCCCGAGGATCTCTGGTACGACCTCGATTACCTTTGGGTCCGCCCCGACGCCGGTACCGAGGACACCTTCACGGTGGGCCTCACCGATCCCGCGCAAACCATGGCCGGCCGCGTCGTGTCCGTGCTGCTGCGCAAGCCCGGCACGCATCGCCGCGCCGGCAAGCACCTGGGCGTCCTCGAGTCCGGGAAATGGGTCGGTGGCGTGCCCGCACCGTTCGACACCACGATCGTCGAGGTCAATCCGCGCCTCGAGACCGAGCCGGGCCTCGTCAACGTCGCGCCGTACGGCGACGCCTGGCTGATGCGGCTGCGGCCCGACGACGTGGCGGCGGCGTACGCGCGCTTGAAGCGTGGCGACGAGGCGATCGTGGCGCTCAAGGCGTGGATCGACAAGTACAACCTGCAGTGCATGCGCTGCACCGACCAATGAAGGTCCAGCTGCTCGTGTCGGAGTGGTGCGTGCCCTGCCGGGCGGCGGAGCAGATCTGGCGCGATGTCGCCAACGAGCGGACCATCGCCTTCGAGGTGCTCGACGTCGGCCAGCCGGAGGGGCGCGCGGTGGTTGCGGCACTCGGCGTGCGCACGGTGCCGGCGACGGTGATCGACGATGCGCTTCGCCACATCGGCGTGCCGACGCGCGGCGAAGCGCTGGAATTCGTCGCCGCCGCGCCACAGCGCGCGACCGCCAGCCCGCAGTACGTCGGACTCACCTTCGAGCCGACGAGCGCGTGGGCCATCGCCGCCGCCGCCGTCTACCTCGTGGCGGCCGGCGCCGCACTCGTCTTCGGTGGCGGCATCGTGGGTGATGCCATCTGGCGCGGTGCGGCGATCCACGTTTTCGGCTTGGGCTTCGCCGCCTTCCTCGTGCTCGGGTTGGGCGAGCATCTCCTGCCGCGTTTCACCGCGCGGCCGATCCGGATGGGTGCAGCGGCCTGGTGGCAGCAGGGCCTGCTGCATGCCGGCACGCTCGCTCTCGCCGCCGGCCTCGCCTTCGGCGCACGACCCCTCGCACTTGCCGGTGGCGTTGCAGCATGGGTCGCGTTTGCGATCTTTGCCGGGCGGGTCTGGCCGCTGCTCGCGGCGGGTCCGCGTGACGTCGTGGCGTGATCGGCGTCAAGGATTCTCGATCGACGCGAACGGGGTCGATGTCTTAGCGCGAGAATGCGCGCAGAATGGCGGGGCAGGCTTTCGGGGCGAGGTGCGACATGGCAGCGAAACCGATCGGAATCATCGTGGTGTCGGGAATGCGCGAGCGTCTGCAGATGGCGGCGATGACGGCTGCGGTCGGCGCGGTCAGCGGCAACGCGGTCACCGTGTTCCTCTCGATGAACGCGCTCGGGCATTTCGTGCGCGGACGCACCGATGACGCACCGTTCGAAGGTGCCTTCGGCAAGCTGCTCGCCGAGAAGAACGCACCCGGGTTTCGGATGCTGTTCGAGCAGGCGGTCGACCTCGGCGGCGCGCGGATTTTCCCGTGCTCCATGGCGATGGACGTGCTGGGGCTCGAGCGCGAAGCCCTGGAACCGTACCTGAGCGAACCGCTCGGATTGACCAAGTTTCTCGACGAGCACGCCGATGCCCAGCTGCTCACGTTCTGAACGGGCCGAGGATGCGTGACGCGGCGATGCAGGAGCACCCGCGGCAACGCCAGGAGAGATCATGAGCAGCAGGAAAGTCATCGACGCACGCGGCAGCTTCTGCCCCGGGCCCTTGATGGAACTCATCGCCGGGATGAAGCTCGCGCAGGTGGGCGAGGAGTTGGAGCTCCTGTCCACCGACAAGGGGTCGGCCGCCGATGTCCCGGAGTGGATCCGCAAGGTCGGTCACGAGTTGCTGGATAATCGGGAGGAAGCCGGCGTCTGGCATATCGGGGTGAGGAAAATGAAGTGAAGCCGTCTCGGCTTCACGCCTGCAGGAGGAGCGCATGAAGATATTGATCGTCGGTGGCGGCATGGGTGGGACGATCCTGGCGAACAATCTCGCCCGGCGGCTGGCCGCGGAACTGAAGTCCGGCAAGGCGCGGATCACCATGCTTTCCGCGTCGGACAGGCACATGTATCAGCCTGGCCTGCTCTATCTCGCGTTCGGTCGCACGACACCCGACGAGCTCTATCGCGACCAGGCGAGCCTGCTCGAGCCGTCGATCAAGTTCATCGTCGATCCGGTCGAGCAGTTCACGCTCGACAAGAACCAGGTGAAAACCAAGAGCGGCAAGACGCACGATTACGACGTCCTGGTGATCGCCACCGGGTCGCGGCCGGTGCCCGAGACGATCCCCGGTCTCGCGGAGAACTCGGAGACCTTCTACACCGAGGAGGCCGCGCTCAGGATGTTCAAGCGGCTGCAGGGCTTCGAGGGGGGGCGCGTGGTGATCGCGGTGGGCGTTCCCCACAAGTGCCCGATGGCGCCGCTCGAGATCACCTTCATGCTCCACGACTACTTCAAGGACCGCGGCCTGCTCGACAAGGTGCAACTCCACTACACGTATCCCATCGGGCGCGTGCACAGTCTGGAGAACGTCGCCAAGTGGGCGGCGCCGGAATTCGACCGCCTGGGCATCACCTACGAGACGCTCTTCAACATCAAGGAGGTCGACGGCAAGGCGAAGGTGGTGCACAGCGAGGAGGGCACCCAGGCGCCGTACGATCTGCTCATCTCGATTCCGGCGCACCGCGGCATGGAGGTGATCGAGAAGAACGGGCTGGGCCAAGGCGGGTGGATTCCGACCAACCGGCAGAAGCTCAACATGGAAGGGCGCAGCAACGTGTTCGCGCTCGGCGACACGACCAATATCCCGATCAGCAAGGCCGGCTCGACCGCACACTTCGAGGCCGAGGCGCTGGGCGAGAACATCGCCGCGATGGTGAAGTTGGGCGCGCCGGTGCGCGACTACGACGGCAAGGTGTTCTGCTTCATCGAGGCGGGCAAGGATCGCGCGACGTACGCCATGTTCGACTACCAGAATCCGCCGCAGCCCAAGGAGCCCACGCGCGCGGTGCACTGGTTCAAGATGGCGTACAACAAGCTGTACTGGGTCTCCGCCCGCGGCCTCCTGTGAGGAGCGATCATGAATGACGTCGTGAAGACGAGCAGACCGATCGACGGCGAGGTCGAGCATGTGCTGGTGGCCGCGCGCGATGCGCTGACCGACGAGATGGTGGGCCGGCTGTCGGCGACGGCGGCCGACGCGATGGACATGGTCGATCAGGTGCAGCGTAGCGGCCTCGCGAAGGCGATTCCGCAACTCGCGCAATTGGTCAACGACGGTGATCTGGAGCGTCTCGCGAACCTCGCCCGGGTCTACGCCGCGGGGCAGGACGCGCTCACCGACGAGATGGTGGGGCGCCTCACCGATGCGGTGGGCGGGGGGCTCGCGTTCATCGACCAGGCGCAGCGCGCGGGTTTGGAGCGAGCCATTCCCGTCCTCGTGGAGCTGGTCGACAACGGCGACTTGCAGCGGCTCGTCAAGCTCGCGCGGCTGTATGGCTCGGCGGAGGACGCGCTCACCGAGGAGATGATCGGGCGCCTCGCCGAGACCTTCGGCAACGGTGTGTCGCTGCTCGATCGCGTCAGTCGCGGCGGTGGCGAGCGAATCGTCGCGATGCTCGAACGGCTGGAGACGAGCGGCAGCCTGGAGAAGATGGCAGGGACGCTACCGCGCCTCCTGGAGCGCCTCGATCAGGTGCAGGCGATGCTCGAATGCGTCGACGCCGCCGCCGCCGAGAGTGCGAAGACGCCGCGCTCGACGGGTGGCATCGGGTCGTTGTGGCGCACGATGAAGGATGGGGAGACGCAGGATACGCTGCGCTTCCTCATGCTGCTCGGCAAGCAGTTGCGCACCACCGCTCCACGCACGAACGTGGCGGGGTAGCGGCCGGCGGGCGCCGCGCCTCGTTCGGGGGGCGGCGCCACGCGATCCGCGTCGGCGTCAACCTCCGGGCGCGCACCCGGCAAAGCCGTCGGCGTTCATCTTCGCCTCGTAGGCCGCGGCCACCTGGGCGCCAGGAACGAGCGTCGGCCGCACCGCCGCCCAGTCCGCGGGCTTCAGGATCACCAGCCACCCGGCACCGTAGGGATCCTGGTTGGCGAGCGTGGGCGCGCCGACCAGCGCGTCGTTGATCTCGATGATGACGCCGGCCGCCGCCGACTTCGCGGGTCCGACCCACTTGCCGGACTCGACCGTCGCGCACGACTTGCCGGCCTGCACATCACGCCCGACCTTCTTCGGCGTGAAGGCGACGAGCTGCCCGGCCATCGCGGTGGCGACCGTCGTCATGCCGAGTTTCACGTTGCCGTCGTCGAGCTCCTTGAACCAGATGTGGTTGCCGACGTCGTAGAGCAGGTCGTCGGGCAAATGGCATCCGCGCACCACCGCCATGGGTGTTTCCTTTCTCCGCGTGGTCGTTACGATTCCAGGCGCAGCGGCCGGGAGGCGCAGCAGAACTCGCCTAGCCTGTCGACTTCGATCTTGCCGAGGACGAACAGCGCGAGATGGCGCACGAGCATCCCCATCATTGCCTGGCGCTGCGCACGGCGGGCATCGCCCGGCTCGGCGCGCAGCAGATTATAGTGGTACGCGATCTCGCGGCAGGTCTCGCGGCAGGCATTGAAGCTCGGGCTGTCGCGCGTGCCCTGATGGTGGAGCGCGAGGAGTCGGAATTCCTCGCGGCGCTCCGTCGTCGGCGCATCCCCGCGGGCGACGATCCAGCGCTCGAGCACTTCCTCGGCGAGGTCGAGCAGGTGCTGCGTGGCACCGACGGGGTCGTCCAGGGCGACGGCGGCCTCGATGTCCGCGTCGATCGA
>JADZAQ010000107.1 GCA_020852555.1 Burkholderiales bacterium
CTCGGTGTCGACCACGATGCCTTCGGTCTGCACCGCGAGCCCCGGGGTGAGCGATGCGAGTGCGACGAGCCGCGTGTGATCCTCGTAGCGCAGCGGCAGGTGCAGCACGAGATCGGCATCGCGCGTGATGCCGAGGCGGGCGAGGAGATCGGCGAGCCCGCGTGACTTCCCCGCGTTGCGGGGAACCCGCGCGTCGGCGGTTTGCGCTGCCGCGGGCGCCTTGCTCCGAGCCACCGCGACGCGAACGGGCTACTGCCCCTTCGTCTGGTCGAAGGTCTCGCGCGGGCCGGTCTGCGGATCGGGCGCCGCCGGCGCCGCGGATTTCAGCACCAGAATCCCCTCGACCTCGATCAGCGCACCGCGCGGCAGCGCCGCCACCTGGTACGTCGCGCGCGCCGGATACGGTTCGTGGAAATAGCTCTTCATGACGTCGTTCACCTTGCCGAAGCCGGCGAGATCGACCATCAGCACCGAGATCTTCACCAGATCGTCGAGCGAGCCCCCCGCCGCCTGCGCCACCGCGCGCAGGTTGCGAAAGACCTGGTGCGCCTGCGCTTCCAAACCGTCGACGAGGTTCATCGTCGTCGGCTCGAGTCCGATCTGGCCGGAGAGATACACCGTGTCGCCGGCGCGAATCGCCTGCGAGTAAGGACCGATCGCGGCAGGTGCCTGCGGCGAGTGGAGGGCAAGCTTCGTCATGTCGTGGCCTTTTCGACTTTCAACGCCACGACTTTAGCACCCGTCGCCGGCACCGGCTCCACCGGCAGACCTGCGGCGGTCCACGCGTCGATCCCTCCCAGCAGCGGACGCACTCGCTTGAAGCCGTGCTGCTTCAGTTCCTGCGCGACCTTCGCCGCCGTGTACTCGTTCGGACACGCGCAGTACAGGACGACTTCCTCGTTGGGCTCGATGGCGAGCAGCGCCACGCGGATCTGCGCGGGATCGATCGTGATCGCACCGGGGATGCGGCCGGTGAGCGTCTGCGAAATCGGTGGCCGCACGTCGATGACCTTGCCGATCCGCTTGGTGTCGATGAGGCTGTGCAACTCGTCCACCGTCACGCGATCCATGCGCAATTGGCGCAGCAGGCGCTCGCGCTGCCACCACTTGCCCGCGAGGTACAGGGCGAACACCCCGACGACGATCACCAGGCCGATCCTGCCCAGCGAATCGAATGCCGCAAGAACGTCGGTGATCGCGCCGCTCAGCACGTAGCCGAGGCTGACGGCGACACCCGACCACAGCAGCGCGCCGATCGCATCGAAGACGAGGAACGTGCGGATCGGCATGCGCATCACCCCTGCCATCGACGTCGCCACCGTCGCGAAGCCGGGGATGAACTTGGCGAGCGTCAGCGAACGGGCGCCCCAGCGCGCGAAGATCGACTCGGTCTGCCGCACGCAGGAATCGGGTGACAGCGAGACGCGGCAAATTGTCTTCAGCACCCGGCTGCCGAAGCGGCGACCCGCGTGGTACCAGCCCAAGTCCGCGACCAGCGCCGCCGCAATCGCCACCGCGACCAGCGCCGGCACCGACGCCCCGCCCGTCGCCGCCAGCGCCCCGGTGATGATGAGCGTCGGGTACGCCGGAACCGGCAGCCCCGCCTGCAGCATCAGCACGTTGGCGAAGACGAAGAGGAGGCCGTAGTGCTCGATGAGGGCGACGAGGGTATCCATGGGGGCGGCTGGTTGCCGGCATCCGCGATGCCGCGCAGACGCGAGTTTGCTACATGGGTGCCCGCCGCGGGAAGCCAACCCCGCACCCGCTGCGGCACTCGCGATCGTCCGGCGCGCGATCCGCCCCGCCCATGAGCCAACCCGTGGGGCCCAGGCAGTCGGGGGCATCCCATCGGGCGGCGCGATCGCAAGCGCTATCGCCGCACTCACCGGTTCCCGCTATAATGGCCGGCCTCGTGGGGACGTAGCTCAGCTGGGAGAGCGTCGCGTTCGCAATGCGAAGGTCGGGAGTTCGATCCTCCTCGTCTCCACCAAGATGACTCCAAAGCCCTGATTCGTCAGGGCTTTTTATTTGTCCCTCAGACGCGCGATCGAAGTGGTCCACATAGGTGCGCCACAATGGTCATGCGTCATCCGCGTTATCTGCAGCGCGATCGCCACGGAACCTGGTACTTCCGCGCCCGCACGCCGGTCCACATCCGCCGGGCCCATCCCGCTCTGCCAGCCGAAGTCCGGGTCTCAACGGGCACAAAAAACGGCCGTGCGGCACGCGTTTTCGGCCACCTGCTGTATCGGAATTGGGTAGATTGGTCGACAGGCTTCCTCGACCCGGTTCCGACCATGGCAGACATTCGCTTCAGCAACTGGGGGAGGCGGGATGCCAGGCGATGCGATACAGGCCCGTCGGGAGATCGCACACGTCCATCTTTGCAAGATCGGTGTCTTGCCGGTTGGTGTCGCGTAGTTTCTGCCGATCGCGATTGCGCTGTTCGTACTCTGGCCGGGCGTCGCGGTACTTCCGCCAATAGTCCTGGTTGCGCTGCGCCCAGGCTTCCTGCGCAGCACGCTGGTTGATTCGGTAATCCGGATCGGACTTCAGCTTGTCGCGCTGCCACTGACGCTTGCGGGCGCGCTGACATTCGCGCGACGCACAGAAGGCTTGGTCGGGAACCTGCGGGCGGGGTTCGAAGGGGCGGCCGCAGTATGC
>JADZAQ010000108.1 GCA_020852555.1 Burkholderiales bacterium
AGCCAGCCCGTCGAGCTCGATCTCGCCGCCTGGAAGGGTCGCACCCCGGTCGAGATCCTCGGCAACACGCCGTTCCCCCCGGTGGGCGAGCTGCCGTACTTCATCACGCTGCCGCCGTACGGCTTCTACTGGTTCCGGCTGGAAACCGCGGCGGCGGCACCCGCCTGGCACGTCGAGCGCAACGCCCCCGACGAACTGCCGGTGCTGGTGATTCCCGAAGGACTCCTGGCAGCGCTCAGCGTGCACGACGACGGCACGGGGTTACGGGCGCTCCTCGGCCGCCGCGTGCGCGAGCAGCTCGAACGCGACGTCCTGCCGCGCGTGCTACCCGTGCAGCGCTGGTTCGGCGACCCGGTGCGCGCGGTCACGCAGGTCACGCTGCGCGAGCGTGGCGAGTGGAACGGACCCGGCGGCGATTGGCTCCTCGCGGTCGCCGATGTGGTCCTGGCCGACGGCACGACGCACGCGTATTCGCTACCGTTGGCGCTCGCCTGGGAGGCCGGCGACGGCGCCGCGCTCGCCGCCCTCGCTCACTGCACGCTGGCCCGCGTGCGCCAGCGTGCGCGAGTGGGCATCCTCTACGACGCCTTCTGGGACGACGCCTTCGTGCGGGCGGCCGCGACGGCGATGGCGCGCGGCGATATCACGCCGGTTGCCGGTGGCGAATTGCGCTACGCGCACACCAGCCGCATCGGCGCACTCGGGGAGGAGTTCACCGCCGCGCTCGCCGCGCCGATCCAGCATCCCGCCTTCGAGCAGGTGAACACGCTCGTTCTCCTCGGCGAGGCGCTGCTCCTCAAGGGCTATCGCCGCCTGCGCAGGGGCGTCGATCCCGAGATCGAGATGGGGCGCTTCCTCACCGAGGTGTCGCCCTTCGCCAGCGTCGCGCCGCTCCTGGGCAGTCTCGAGCACGTCGCCGACAACGGCGAGCGCACCGCGCTGGCCGTCCTCTTCGGCTACGTCGGCAACGAGGGCAACGGCTGGGACTACGTGCAGGCGCACCTGCGCCGCCTGGTCGAGGATGCGCTGGCGCGCGGGAGCGCATCGGAAGGCGACGGCAGCGGCGCGGGCGCGCTCGAGATCGTCCCCGGCGAGCACGGCAACCTGCGCGAGGGCTTCCTGGCACTCATGGCCACGCTCGGCCGGCGCACCGCCGAACTGCACGCAGCCCTCTGCTTCACGAGCGGCGACCCCGCCTTCGATCCGGAATCCTTCACCGCCGACGACGCGCAGGCGTTGCGCGCCCGCATCGTCGCCGAGCTCGATGCCGTGCTCGAAACACTCGCCACCAGCGACAAGGCGCTGCCGACGGACGCAGCAGCCATCGCCGCGCAGCTCGTCGCCGCGCGGGGCACCTTGAGCGAACGTGCCGCCGCTCTGCTGCCGACCGAGATCGGCGCGCTGCGCACGCGCTACCACGGCGACTATCACCTGGCGCAAGTCCTCATGACGCGGCACGACTTCGCGATCGTGGGCTTCGAGGGTGATCCCGCCCGGCCGCTCGCCGAGCGCCGCGCGAAGCACAGCCCGCTGCGCGACGTCGCCAGCATGCTGCGCTCGTTCGGCTACGCCGCGCACTACGCCGCGCAGCACGGCCCGGCGCACACCGATGCCGAGCGCGAGCGCGTCGCCGCACCACTCGCCCAGTGGTACCAGGCGACGGCGGAGGCGTTCGTCGGCGCCTACCGCGAGCGCATGCAAGGCGTGCCGTCGATGCCGCCGCCCGCGGTCGCCGCCTCGCTCCTCGATGCCTTCGTGGTCGAGGGCGCGTTGCACGAGCTTCGCGCGCAACTCCGGCAGCGCCCCGACTGGGCCGAGGTGCCGCTGGCAGCGATCGGCCGCATCCTCCTCGCCCCCTCCGTGGCGACCACCGCATGAACGGCGAAGCCCCCGGCAGCAGCGATGCGGTGTCCACCACGCGCTCCGCGGAGCCGATCCAACGGCGCGGCACGCGCACGCCGTTCACCGTCTGGCGCGGCGTCCCGGCGCCGCTCGGCGCCACCTGGGACGGCGCCGGCGTCAACTTTGCGCTGTACTCCGAGCACGCGGAACGTGTCCAACTGTGCCTCTTCGATGCGGCCGGGCGCCGCGAGATCGCGCGCATCGACGTGCCCTACCGGACCGACTTCGTCTGGCACTGCTACCTGCCCGAGGCCTATCCGGGGCTGCACTACGGCTATCGCGTGCACGGTCCCTACGCGCTCGAGGCAGGCCACCGCTTCAATGCCTGCAAGCTCCTCCTCGACCCGTACGCGAAGATGATCGACGGGCCGTTTCGCTGGTCCGATGCCCACTTCGGCTACCGCGCCGGCAGCCGCCGCGAGGATCTCGTGCCCGACTTGCGCGACAACGCGTCGGGAACCTTCAAGGCGCGCGTCGTCGATTGCGCCTTCACCTGGGGCGACGACCGTCCGCCGCGCACGCCGTGGAAGGACACCGTGCTCTACGAGGCGCACGTGAAGGGACTCACCCAGCTGCACCCCGACGTGCCACCGGCGCTGCGCGGCACCTACGCCGGCCTCGCCGCACCCGCGGTCGTCGGCCACCTGAAGCGGCTCGGCGTCACCGCGATCGAGCTGCTGCCGGTGCACACCCTCCTCGACGACCAGCGCCTCGTCGACCTGGGGCTGCGCAACTACTGGGGCTACAACACGGTAGGCTACTTCGCGCCGGATGCGCGCTACGCCGCGGGCGATGCGCTGTCCGAGTTCAAGACGATGGTGAAGCGCCTGCACGAGGCGGGCCTCGAAGTGATCCTCGACGTCGTCTACAACCACACCGCCGAGGGCAATCATCTCGGGCCGACGCTGTCGTTTCGCGGCATCGACAACGCGGTGTACTACCGGCTGCGCGAGGACGATCGCCGCTACTACGTCGACTACACCGGCACCGGCAATACGCTGTCCACGCGACACCCCATCGTGCTGCGCCTCATCTTCGACAGCCTGCGCTACTGGGTCACCGAGATGCACGTCGACGGCTTCCGCTTCGATCTCGCCACCACGCTCGCCCGCGAGGCGCAGGCCTTCGATCCGTACGGCTCGTTCCTCGACATCGCGCGGCAGGACCCGGTGCTCTCGCAGGTGAAGCTCATCGCCGAGCCGTGGGACCTGGGCGAGGGCGGGTATCAGGTCGGTGCCTTTCCCCCGGGCTGGTCGGACTGGAACGGCCGCTATCGCGACGCGATCCGCTCGTACTGGAAGGGCGACGGCGGCACCATCGGCGAGCTGGCGAGCCGACTCTCGGGGTCGAGCGACCTCTTCGCTGCCGGCGGCCGCGGCCCGACGGCGTCGATCAATTTCATCACTTCGCACGACGGCTTCACGCTGCGCGACCTCGTCTCGTACAACGACAAGCACAACGCGGCCAACGGCGAGGACAACCGCGACGGTGAGGCGCACAACCGGAGCTGGAACTGCGGTGTCGAAGGGCCGACCGACGATCCGGCGATCCGCGCCCTGCGCCGGCGCCAGATGCGCAACTTTCTCGCCACGCTCTTCTTCTCGCAAGGCGTGCCGATGCTCGTCGCGGGCGACGAGATCGGGCGCACGCAGCAGGGCAACAACAACGCCTATTGCCAGGACAACGAGATCTCGTGGATCGACTGGAAGCGCGACGACGAGGCGCGCAGTCTGCTCGCCTTCACGCGCCGGGTGATCGCGCTGCGCAACCGGCATCCGCTATTCCGTCGGCTCACGTTCTTTCGCGGCCGCGCGGTGCAGGACGACCGCGAGAAGGACATCACCTGGCTGCACCCTTCCGGGCGCGAGATGGACGACCAGGAATGGAGCGAGGGCCATGCGCGGTGCATCGGCGCCCACTTCTCCGGGCGCGGTCTGTCCGAGCGCGACGAGCGCGGCGTACCGGTCGAGGACGACGATCTGATGCTCTTGCTGAACGCGCACCACGAGACGATCGGCTTTCGCCTGGGTGCGGCGACCGGTCCGCTGTGGGACATCCTCGTCGACACCGCGCACGAGAACGGCGACGGGCACGCCGCCGCGCAAGCGGCCGGCACCGAGTATCCGCTGCAGGGGCGCTCGCTGGTGCTGCTGTGCCGGGCGCGGACATCATGAGCGGCAGCGACGACCGCGCGCTCGATGCACTCTGCGCGCGTCATGGCATCGCGCTTACGTACCGCGACATCTGGAACCAGGAACACGCCACCCCCGAGCCGACCAAGCACGCGCTCCTCGCCGCGATGGGCGTGCGCGCCGATGAGCCGGTGGCGGAGCCCACACCCGCCGACGCCACAGTCACCGTGGTCCATATCGAAGGCGATCCCGATCCCGAGATCGCGTGGCCGGCCGTTGCGCAGCCGCTCGCCGAAGCGCTGCGCTGGACGCTCGCACTCGAGTCCGGCACGGAGCGCGGAGGTGACGGCGAGCGCGTCGGGCACGGTGACGGCGTGCCGCGGCTGCGCTGCGTAGGCCTCGCGGGTGACCTGCCGCCCGGTTATCACACGCTCACCCTCACCGCCGGGTCGATGCGGCACGCGCTCGCGTTCATCGCCTGCCCGCGGCGCGGTGCAAGCGTGCCGGGAGGCGCCGGCGCCCGTCATTTCGGCCCGGCGATCCAGCTCTACGCGTTGCGCTCACGGCGCAACTGGGGCATCGGCGACTTCACCGACCTCGCGAACCTGGCGCGTCTCGCCGCCGCGCAGGGGGCGAGCTTCGTCGGCGTCAATCCGTTGCACGAGCTCTTCGTCGATCGGCCGCAGGCGGCGAGCCCCTACAGCCCGTCGAGCCGGCTCACCGTGAATCCGCTCTACCTCGACGTCGAGGCGACCGACGATTACGCGACCACCGCTGCGGCACGCGCGCTGGTGGCCAGCCCCGCCTTCGCCGACCGGCTCGCCGGACTGCGCGCGGCACCGCTCGTCGATTACGTCGGAGTCGCCGCCGCCAAGCGCGAGGTGCTCGCGATCGTGTACGCGGCGTTCCGCCGCGAGCAACTTGCGCACGACACGCCGCGGGGGCGGGCGTTTCGAGCATTTGCCGCCGAGCACCGCGACGGACTCGCCAGCGCCGCCCGCTTCGATGCCCTGCAAGCGCGCTTCGCACGCGAGCACGGTGCGTGGGGGTGGCCTGCATGGCCCGCCGACTATCGCGACCGCGCGGATCCACAGGTGGCGGCCCTCGCCGATCAACTCGCCGCCGACGTCGACTATCACCTCTACCTGCAGTGGCAGGCCGACCTGCAACTCGCAGAGGTGGCGAAGGCGGCACGCGACGCCGGGATGGCGATCGGCCTGTACCGCGATCTCGCCGTGGGTGCCAATCCCGGTGGCGCCGAGACCTGGCACGATCCGCAGCGGTTCGCGCCGGGTGTGCACGTCGGCGCACCCCCCGACGAGTTCAACCAGGGCGGCCAGGACTGGGGTCTGCCGCCGTGGACCCCGCATCGGCTCGCCGCCGACGGCTTCCGCGCCTTTCGCGAGCTCATCGTCGCCAACCTGCGCCACGCCGGCGGGCTGCGCATCGATCACGTGATGGGATTGGCGCGCCTGTACTGGATCCCGGAGGGCGCGAGTGCCGCGCAGGGCGCGTACGTGCGCTATCCGCTGCGCGAGATGCTCGGCATTCTCGCCCTGGAGAGTCACCGGCACGGCGCGCTGGTGGTAGGCGAGGACCTGGGGACGGTGCCCGACGATTTCCGCCTGGTCACCGCCGCCGCGGGCATCCTCTCCTATCGCGTGCTCTACTTCGAGAGGCAGCACGACGGCGAATTCCTGGCGCCGGCAGGGTACCCCGCGCAGGCGCTGGTGACGATCAGCACGCACGACCTGCCCACGCTCGAGGGCTACTGGCAAGGCACCGACCTCGCCGCCCGCGATGCGCTGGCGCTCTTTCCATCGCCTGAATTGCGCGCGCGCGCCTATGCCGATCGCGCCGCCGATCGCGAGCGCCTGCCACGAGCGCTGGCCGGCGAAGGCCTCGCCGCACCCGCGACCTCCGCGCCGCGCCTCGATGCCGACGTGCGCGCCGCCGTGCACGCCTACGTCGCGCGCACACCCTGCGCACTCATGACCTTCCAGCTCGAGGACGTGTTCGGTGAGACCGAGCAGGTGAACCTGCCGGCGACGACCGAGGACATGCAGCCCAACTGGCGTCGCAAGGTCGCGCGCGACCTCGAGGACTGGCTCGCCGACGGACACTTCGCCGCGATCTGCGCGGCGATCCGGGGGCAGCGTCCCGGGCCCTGAGCGTGCGCTGCCGCCGGCTATGCGCCGGCAGCCGGCGCGCGGGACCCGAGCGCCGTGCGCTCCTCCGTCGTCGGTAACTGCGGCCGGTCGCGCTGCGTCGGAACGAGGCAGAGAAATCCCAGCGGCGCGTCGCTCGCCGCGTGGAACTGATGCCAGGCCATCGGCGGTACGCGAACGAGGTCGTACGGCGCGAGCGGCCAGGTGCGCT
The DNA here is from genome assembly GCA_020852555.1 of Burkholderiales bacterium. GTDB lineage: Bacteria > Pseudomonadota > Gammaproteobacteria > Burkholderiales > Casimicrobiaceae > VBCG01. The sequence goes on from JADZAQ010000108.1 coordinate 6,414, forward strand.
CGCCGACCCGGCACTCGCCGCGGCCGCGGATCACCATCACGTTGTGCACGTGCTCGTGGCGCTCGAGCGTCGTGAAACCGCCGGGTGCCACCTCGAAGTAGCGAAGCTGCGCCGGTATCTCGTCGCCGGCAAAGAGCACCTGCCGCGTCACGTCGCGAAACGGCGC
>JADZAQ010000109.1 GCA_020852555.1 Burkholderiales bacterium
CCCGCCGAGCGTCTGGCTGTAGTTCAGGATGTGCGTCCACTGGAACTCGGCGCTGAACGTCCCCCAGTTGTTCGGCGCGTTGTAGCGGCCGAGGATGTCGAGATCGATGCCGTCGGTCTTCACCGTATTGGCGTTCTGGTACGGCGTCGACACGTACAGCACCGTGCCCGAGTTCGGAACGCCGGGTAGGTTGTTGCTGTCGCGACCGACCGTCGCCGCCGGGAAATTGCCCGGGTTGTTCAGCACGCCCTGGACGCTGCCGATGGTGATCTGGTCCTTGGTATCGATGCTCCAGTAATCGAGGGTGCCCGACAGGCCCGGCATCGGCTCGACGATGACGCCGACGGTCCAGGTGTCCGATTTCTCGGGCTTGATGTACGGGTTGCCGGTGTTGATCCCGAGGATCTGGTTCGAGCAGTCGGCCGCCAATCCGGTGACCGGGCAGCGGATGGGGTCGCGCGCCACGGTGTAGCCCGCGGATGCGTTGGCGGTCGACGTTTCGTACAGGCCCGGCGCCCGGAACGCGGTGGCGTAGGTGCCGCGCAGCACGACCTGCGGGATCACCGTCCACTTGGCGCCGATCTTCGGATTGGTCGTGTTGCCGACGTCCGAGTAGTCGTCGAAACGCACTGCGGCGGTCAGCTCGAGGTTCTTCAGGATCGGCGCGTACAACTCGGCGAAGAGCGCATTGACGTTGCGCGAACCGAACGCAGCCGAGTAGCCCAGGCCGACCACGTTGCCGGTGTCGGTGCCGGGCGCGCCGGGGTTCGACAGCTCCTCGCGGCGATACTCGTAGCCCACCGCGAGTGCCAGTTGGCCACCGTCGAGCTTCATGAGATCGCGCGAAGCCTTGGCGTCGAAGTTGGTGTTCTCGCTCTTGATGCTCCACGAACGATCGGGCGCGATCCAGTCGTAGATCCCCGGGTTGTTCTGCGACGCCGCGCCGCCGATCCGGTAGTAGCCGAACGGGCTGTTGCCGGCCAACCCCTGCTGCAGGCGATCGTAGCTGTAGAAGTGCTTGCGGGTAACGTCGGTGTCGCTGCGGATATACAGGCCGGCGAGATCCCAGTCCCAGCCGGCGTTGTTGCCCTTGAGGCCGAGGAGGTAGCGCTGCGTATCGGTCTTGTACTCGGTATTACGGCCGCCCAGCGCGCCGTCGACGTAGTACAGGCGCGCGACCTGGTTGTTGGCCGAGAACGGATTGTCGGGGTGACCCACCGGCAGATAGACGTTGACCGACGACTGGATCGACACCGTCGACGGATCGAACCAGTTGGCGCGCGTGCCGGTCGGCGTGTTGCGGGTGTCGGTCTTGACCGAGAAGTACGACAGCTCGGTATAGCCCTGGATCGAGTCGGTGAAGTTGTACGCGCCGCGCGCGTAGACGTTGGCGCGCTCGATCTCGGGCTGCAGGTCGGTCCAGTCCTTGACTTCCCATTGGCAGAACGGCTGGCCGGCGGGCCCGATGCTGGTCGGTCCCGAGGTGCAGTTCCCCGGCAGCGCCGCGTAGGCGCCGGGTGAGCCGTTCGGGTTCGAAGCTGCGACCGGACGCACGTTGCCCAGCATGCTCGTGGTACCCCAGCCACTGTACGGATTGCCCGGGCGCATGTCGTAGCCGCCCATGAAGCGCAGGTCGTTGGTCCCCATGTAATCGCGCATCGTATTGCTGGCGATCGAATCCTGCTTCTGGTAGTCGAACGAGATGAAGGCGTTGTAGCGGTCCTTGGTGAGATCACCGATGCCGGCGGTGATCGCCGCGCGCCACTGGTTGCCTTCGCCGTTGTAGTTGGTGCCGCCCGAGCCCATGGCCGTCACCCCGGTAAACTGCTGACGCAGGATCACGTTGACCACGCCGGCCACCGCGTCGGAGCCGTAGATCGCCGAGGCGCCGTCTTTCAGGATCTCGATGCGCTCGACGGCGTCGAACGGGATCTGCGAGAGGTCGGGATACGAGGCGTGCCCGTCGTCGGCGAGGCCGAAGTTGGCGAGGCGCCGCCCGTTCACCAGGACGAGGGTGTTGTTCGGACCCAGACCACGCAGCGATACCGCCGTTCCGGAGGCCGAGAAGCCGTTGGTGAACGACGGCGCGATGCCACCATTGTTGTTGGCCGTGATGCTGCGCACGACCTCCTGGATCGTCTGCAGACCCGACTGCTGGATGTCCTCGCGGGTGATCGTCTGGATCGGCGCCGCGGTTTCCGTATCGGTACGCTTGATGTTGGAACCGGTGACGTTGACGCGGATGTCCTGCGCCTCCGCGGTACCGCCAGCGATCAGTGCGGCGCCGCCCAAGCCAAGGGCAAGCGCGATCTTGCTGCGCTGAAACTTCATCGGTGAATCCCCCCAGAATTGATTGATGCCTCCCGAACGGACCAGGGTCCGCCCTCCGGCACACAGGGCGAAGGTACCCTAGCCGCCAATTTCCGGGCAACGAGTGTCGCCGAATTGCTACAATGCGCGGCAGGATTTTGTTGCAATTTCACCAACATTGGACGAATAACCGTGTCGCGGGCACGGATTCGACGTCGATGCGGACCGCGAAACGGTCCGCCGCCTCCGCGCAACGCATGTCCGTGACCATCCTTCCCGCAGTGGATGACGACGTCGCGCCACTCCTGGCGATGATTCGTGCGCTCGCCGACTACGAGCGCCTGACCCATCTGGTGACCGCCACCGAGGCGACACTGGCCCGCTCACTCTTTGGCGACCCGCCCGCCGCCGAAGCGCTCATCGCCTGGGAAAGCGAAAAAAAACGGGACGCACTCGGTTTCGCCTTGTTCTTCCACAATTTCTCGACGTTCCTCGCCCGCCGCGGACTCTGGCTCGAGGACATCTTCGTCTACCCCCAACACCGCGGACGCGGGGTCGGCCGACGTCTCCTGGGCGAGGTGGGCGCCATTGCCCGCGCGCGCGACTGTGGTCGCCTGGAATGGGCAGTGCTCGACTGGAACGAACCGGCGATCGCCTTCTATCGAGGCATGGGGGCGACCGTGATGCCGGACTGGCGGATCGCCCGGGTGACGGGGGATGCGCTGGCCGGTTTCGGTCTCGACGACCTCGGTGGCCCCGCCTAGCATCAACGCATCAACACTGATATGCTGTGATGCATGAGAACGACCGTGACGCTCGATGAGGATGTCATGGCGCTCATCGAGCGCCTGCGTCAGGAGCGCGAGCTACCGTTCAAGGTGATCGTCAACGACGCGCTGCGCAAGGGTTTGCGCGAAATGAGTGGCCGCCCCACTCGCCGAACGCCTTTTGTCACGCGCAGCGCCGACCTCGGCCGCTGCCGGTTTGCCGATGTGGACAACATCGGCGAGGTCCTCGCGCTGGGCGAGGGTGATGCGGCGACGTGATCCTCCTCGACGCCAATCTGCTCATCTACGCATACGTCGAGTCGTTCACGCAGCACCCTCGCGCCCGACGGTGGATCGACACGCAATTGAGTGGCGACGTCCCCGTCGGCATCCCCTGGGTCAGTGCGATCGCGTTCCTGCGCATCGTGACCAATCCGCGCGTATTCGAACGTCCGGCGCACGTCGACGATGCATGGCGACAAGTGCACGACTGGCTTTCCGCCGATGTCTCGTGGATCCCCGCGCCCACCGCCCGCCACGCGGACGTGCTGGCCTCGCTGTTGGTGGCAACGGGCGCGCACGCGGCGCTCATCCCCGATGCACATCTCGCCGCGCTGGCGATCGAGCACGGCCTGACACTCCAGTCCGCGGACCGCGATTTCGCACGGTTCCCGAGATTGCGCTGGAACAACCCGCTGGCGGGCGAGCACTGATCGTTGCCGATCAGGAAGCGAAGGCTGTGCATGCCCTTTGACGCCCCCCTGCCCGCCTTCGACCTCGCGGCCGATTACTGGTCGCTGCGCTTCGTCGAAGAGCGTGCCGAGCACTACGCCGTGCGCAAGAACATCCCGCTGCCGTTGACCACGGTAACCGATCGCGGGGTCATGGCCAGCGTCCATGCCGACGGCGGCTACGGTTACGCGGCAACGGGCGACACCAGTGCAGCCGGGATCCGGGAGGCGCTGGCGCGTGCCGCCGCCTGGGCCCGGGCAACGGCCAGGCTCGGCCTCGTCGATACCCAGGCGCTCCCCCGACCCGCGTCGCGCGGCGCCTACGCTTCGCCCGCCTTCGCAGTGGCCGGGCCGTCGCGCCGCGAGTGGTACGACCTCCTCGCCGCCGAATGTGCGGCGGCGACCCGCGATCCGCGCATCGCCGACGGCGAAGCCAGCGTCGAGGTCCGCACCGCGACGCATCGCCTCGTCACCAGTGCGGGCGGCGACGTCACGCAGCGCTACCGCTTCCTGCTGCCGGGGTTGTCGGTGACCGCGCACGCCGCCGGGGTGACGCAGACGCGCTCGCTCCACGGCTTTCGCGGCATCTGCCAACAGGGTGGCGTCGAGGTCCTCGCCCGCTTCGGCTTCGTGGGTGCCGGCGAGCGCATCGCGGCCGAGGCGGTCGAGTTGCTCACCGCGCCACAGTGCCCGAGCGGTCCGCTGGACGTGCTGCTCATGCCCGACCAGATGATCCTGCAGATCCACGAGTCGATCGGGCATCCGCTGGAGCTCGACCGGATCTTGGGTGACGAGCGCAACTTCGCGGGGACGAGCTTCGTGACGCTCGCCATGTTCGGCAGTTACCGGTATGGCTCGCCGCTGCTCAACGTGACCTTCGATCCCACGCGCCCGGAGGAACTCGCGAGCTACGCCTTCGATGACGACGGCGCGCCGGCGCAGGAAGAATATCTCATCCGCGATGGCCTCCTCGTCCGGCCGCTCGGCGGGGCGATCTCGCAGGTCCGTGCCGGCCTTCCGGGAGTCGCCAACAGCCGCGCCGACAACTGGAACCGCCCACCGATCGACCGCATGGCGAACCTCAACCTCGTGCCGGGCGACGCGTCCTTCGCGGACCTCGTCGCCGGGATCGAGCACGGTGTGCTCATGGAAACCAACTGCAGCTGGTCGATCGACGACTCGCGCAACAAGTTCCAGTTCGGCTGCGAGCGCGCCCGGGTGATCGAGCACGGCATCGCGAAGCACGTGGTGAAGAATCCCAACTACCGCGGCGTCTCGGCGAGCTTCTGGCGCAGTCTCGCCCGCGTCGGCGATGCCGACACCCTGCGCGTCCTCGGCACGCCGCATTGCGGCAAGGGCGAACCGTCGCAGGTGATCCGCGTCGGGCACGCCTCGCCCGCGTGCGTCTTCACCGGCGTCGACGTCTTCGGCGGCGAAGGCTGATGAACCGACCCCCAAGCCGCTGATCGTGGTCATCGAAGACTATTTCGTCGCGCTGATCGACATCGTCCAGGCCGCGCTCGCCGGCGGCGAACGCTTCACGGCGAGCTTCGCCGCCGAGGACAGCGATTTCGTGCGCATGAACCGCGGCAAGGTACGCCAGCCGGGGAGCGTCACCCAGCGCTACCTCACGCTGCGCCTCATCCGCGGCGCGCGGCACGCCACGCACACGCTGTCCGTGACCGGTGACGTCGCCGCCGATCGCGCGCCGCTGCGCGCCGCGATCGGCGACCTGCGCGCGGCGCTGCCCGACCTCGCCGACGATCCGCTGCTCTTCCTCCCCGACGCGGTCCACTCGACCCGCGAGATCCGCGACGCCGCGCTGCCCCCGGCCGAGGAAGTGGTCGACGCGATCCTGCGTGCAGGCGACGGCCTCGACCTCGTCGGCTTCTACGCCGCCGGGCCGGTCTGGCGCGGCTTCGCCAACTCGGAGGGGCAGCGCAACTGGCACGCGGCCACCACCTTCAACCTGCAGTGGAGCCTCTACCACGGCGCCGACAAGGCGGTGAAGAGCACGTACGCCGGGTTTGCGTGGGACCACGCGGCCTTCGCTGCGCGAATGCAGGACGCCCGCGCGCGCCTCGCCTTCGTTGCCCGTTCGCCACGCACGCTCGCGCCCGGCCGCTATCGCGCGTACCTCGCACCGGCCGCAATGGAAGAATTGGCCGGCCTCCTTGCCTGGGATGCCTTCTCCGGACGGGCGCTGCGCACCCACCAGAGTGCGCTCGATCGCCTGCAGAACGGAGCCCGACTCGATCCACGGGTGACGCTCACCGAGGACAGGCAGGGCGGCGTGGCCCCGGCCTTCCAGATGGAGGGTTTCGTGCGCCCACCGCAGGTGCCGCTCATCGACGCCGGCCGTCTCGTCGGCTCGCTGGTGAGCCCGCGCACGGCGCGCGAGTTCGGCGTCGCGCAAAACGGCGCCAACGACGGCGAATCGCCCGAAGCGCTGGCGATGCAAGGCGGCGAGCTGCCGGCAAGCGACGCGCTCGCGGCACTCGACACCGGGCTTGCCATCGGCAACCTGTGGTATCTCAACTACTCCGACCGCCCGGCCGCGCGCATCACCGGCATGACGCGCTTCGCCACCTTCTGGGTCGAACGCGGCAAGATCGTGGCGCCGGTGAACGCACTGCGCTTCGACGACACGCTCTATCGCCTGCTGGGACAGAATCTCGAGCACCTCACGCGAGAGACCGAGCTCATGCTCGAAGCGTCGACGTACGGCTCGCGGCAGTTGTCGAGCGTCCGCCTGCCGGGCGCTCTCGTCAGGGAGATGGCCTTCACGCTGTAGGCGACTTTATTGCAGAATTTCGGCAATTCTGCGAGAATAACAGCATGAAGATGACGCTAACCGTGACCAGCCGCGGAGTGATCACGCTACCGGCGAAGCTTCGCCGCGCGCTGAACCTCAAGGCCGATGATCAGCTCATCGCCGAACCGACGGCGGATGGCCTGCTCCTGCGTCCTGCGGTCACGCTGCCCATCGAGATCTATACCGACGAGCGAATTCGCGAATTCGACGAAGCCGAGGAAGAACTCGCAAACGCGATTGGGCGTCGCCGCGCGCGCAGTCGGAAGAAGGTGCGGCGCACGTAGCCATTGGCAGGACTGCGGGCTGCGAAGGTGAGCGCAAGTGCGGCAGGGTTCTGTCGATGCGAATCTTCCTCGACGCCAACATCCTCTTCTCGGCTGCCAAGTCGGATGGTGCCATCCGCGAACTATTGACGCTCCTCGCGCGGGCTGGCCACGAATGCTGGGCGAACGCGTACGTCGTCGAGGAGGCGCGGCGCAACCTGTCCCTGAAGGCTCCCGCGGGCATATCGACACTGCAGCAACTGTTGTCGTCGCTGGCCGTCGCCACCACGACCCCCCCGGCCCGGCGCCGGGCATCGACATCGTCGATACCGCTCCCGGAGAAAGATCGGCCGGTTCTCGAGGCGGCGATCGCGTTGCACTGCGCGGCACTGGTCACCGGCGATCGCAGGCATTTCGCCGCGTTGTACGGGCGCACCATCGATGGCGTGACGATCCACTCGCCACGCACGCTCGCCGACGCGCTGTTGGCATAGCATCGTCGAATACGGCGGCCCACCCGCCCCGCGCTATCCCTGCCAGCCTTTGGGAATCGAGGCGAGCAGGCGCTGCGTGTATGCCTCGCGCGGATGGCGGTAGATCTCGTCGGAGTTGGCGATCTCGACGATCTCGCCCTGATTCATCACCATCACCTCGTCGGCGATGTACTTCACCACCGCGAGGTCGTGCGAGATGAAGATGTAGGAGAGACCGAATTCCTGCTGGAGGTCCTGCAGGAGGTTCAAGACCTGCGCCTGCACCGAGACGTCGAGTGCGGATACCGATTCGTCGCAGATCAGGATCTCGGGCTTGAGCGTGAGGCAGCGCGCGATCGCGATCCGCTGGCGCTGCCCGCCCGAGAATTCGTGCGGGTATTTGTAGAACGACGCCTCGGGCAGGCCCACCTTGGCGAGGAGGTCGAAGGCGAGCTCGGTGCGCTCCTGCGCCGAGGCGCCGATGCCGTGGATGTCCATCGGCTCGGTGAGGATCTGGCCGACGATGAAGCGCGGATTGAGCGAGGCGTAGGGGTTCTGGAAGACGATCTGAATGCGCCGCTTGTACGGCATGAAGGCCTTGGGCGTGAGTGCCAGGATGTCGTTGCCGTCGAAGAGCGCCTCGCCCGACGTCGCCTCGTGCAACCGCATGAGCGTCATCCCCACGGTAGTCTTGCCCGACCCCGACTCGCCGACGAGCCCGAGCGTCTTGCCGCGGCGCAGGTCGAAGGAGACGTTGCGCACCGCCTGGAACTCGCGCCGGCCGAAGAGCCCCTGGCGCGAATAGAAGCTCTTCGAGAGGTTGCGCACCGACAGCACGACCGGATCGTCGGGGTTCACCCCGCGCCGGCGCTCGGCGATGCCGCTGCCCACCGGCATCGTTCCGCTCAGGAAGTCGTCGATCACCGGCAAGCGCTCGGGCCGCCGGTCGAGCGAGGGCCGGCAACGCAGCAGCGCCTGCGTGTACGCGTCGCGCGGCGACCCGAAGACCGCAGCGGCGGCGCCCGCCTCGCGGATCTCGCCGTTGCGCATGACGATCACGTGATCGGCGATCTCCCCAACCACCGCGAGGTCGTGCGTGATGAACAGCACCGACATCGCGTGCTTCTTCTGCAAGGCGCCGATGAGCTCGAGGATCTGCTTCTGGATGGTGACGTCGAGCGCGGTGGTCGGCTCGTCGGCGATGAGGAGCTTGGGCTCGCAGGCGATCGCCATCGCGATCATCACCCGCTGCTGCTGGCCGCCCGACATCTGCGACGGAAAGTAATCGATCCGCCGCTCGGGCTCGGGAATGCCGACCTCGGCCAGCACCTCGATGGCGCGCTGGCGCGCGCCCCGCCCGGTCATGTCGCGGTGGAGCTTCAAGACCTCCTCGATCTGGAAGCCGACGGTGAACACCGGGTTCAGCGAGGTCATCGGCTCCTGGAAGATCATCGAGATGTCGGCGCCGCGCAGCTTCGCGAGTTCGTGACGCGCGAGCTTCGTCAAGTCGCGCCCGGCGTAGAGGATCTCGCTGCCCGGCGCGACGAGCGTGTTCTCCGGCGGCAGGAGGCCGAGGATCGCGAGCGAGGTCACCGATTTGCCCGACCCCGACTCGCCGACGAGGGCGACGGTGGCGTTGCGCGGAATGTCGAACGAGACGTCCTTGACCGCATCGAACACCGCGTCGCGGTCGAGGCGAAAGCCGATGCTCAGGTGGCGCACGCGGACGAGCGGGTCGTCCACCTGTGGCAACGCGACATCGTGACGGGTGCTGGTGACCACGTCAGTTGCCCTCGCTGCCGCGCAGCTTGGGATCGAGCGCGTCGCGCAGCGCGTCGGTGAAAAGCGAGAAGGCGGTGACGAGCAGCGCCATCGACACGCCGGCCGCCACGAGCTGCCACCACTTGCCGAGCAGGAGTTCGTTCTGCGCCTCGTTCAGCATCGAGCCCCACGAGACGACGTCGACCGGTACGCCGAAGCCCAGGAACGAGAGGATCACCTCGGACTTGATGAAGGCGACGACGAGGATCGACAACTGCACGAGGACGACGTGCGAGACGTTGGGGAAGATGTGCCGGTACATGCGCCGCGCATTCGAGGCACCGATCGCGTTCGCCGCCTGCACGTACTCGCGCCCCTTGTGCTTGAGGTACTCGGCGCGGATCAGGCGGAACACCCCCGTCCAGCCGGTGAGACCCAGGATGAGCACGATGGTCATGGTGCCCTTGTGCTGCAGCACCGCCGCGACCGCGAGAATGAGCAGCAGATAGGGGATCGAGCTGAAGATGCTGTAGAACCAGTTGAGCGCGTCGTCGACCCAGCGCCCGTAGTAGCCCGCGAAGGCGCCCAATACCGTGCCGATGAAGGTGGCGACGAAGGCGGCGGCGAGCCCCACGAAGATCGACGTTTCCGAACCCTTGATCGTCTTGGCGATCACGTCGCGGCCCCACTTGTCGGCACCGAAGGGCAGCGTCGCGCGACGGCCGCCGGTCGCGCCGGAGCCCGTGCCGGGCGCCGCGCGCTCGGCTTCGATGTCCTTCATGACGTCGGCGAGCGGATCGGCCGTCGCACCCCGACTGCGACTCGCCGGCGCCGGTGGCTTCGCGGCATGCTTCGCGGCCTCGATCTCCTGCATGACGTCGGCGAGCGGATCGACGAAGCCGGTGTCCTCCCGCGTCCGTCCGCCCGCACCACCCGGCGGCGCCGGCGTCCCGACGCCGGGATTGGGCTGCGCCTCGCCGCGCAACTCGGCGATCACGTCACCCAGCGGATCGACCACCTCGGCCTCCCAATCGTGCCCGGGCGCCGGTGGCGAGGCCGCAGTGCCGGACGGCAAGGCGGCACTCGTCGCCGGTGCCGCGGTGATCTCGGCGCCCACGAAGGTCGGCGGCGCATAGTTCACAGCCACCTCGCGCGCCCAGTCACGGGCGATGAGTCCGAGGCCGGAGAGGATCACCATGGCGATGAAGGCGAGCACGATCGCGAGCGAGATCATCGCCAGCCGATCGCGGCGCAGGCGCCGCCAGGCAAGCGTCCACAGGCCGGGCGAAACCGAGTGTGGGATCGCCCGGCGGTCGCGCCGCGCAGCGGGCATCATCTCGCCGGCATCGTTCATTCGAGCTGGACCCGCGGATCGACCGCCTTGTACATGAGATCGGCGAGCAGGTTGACGACCATCGTCGCCACCGCCACGTACACGGTGAGCGCCTTGATCACCGGAAAATCGGACCGCTCGACGGCGAGGATGACCTCGCGCCCGATGCCGGGAATCGAGAAGAAGCGCTCGAGCAGGAAGGCGCCGATCAGCAAGCCCGGCAGCGCCGCCATCACATGGGTGATGATCGGGATCGAGGCATTGCGCAGCACGTGCACCCACATGATGCGGTTCTCGGACACGCCCTTGGCGCGCGCGGTGCGCACGTAGTCCTGGTTGATCTCGTCGAGCACGAAGGTGCGGTACAGGCGCAGGTTGGGTGCGATGCTCACCACGAGCCCGATGAGGATCGGCAGCGCCGCGTAGCGCACCAGGTTCTCCCAGAACGAGTCGCCCCAGCCCTGCACCGGGAACCAGCCCAGCTTGTAGGCGAACACATACTGGAAGACGATGATGTAGACGAGGATCGAGATCGACAGCCCCACGGTGCAGATCACCATTACCGTGCGGTCGGTGAGCGAGCCGCGCACGTAGGCGACGGCGAGCGCCAGCGCCACCGCGACGAGCGTCTCGATGATGAGCAGCGGCACCAGCAGCGTGAGCGAAGGGCCGAGGCGGGTGGCGAGGATGTGCGACACCGGCTCGTTGGTGCTCCACGACGAGCCGAAATCGGCGGTGACAATCTGCTTGACGAAGATGCCGAGCTGGACCCAGTACGGCTGGTCGACGCCCAGCTGGCGACGGATGTTGTCGATCTGCTCGGGATTGCTGATCTTGCCGGCGAGCACGTACGCGGGATCGCCGCCGAAGAGATTGAAGAGGACGAAGACGAGCAGCACGACCCCGAGCAGCGTCGGGATCATCTGCCACAGCCGTCGCACCACGTACGCCCACATGATTCGCTCTCGATCGCGGTTGGTGCGCGGACCGCCGGCTACTTGCCCGCGGGGGCCACGTCGACGTACTGCCAGGTCGAAGTGAGGATCGGATGCCGCCGGTAGCCCTCGATGCGCGGCTGGACGAGCTGGTTGCGATAGCGGCTCACGGTGAGGCGGTGCGGCGCGTAGTACTCGAGCAGGCGCGCCATCTTCATGTAGAGGCGATCGCGCTCGGGACCCGCCGGCATGCGCGTCGATTGCCGGTACAGCGCATCGTATTCGGGAATCGCGGTGCAACCATTGTTGCTCTGGCGCGCGTTGGGCCCGTAGAAGAGCTGCATGAAGTTGTCGCCGTCGGGATAGTCGGCGATCCACGCCGCCTCGCGGCTGGCGAGCTTGCACTGCTTCTCGAGCTTCAACAGCTCCGGAAACCGGTCGCGCTGGCTCGCCATGCGCACGCCGATCGCGTCGTAACCCTTCTTGGCGAGCTCCTCGAGTTGCCGGCCGAGCGTGTCCGGGCGCGAAGCATACGTGATGACGAGCGGCGTGCCGTCGGGCCAGGTGCGCCAGCCGTCGGCGCTGCGCCGGTAGCCAAAGCGATCGAGGAGCTTGTTGGCGAGTGCCGGATCGTAGGTGAGCGTGCTCTTCCAGCCCGGAACGTGGCCGACGACGCCTGGGGGAATCGGATACGCCGCCTCCACCGCCTGCCCGTTGAGCACGACGCGCACTTCGGCGGCTGCATCGTACGACATGGCGAGCGCTCGGCGCAGCGCGATCTGCGCCTTGCCCATCCCGCCGACGCGCGGGTCGAGCCAGTTCCAGTAGACGTAGCGGATCTCCGGCTCGACGTAACGGTCGAGGCGGATCCCGCGCGCGGCGAGCTCGGGCTTGAGCGTGCCGTCGGCGCCAAGGGCGTTGGGCGCGAGCGGCCCCTCCATGTTGAGGAAATCGAGCTCGCCCTGCTGGAAGGCGAGCCAGCGCGTCTGGTCCTCCTCCTGCACGTAGATCTCGACACGATCGACCGCCGGCACTCGCTTGCCCTTCATCTGCGCGACGAGCTTCTCGTCGCCGGGCTGCACGGGTGCGAAATCCCAGACGACCTTGCGATACTCCGGATTCGCATCGAGGACGATCTTGTTGCTGCGGATCCATTCCCCGAGCTTGAACGGTCCGGTGCCGACGGGATGGCTCATCGTGCGCCCGTCGGACTCGCCGTACTTCTCGATCACCTCGCGGGCGACGATCGACAGCGCGTCGTGGGCGAGGACGAACGGCAGGTTGTAGTCGGTGTCGGTGAGCCGCAGGCGCAGCGTGTAGCGGTCGACCACCTCGAGGCCGGGCACCTCGCGCGCGTAGTCGAACTTGCCGGTCTTCGTCGCCGCCGCCACCACCTCGTCCATGCCGACGAACTTGCCTTCGACGAGGAAACTCCACGGCGAGCGCAGCTTCGGATCGAGCACGCGCTTGTACGTGTAAACGACATCCTCGGCAGTCAACTCGCGCTTCGCGCCGCCAAACGCCGGGTCGCTCTGGAAGAGGATCCCGGGGACGAGCCGGATGGTGTAGACCTTGCCCTCGTCGCTCACGTCGGGCAGCGCCGCCGCCGCGTTGGGGACGAGCTTCGCCGGTCGCGCGAGGTAGTCGTACGTATAGAGCGTATCGAAGATCGCGCGCACGACCCCCGCCGAATACAGGTCGTTCGCCGCCGCCGGGTCGAACCCCGTCTCGGCGGCGGGAAACACGTCACGGATCACCTTGCGCGGCGCGGCGGCGTGCGCCGTGGCGAAGGTGAGACAGGCGACGACGGCGGCGAGCACCCCGGCAGCGACCCTGGCGAGCCGCGGGCCACGATGCCGCGGATGCCCGAGCCCGACTTGCGCGCAAGCGCCAGGGCGGAACCGACCCACCCAACGCTGCGAACCGGGAAGTGCGATGCAACCTGCTCGTGGCATTTTCGTCGCGTGCGCCGGGCCGCGGATGGCGGCTCGCCGAAAAATCGCGCTAATGTACCATTGGCCTGCGGTTTTCCGTCGAGCGGTTTTCCGTCGGCGCCGCCGCCATCGTCGATCACTCGCGCCACCTCCGGCCTCCGTGATGAAGCCCGCCTACTGGGACCAGGCCTCGCGCGACCTCGCGACGCGCGATCCCGTGCTGCGCAAGCTCGTCGCCACTTACCAAGGCACGCACCTCGCGCGGCGCGGCGAGCCGTTCACCGTGCTCGCGCGCGCCATCGTCGGCCAGCAGATCTCGGTCAAGGCCGCGCAGTCGATCTGGGATCGAGTCGCGGCGGCGACCGGCGCCGTCGGAACCACGATCACGCTCGATCCGGCGCGGGTGCGCCGCACGCGCCTGACCACGCTGCGCCGCGCGGGACTGTCCGAGCGCAAGGCGGAGTACCTGCGCGACCTCGCGCGTCATTTCGCGACCGGCACGCTCGAGCCGCGCGAGTGGCCGGCGCTCGACGACGAGACGCTCATCGCGCGTCTCGTCGACGTGAAGGGTATCGGCCGCTGGACCGCGGAGATGTTTCTCATCTTCCACGAATTGCGCCCCGACATCCTGCCGGTCGACGACATCGGCCTCGTCCGCGCGGTGGCGCTGCACTACCACGACGGCACGCGCATGACCGCCGGCGAGTTGCGCAGCTTCGGCGCGCGCTGGGCGCCGTGGCGCAGCGTCGCGACGTGGTACCTGTGGCGCTCGCTCGATCCGCTTCCGGTCGAGTATTGAGTGCCGGCCGCGAGCGACCCTACCGCCACCTCACGGTGCGGCGCAGCAACCGGTTGCGACCTTGACCGCAAACCGTGACGCCACGTAGTGTTCGCGGTTTGCGCGGCGCAGGCTGCGACAGCGCGGCACCTACCGGGAGACCCTTCGCATGAGCGCAGCACCCCCACGCTACGACGGCCCGCGGGCGCTCGCGCAGTCGCTGTCGGCGTTCGCCCGCAACGCCGCCGCCGATGCGCACTGGGACCGCGAAGGCCTGCGCGGCGACACCGAATATCGCGACCTGGGCCTCGCCGCCGCTACCGGCGGTCGCGTCGGCGCCAAGCACATCCGCACGCTCGCGCCGTTGCGCGAGCCGCTCGGCTGGCACTGGCACGACATGACCGCGCACTACGTCTACGTGCTGCACGGCTGGCTCACGTTCCGCTTCGCCGGGATCGAAGGCGATGTCACACTGCACGCCGGCGACGGGCTCTCGCAACCGGCGGGCGTGCCGCACACGGTGATCGCGCGCGCCGACGACCTCGAGGTCATCGAGATCAACGAGCCCGCCGCCTACGGCACGTGGGACCTGACCGAAGCCCCGGCGCCGTGGCGGTGACGCGCACGCGCGCACGCGGCCGGAGCGCCCGGTGACTCGCGCTGCGGGCGGCGTCGTCGCCTGGCTGCGCACCCGCGGTGGTGCGCTCGCCATCTTCGCGCTGCTCTTCATCGGGTGGGAGCTCGCCGTGCGGCTCACCGGGATCAAGGAGTACCTGCTGCCGGCGCCATCGAAGATCTGGATCGAGTTCTGGAAGCGCCACGACGTCGTGGCGGTGAGCGCCTGGGTCACGACACAGGAGATCCTCGCCGGCTTCGCGCTCGCGGTGGTGGTGAGCGTTCCGCTGGCGCTCGCGGTGGCCTATTCGCGCTTCATGGAGGAGGCGGTCTATCCCGTCATCGTCTTCCTGCAGATCATCCCCAAGATCGCGATCGCACCGCTGTTCATCATCTGGTTCGGCTTCGGCTTCACGCCGAAGCTCCTGCTGGTCTTCCTCTTGTCGTTCTTTCCGATCGTCGTCTCCAGCATCGCCGGGTTCAAGAGCGCGGATCCGGACGTCATGGACTTCGCGCGCACCACCGGCGCCTCCGGCTGGACGATGTTTCGCAAGATCCGCCTGCCGCAGGCGCTGCCGCACATCTTCACCGGCCTCAAGGTCGGCGCGGCGCTCGCCGCCACCGCCGCGGTCGTCGCCGAATTCGTCGCCTCCGACCGCGGCTTGGGCTACCTCCTGCTCCAGTACAACGGCCAGCTCGACACGCCGATGGTCTTCGCCACGATCGTCATCCTGTCGCTCATCGGGCTCGTCGTCTACTACGCCGTCGAAATCGTCGAACGACTCGCAATTCCCTGGCACGTGTCGCAGCAGGCAAGCGCCAAGGACGCGACCCTTTGACCGCCCGCTTGGCATCGCCGCGTGTCTTGCGCGCACGCCGTCGGACATTTCCATCACCGCGATCCGCGGGACTTACCCGGAGGAAGGTTCCATGAAGCTCACCCGTATCGCAGCGCTCGTCGCTGCCGCCGTCACGCTCGCCGCGGTGCCGCTCGCGCAGGCGCAGACGAAGACCCCGGACAAGGTCTCGCTGCGCCTCAACTGGTATCTGGGCGGCCTCCACGTGCCGTTCTATTACGGGAAGGACAAGGGCTATTTCGCCGAGGAGGGGATCGACCTCACCATCAACGAGGGGCGCGGCTCGGGCAACACGGTGCAGGTCGTCGCCGCGGGCTCGGACACCTTCGGCATGGCCGACTCGTCCTCGGTCATCGCCACCGCGGCAAAGGGGGCCGACATCAAGAGCGTGATGTCGCTCCTCAATACCTCCTCGTACGCGGTGGTCTCCCTCGCCGACAAGCCGATCAAGACACCGCAGGACCTCCCCGGCAAGAAGGTGGCGGTGACCCCGGGCGATCCGCTCGGGCAATTGCTGCAGGCGGTGTGCAAGGTCAACAACGTCGACTGCGGCAAGATCACCCTGGTCCAGGTCGACCCGGCCGCCAAGATCGTCGCGGTCCTCGAGAAGAAGACCGATGCCCTGCTGGGCGGCGTCGACGACCAGTACTTCCTCATCAAGTACAAGGGCGGCAATCCGGTCGCGATGCCCTACGCCGATTTCGGCGTCAATACCGTCGGCATGACGATCATGACCACCGCCGATACGATCAGCAAGAACCCCGACCTCGTGCGGCGCTTCGTCAAGGCGTCGGTGAAGTCGTGGGAGGAAGCGAAGAAGAATCCGGGGGCCGCCGTCGATGCCGCCATGAAGGCCAAGCCCGACCTCAACCGTCAGTCGACGCTCGACCAGCTCAACGTCGACCTGGGGCTCCTCGAGTCGAAGAACTCGAAGGGGCGGATCGGCTGGGGCGCGCAGGCCGATTGGGAGCAGACGCTCTCGATCCTCAGAAACTACCGCGACGTCGCCACCGACAAACCGTGGACGTTCTTCCACACCAACGAGTTCCTGCCGAAGTGACGGTGCCGGATGTCGGCGCCGCGCATCCCGCCGAGGCGGCGCCGGCGGGCGGCGCTGCGCGCCCCTACGTCGCCCTTGCCGGCGTCACCAAAGTCTATCGGCGCGCCCGCCGCGAGGAGACGCACGCGCTCGAGCGCGTGGACCTCGCGATCCGCGAGGGCGAGTTCCTGGCGATCGTCGGACCGTCCGGCTGCGGCAAGAGCACGCTCTTGCGCCTGGTCGCCGGCTTGCACCTCGCGAGCAGCGGCGAGGTGCGCGTCGACGGCCGCCTCGTCGACCGGCCGCAGACCAACCTCGGCATCGTATTCCAGAGTCCGGTGCTCCTCGACTGGCGCACCGCGCTTTCCAACGTGCTCGTGCAAGTCGAGTTGCGCGGACTCGATCCGGCCGCCTACCGGGAGCGCGCGCTGCGGCTCCTGGCCCAGGTAGGTCTCGCCGATTTCGCCGAACGCTATCCGCACGAGCTCTCCGGCGGGATGCGCCAGCGGGTGGCGATCGCCCGCGCGCTCATCCATGATGCACCACTGCTCCTCATGGACGAGCCGTTCGGTGCCCTCGATGCGCTGACGCGCGAGCAGATCCGCCTCGACCTCGAGGCGCTGTGGCTCGCCACGCGCAAGACGGTGCTCTTCATCACGCATTCGATCGACGAAGCGGTGCTGCTCGCCGACCGCGTCGTCGTCATGTCCCCGCGCCCCGGGCGCATCGAGCGTATCCTCGACATCACGCTGCCGCGCCCGCGCGGGCTCGAGGCGCGTCGTTCGCTCGATTTCACCCAAGCCGCGGAAGCCATCACCGCGATCTTTCTCGCCCGCGGCGTGCTGCACGGCGCCGCGCGGCTCATCGGCCAGGAGTAACGCCATGTCGCTCACCCCGTTGCAAGGTATCGTTGCCGCCCCCGTCCTGCCGATGCTTCCCGACCAGTCGATCGACTGGGAGTCGCTGCGCAGCTACATCCGCTGGATCGCCGACCAGAAGCCCACCGCGATCGCGATGAACATGGATGCGAGCGAAGGCCCCGCGCTCGACCCGGACGAGCAACTCCAGGTGCTGCGCGTGTGCAGCGAGGTCATCGGCGCTGCGGTGCCGCTGCTGTCGGGCCTCATCGCGGGATCGACGCGCGGCGCGGTGCGCTGGGGCAACGAATTGAAGGCGGCCGGGGCACAGGGACTCGCCGTCTTCCCGCCGTTCCCCACTTTTCTCGGCACCCCGGTGCCGGCGGCGATGATCACCGCCTACCACCGCGCGATCGCCGACGGTGTCGGCCTGCCGATGATCGCCTTCCAGTTCCCGAAGGCCTTCGGCCCCGACTTCCCGCCGGAGACGCTCGGCGAACTCTGCGCGATACCGCAGATCATCGGCCTCAAGGAGGCGTCGTTCGACACGACCAAGACGGTCGAGACGATCGCCACCGCGCGCAGCCTGCCGCGCAAGCTCGGGATCCTCACCGGCAGCGACACCTTCATCTGCGAGGCGATGGTTCTGGGCTGCGACGGCGCGCTCATCGGCTTTGCCGCGACGGCGACGCGCGAACTGATCGAGATGCAGCGCGCCGCGGCCTCCCGCGACTTCACGCGCGCATTCGCGATCTGGGACCGCCTGGGACCGCTCGCCCGCTACGCGTGGCGCAATCCGATCCGCGACTACCGTCCGCGCATGAAGGAGGTCCTGCAGATGCAAGGGCTCATTGCGCACGCGACCGTACGCGCGCCGCAATTGGGTGTCGACGAGGCCGAGCGCGCGGAACTGCGCCGCCTTGCGCAGTTCGCGGGATTGCTGGGCGGCGGCGCGCGGCGCGCGGCCGCCGACTAGCAGCCGGTCACGGGACGCATGGCCGGTGCGCGCCGCCGGACCTCGCGCCAACCGGGCGCGTGGTCCGGGTACCGGCTCACGTAGATCCGCGCCCCGGCGGCGGCGGCACGTCGCCACCGCGCTGGCGCTCGCGAAAGAGCCCGGCCCGCGACAGGAAGGCGGTGGTGATCGGCGCGGTGATCGACAGCAGGATCGGGATCAACCACACGTACAGCGCGAGCCGCCCCTCGTGCACGAGGAAGTAGACGATCGCCGCGAGCGCGGTGCACCACACCGCGAGCGTATTGGCGATCGCCGGCGGGTGCATGCGGATGAAGAAGTTCCGCAAACGCACGAGGCCGATGGCGGCCACCACCGCAAACGCGCCGCCGGCCACGAGCAGGAGCGCGATCGCAACGTCGGCGAAGGCCGCCCCGGCGCTCATTCGATGACCTCGCCGCGCAGCAGGAACTTGGCGAGCGCCGTCGAGCTCACGAAGCCGATCAGCGCGATCAGCAGCGCCGACTCGAAGTACATGCCGCTGCCATGGCGCACGCCGAGCACGAGAACGATCAGCATCCCGTTGATATAGATGAAGTCGAGGGCGAGCACACGGTCCTGGGCGGCGGGCCCGCGCAGCAACCGCACGAAGGCGAGCGCGATCGCGACCGCGTAGCAGGACAAGGCGATGGTCACCGCGGTCGCCACCAGCGGGGTCATTCGAAGATCTCCTTCAAGGGTCGCTCGTAGCGATGTTTGAACGCGACGATGAAACTCGCCTCGTCGTCGACCTCGAACACGTGCAGGAGGAGGCCGTGGCCGTCGACGTACTCGGTCCACACGGTGCCGGGGATCACCGTGGTGATCATGCACAGCGAGGCGAGCGCGTTGGGGTCGGTGATGTCGAGCGGAATCCGCACGAAGGCGCTGCGCGGCGCGCGCCACGGACTGCGCAGCACGCCGATCGCCACCGCGAGGTTCGACAGCAGGACATCGTAGCCGACGACCAGGATCAGGCGAACGATGACCGTGGGACGCCGGATGTGGACGGGCAGCGGCCGCAACGGCGCGCAGGCGACGGGGATGGCGATCGCCAGCACCGCCGCAAGCGCGAGGTCGCCCGGCGCCAACGACCCCTGCAGCACGAGCCACATCGCGAACAGCGACACCGTCAGCAGCGGTGCGGGCAGCCATTGCTTCATGGCGTTCCCCCGCCCGGCGCGCGCGACGGCGACGTGGGGCCCGGCATGGCCTTCGTCCCGGCGACCGCTTGCACATACGCGGACGGGTCGAGGAGGTGCGTGGCTGCCGCGGTGGTGTAACGCAGCATCGGCCCGGCGGCGACCGTGATGTACAACGCACCGGCGATGAGGCCGCCGATGGGCAGGCACTCGATGACCGCCAGACGCGGCACCGCGCGCCCCTGCGGCGCCCAGAAGTAGCGGATGCCGGTGCGCGCCAGCACCAGCAAGGCCACGAGGCTCGACACGATCAGCACCACGACGACCGCCCAGCCGAGTGGCGATGCGGGAGCGCCGTCGTGGTCCACGAGCACCGCCAGCATCGCGAACTTGGCGAGAAAGCCCGCGAGCGGTGGCAGGCCGGCGATGAGCAGCACGCAGACGATGAACGCCAAACCGAGGAAGGCGAGGGCGATGGGAATCGGTCGCCCGATCAGCGCCGCTTCCTCGTCGTCGAGATTGACGCCGGAGGCGACCGGTTGCTCGTCGAAGGCGAATGGCGGCGGGGCGACGAGGTCCTCGTCGGCGGTGGCGCCGGTGCCCTTCTCGCGGGCGCGCTCGATGAGGTCGGCGAGCAGGAACAGCGTGGCCACCGCCAGCGTCGAGCTCAGAAGGTAGTACAGCGCTCCACCCAGGAGCTCGGCGCTGCCGAAGCCCAGGACCGCGACCAGCGTGCCGGCGGACATCATCGTCGCGAGTGCGGCGAGCCGCCGCACGTTGCGCGACGCGATCATGGTCAGCGCGGCCACGACCACCGTCGCGAGGCCCATCAGCACGAGCACGTCGGCACCGAAGCGCGTCGTCGAATCGGCCTGCGGCGCGAGGAAGAGCGTCCACAGGCGCAGGACCGCGTAGAAGCCGACCTTGGTGAGCAATACGAAGATCGCCGCCACCGGCGCCGCTGCCGCCGAATACGCCGGCACCAGCCAGAAGTTGAGCGGCCACACCGCGGCCTTGGCGAGCAGCGCGATCCCGAGCAGCGCCGCGCCGGCGTAGAGCAGGCCACGGTCGTGCGGCGGGATCGCCGGCAGCTTTTGCGCGACGTCGGCCATGCCGAGCGTGCCGGAAATTCCGTAGATCATGGCGACGCCGAGCAGGAACAGCGCCGACGCCGCGAGATTGACGGCGATGTAGTGCAGCCCCGCCTGCACCCGCGCACGGCCCGAGCCGTGCAGGAGGAGCGCGTACGATGCGGTGAGCATCACCTCGACGAAGACGAAGAGATTGAAGAGGTCGGCGGTCAGGAACGCGCCGTTGATGCCCATCACCTGGAGCTGGAACAACGGATGGAAGTACACGCCGGCGCGCTGCCAGCGGGCGACCGCGAAGACGAGCGCGCACACCGCGACCACCCCGGTGATCGCGAGCATGAGCGCCGACAGCCGATCGGCCACGAGCACGATGCCGAAGGGCACGTCCCAATTGGCCGGCAGGTAGACCGCGATGACCGGCGTCGCGCCGCGCGCGTCGACCCAGGCGAGGAGCGCAATCGCCGCGGCGAGCGTCGCCGTCATCGCCGCCAGGCTCGCGGCAACGAGCAGGCCGCGCCGACCCTCGCCGATCACGAGCAGCAGCGCCGCCGCGACGAGCGGCACGACCACCGGCGCCACCACGAGGTGCGGCATCAGCGGCGCGACGACGTCCGCGAGGGCAGCGGCGAGCGTGGCGATCACGCGACGTCACCCTTGCCGTCGACGTGATCGTTGTCGGCAAGACCCCGCAGCGCGAGCAGCACGACGAGGAAGAGCGCCGTCGTCGCGAAGCCGATCACGATCGCGGTCAGGACGAGCGCCTGCACCATCGGATCGGTGTAGTGGGCGAGGTCCGGGGGAACGCCGGGCGCGACGATCGGTTCCTGCCCGATCGACAGGCTGCCCATGCTGAAGAGGAAGAGGTTCACCGCGTAACTCACGAGCGACAGGCCCATGAGCACCTGGAACGTGCGAGCGCGCAGCACCAACCAGATCCCGGACGCGCCGAGGATGCCGATCGCGGCGGAGAGCACGATCTCCATGCGTCAATGCGCGCCCGGATCGGCGGCGATCGCCGGCGTGGCCATGGCGGCGACCGGCGGGATCGTCTCGCGAGCCGCGGCCTGCGCGCGCTGCGCACGGATCGACTGGTGCGCGAGCGCGAGCAATATGAGCAAAGTCGACCCGGTCACCACCGAGAACACGCCGCCGTCGAAGAAGAGTGCGCTCGGCAAGGCGATCGTCCCGAGGATCGGGATCGCGGGGTGCGCGGTGTGCGTGGTGAGGAATGGATAGCCGACGACCCATGCGCCGGCACCGGTCGCGACGGCGACGAGCAGGCCTACCGCGATCCACCGTGCGGGATTGAGCGTCAGCCGCGCCTCGATCCACGACGCCCCCGCGACGAGGTACTGCATGATGAAGGCGATCGCGACAACGAGTCCGGCGACGAATCCGCCACCGGGCAGGTTGTGCCCGCGCAGGAAGAGATATACGGCGACCATCACGGCGAGCGGAAGCATAAGGCGCGCGAGTACCGCCGGCACCTTGAGATAGCCGGTGAGCGCGGCGGCATCCTGCTGCGGCGCGACGAGGTCGCTCGCCGCCTGGTCCAGGGTGAAGCGCTGCTGCGCCGGCAGGGCCACCGCCTCGCGTGGCGGGCGGAAGCGGCGCAGGAGCGCGTACACGGTGAGCGCGGCGGCGCCCAGTACCGTGATCTCGCCCAGCGTGTCGAAGCTGCGGAAGTCGACCAGCATGACGTTGATCACGTTGGTGCCGCCGCCTTCGGGCAGCGCGCGATCGAGGAAGAACGGCGAGATGCTGTGCGGCGCCGGTCGCGTGAGGAGCGCGTACGACAGCGTCGACAGGCCGGCGCCGGCGAGAACCGCCAGAACCAGGTCGCGCGCGCGCCGCAAACGCGTGCGCGGCGCGCGGTCCGACGCGTCACCGAACTTGCGCTTCGGGAGCCAGCGCAAGCCCAGGAGGAAGAGCACGACGGTGACGCACTCGACGACGAGTTGCGTCAAGGCGAGGTCGGGGGCCGAGAAGTACACGAAGGTGAGGCACACCACGAGCCCCGTCACGCCGAGCGCGACGAGCGACGCGAAGCGATGGAATTTGGCGAGCCACGCCGCCGCCACGGCGCTCATCGCACCGACGGTCCACAGTGCGCCGACGGCGAACGTGCCCGTCACGCGCTGGCGATCGCCCCACTGCAATCCCGCCTGCGCCACCGCGAACGCGGCGCCAACGGTGGCCAGCACCACCATCCACGCGAGCTGCGGCTGCAAGCGGCGCGTGACGATCCGCCGCACCAGGGCGCGCGCCGCGCGGTCAACGCCGGCGATCGTGCGCTCGAAGGAACGCTGCCCGTCGATCGGCAGGAAGGGCGCCACGTCGAGGCCGGCGCTGCCGAGCCGGCGACCGAGGCTCCGATAGACGAGAAAGCCGCCCACGGTCGCCAGCATGCTCATGAGCAGGGGCGCGTTGAAGCCGTGCCACAGCGCGAGGTCGTAGGGCGGCAGTTGACCGCCGACCACCGGCCGCGCGGCGGTCGCGAGGAGATCACCGACGACGAGCGTCGGCGCCACGCCGACGGCGATGCACACCAGCACGAGCAACTCGACGGGCACACGCATCCAGCGCACCGGTTCGTGCGGCACGTGCGGCAGCCGGTCCGGGGCGGGCCCGAAGAAGATCCCGTAGCCCACCCGCAGCGCGTACACCACGGCGAACGTCCCGGCAAGCGTGGCGATGAGCGGCAGCGCGTACTGGATCACCGGGTGCGCGTCGAGGTAGATGGCCTCGGCGAAGAACATTTCCTTCGACAGGAAGCCGTTGAGCAGCGGCACGCCGGCCATCGCCGCGCTGGCGACGATGGCGAGCGTCCCGGTGATCGGCATGGCGCGGAAGAGGCCGTGCAGGCGGGTCATGTCGCGCGTCCCCGTCTCGTGGTCGATGATGCCCGCCGCCATGAAGAGCGACGACTTGAACGTCGCGTGGTTCATCGTGTGGAACACCGCGGCCACCGCGGCGAGCGGACTGTCGAGTCCGAGCAGCAGCGTGATGAGCCCCAGGTGACTGATCGTCGAGTAGGCGAGCAGGCCCTTCAGGTCGCGCTGGAACATCGCGCACCACGCGCCCAACAGCAGCGTTACGGCGCCGGCGCCGCCGACCGCGACGAACCACGCCTCGGTGCCGGCGAGCACCGGCCACAGCCGCATCAGGAGGAAGACGCCGACCTTGACCATCGACGCCGAGTGCAGGTAGGCCGACACCGGCGTGGGCGCCGCCATCGCGTGCGGCAGCCAGAAGTGGAACGGGAACTGCGCGCTCTTCGTGAATGCGCCGGCGAGCACCAGCGCGAGGATGACGGGATACAGCGCGTGCTCGCGGATCGTCTTCCCTTGCGCGAGCACGGCGTCGAGTTCGTAGCTGCCGACGACCGCGCCCAGGAGCAGCACGCCGACCAGCACGGCAAAGCCCCCCGCCCCCGTCACCGCCAGCGCCATGAACGCACCGCGCCGGGCGTCGCGCCGGTGATACCAGTAGCCGATGAGGAGGAACGAGAAGATGCTCGTGACCTCCCAGAAGAAGACGAGCTGGATCAGGTTGCCGGCCGTCACCACCCCCAGCATCGCGCCCATGAAGGCGAGCAGGAACGCGAAGAACCGCGGCACCGGATCCTCCGGCGACATGTAGTAGCGCGCGTAGAAGGCGACCAGGCAGCCGATCCCCGCGGCGATGAGCGAGAACATCCAGGCAAGCCCGTCGAGGCGCACGACGAAGTCGACGCCGAGCGAGGGCAGCCAGGCGAGCCGCCACTCGATCACGCCCTGCGCGTGCACCTCGGGGTAGAGCCGCACGACGAGCACCGTCGTCGCCAGCGCGACGATGCCCGCGAACCCCGATGCGGCATTGCGCGCGTGCGTCGGCAGCAGCGCCGCGACGACGCTCCCCACGAACGGGAGCAAGAGCACGAGCGGGATTTCCATGCGTCGGAGTGTAGCCGACGCGACGCGCGCGTCAGCCGAGCCGACCGTCGACGAGGGAGAGGCTGCGGTCGGTGCGCGCGGCGAGTTCGGGATCGTGGGTGACGATGACCAGCGCGGTGCCGATGTCGGCGTTGAGTTGCAGCATGAGCTCGAAGACCTGGCCGGCGGTGCGCCGATCGAGGTTGCCGGTGGGCTCGTCGGCAAGCACGCAGCGCGGCTCGGTGACGAGCGCACGCGCGAGAGCGACGCGCTGCCGTTCGCCACCCGAGAGCTCGCCCGGACGATGGCGCAGACGATGGCCGAGGCCGACCCGCTCGAGCGTCGCCGACGCGATCTCGCGCGCCTTCGCCGGCGGCAGGC
Source organism: Burkholderiales bacterium (assembly GCA_020852555.1). Lineage (GTDB taxonomy): Bacteria > Pseudomonadota > Gammaproteobacteria > Burkholderiales > Casimicrobiaceae > VBCG01. Next base: position 24,991 of record JADZAQ010000109.1, read on the forward strand.
GGCGAATGAGGAGCGGCATCGCCGTGTTTTCCACCGCGCTGAACTCGGGCAGCAGGTGATGGAACTGGTAGATGAAGCCGAGCGTGCGGTTGCGCAGCGTACCGCGCGCCGCCTCGGAGAGCGACGCCAGCGCCTTACCCTCGATGCGCACCTCGCCCGCGGTGGGCGTATCGAGCCCCCCCAGGAGGTGCAGCAGCGTGCTCTTCCCCGAGCCCGACGCGCCGACGATCGCCACCCGCTCGCCGGGCGCCACGTCGAGGTCGATCCCGCTCAGGACGGGCACCGGCGCCGGGCCGCTCGTATACGTCTTCGCGAGGCCGCGACAGGCGAGCACCGGGGTCGCGTCACTCATAGCGCAACGCCTCGGCCGGATTCACCCGTGCCGCCTTCCACGCCGGGTACAGCGTTGCCGCGAGTGCGAGACCCAGCGCGATGAGCGCGATGGTGACGACGTCGCCGCGCTGCACCTGCGAGGGCAGGTCGCTGATGTAGTAGACCGATTTGTCGAGGAACTGGACGTTGAAGACGCGTTCGATGAACGGCACGACGACGTCGATGTTGAGCGCGAGCAGCACCCCACCCACCACGCCGAGGAGCGTGCCGATGATCCCGATGAGGGCACCCTGCACGATGAAGATCGCCATGATCGACGCCGGCGAGGCGCCCAGCGTGCGCAGGATCGCGATGTCGGCCTGCTTGTCGGTCACCACCATCACTTGCGCGGAGACGATGTTGAACGCCGCCACCGCGACGATCAGCGTCAGGATGATGAACATCATCCGCTTCTCGATCTGCACCGCGCGGAAGAAGTTCGCGTGGCTGCGCGTCCAGTCGCGCACCTCGCCCTGCACCGGCAGCTTCTCCCACAGCGCGCGTGCCACCTGCGGCGCCACGAAGAGGTCGTCGAGCTTCAGGCGCACGCCGGAGACTCCGTCCATGCGGTAGAGCTTCTGCGCGTCCGCGATGTCGATGAGTGCGAGACCGCTGTCGAACTCGTACATCCCCACTTCGAAGATGCCCACCACCTTGAAGCTCTTCAGGCGCGGCAGCGTGCCCGCCGGGGTGATCGTGCCCTGCGGCGTGATGACGACGACCGAGTCGCCCGGCAGCACGCCCAATCCGCGCGCGAGATCGCCGCCCAGCACGATGCCGAACGCGCCGGGCTGCAGGGCGGCGAGCGAGCCCGCCTTCATGTGGCGACCGATGTCGGCGACCGTCTCCTCGCGCGCGGGATCGATACCGCGCACCAGCGCGCCGCGCGTGACGTCGCCGGCGGCGAGCATCGCCTGGCCGAGGACGTAGGGTGCGGCCGCCTTCACGTGCGGCTCGCGCAGCGCGAACTCGGCCACCCGCTGCCAGTCGGTGAGCTCGGGCATGCCGCGGATCTCGATGTGCGAGGCGACCGACAGGATCCGATTGCGCAGCTCCTCCTGGAAGCCGTTCATCACCGAGAGCACCACGATCAGCGCGGCCACGCCGAGCGCGATCCCCGCCATCGAGATGAGCGAGATGAACGAGATGAAGGTATTGCGCCCGGAACCCTTGCGGGCGCGCGTGTAGCGCAGGCCGACGGCCAGTTCGTAGGGCGACAAGGAGGCGGGGCGAACGACGGCGGAGGATGACGAACGGCGCCGATTATCGCATGGCGTCCGGCTGCTACACTCGGCTGCTGTCCCCGCCACGATCGCCGCCGGACCGTCCGTTCGGTGCGTACTCACGCGCACCCGCCGACGCCGTCCTCCCGCCGTCATCCGCTTCCATCGCCGTCATCGATGCGCTGTACCCTCGTCGTTCCCGGCCTAGCCGCTGCCGCGCCGCCCACACGCGAATGGCGCGCGCTCGATCGCCTCGGCCGCAACGAACGGCAGATGCTGCCCCTCGACCGCCTCCTCATCGCCGCCGCCGCGCTGCCGGCCGAGTGCGCGATCGCGCCGATCGCCGCCCTCGGCGCGGGCTTCGACCCGGCGCAGCAGTACGTGCTGCGTGCCGATCCGGTCACGCTCATTGCCGGCCGCGACGACGTGCTTCTCGCCGGCCGCGTCGACGACCTCGATGTCGACGAAGCGGCAGCGTTACGTGCGAGCCTCGCCGCCCATTTCGCCGGCGATGGACTCGCCTTCCACACGCCGCGTCCCGACGCCTGGTTCGTGACCGCCACCGCCGCCATTCCGGTGGAGACGTCGCCGCTGCCCGCCATCACCGGGCCGCTGCATCCGCACCTGCCCCGCGGACCGCACGGCGGAACGTGGCGGCGCTGGCTCTCCGAGATGCAGATGCTCCTGCACGAGCATCCGGTCAATGCGGCGCGCGAAGCGAACGGCCGCCGGCCGGTCACCGGCATCTGGATCGCCGGCGGCGGCGTGCTCGCGCACCCATCGGCGACGAGCACGGCTGGCGCACACGCTGCCGGGACACCGCTACCGTCCTGGTCGCTCTACGCGACGCCACGCGCCGCCGGCGATCTCCTGCGCGGGCTCGCCCGCCTCGCGGCGCTGCCCGTGCAGCCGCTCCCTGCCGGCTTTGCCGCGCTCGCCGGCAGCACCGTCTTGGCGGTGCTCGACCCGGTCGGGACGCCCGAAGCCGTGGCGCGCCTCGCGCAGGCGTGGCTCGATCCGGCGCTGGCGGCGCTCCACCGCGGTGCGCTCGCCGAACTCGTCGTGCTGGGCGACGGCAAGGGCGAAGTGCGGCGCTGGTCGGCGACGCGACCGTCGCTCCTGACCCGCGTGCGTGCGAGGCTACGGGGCGCAGGCGCCCAATGACGACGCTCGTCCGCCGGGAGGTGCCGGCGATCCACTCGACCCTGGCGGCGAGCGGACTCTCCCCGGTACTTGCGCGCATCTACGCCGCGCGCGGCATCGGCAGCATCGCCGAACTCGACCACTCGCTCGCCGCGCTGCCCACCTACGCCGCGCTGCGCGGCATCGATGCCGCCGCCGACCGCCTCGCCCGCGCCATCGCAGCGCACGAGCGCATCGTGATCGTCGCCGACTACGACGCCGACGGCGCCACCGCCTGCGCGGTCGGCCTGCGCGGGCTGCGTGAACTGGGGGCCACCGTCGACTTCCTGGTGCCCAATCGCTTCGAGTTCGGTTACGGCCTCACGCCGGAGATCGTAGCGCTCGCCGCCCGACAGGCACCGGCGCTCATCGTGACCGTCGACAACGGCATCGCGAGCGTCGACGGCGTGGCCGCGGCCGCCGCGCGCGGTATCGACGTGCTGGTGACCGACCACCACTTGCCGGGGCCGGTGCTGCCGACCCCGGCGATCGTGGTCGATCCGAACCAGCCCGGCTGCACCTTCCCGAGCAAGCACCTCGCGGGCGTCGGCGTCATGTTCTACGTGCTGCTCGCCACCCGCGCCCGCCTGCGCGCCGACGGCGCCTTCGCGGGTCGCGCGGAGCCCAACCTCGCGCGCCTCCTCGACCTCGTGGCGCTCGGCACGGTCGCCGACGTCGTGCGCCTCGACCAGGTCAATCGCGTCCTCGTCACCCAGGGTCTCGCCCGGATGCGTAGCGGAGCCGCGCACCCGGGGGTGCGCGCACTCTTCGCGGTCGCCGGGCGCGACGTGCGCCAGGCGAGCGCCTTCGATCTCGGCTTCGTCGCCGGCCCGCGTCTCAATGCCGCCGGGCGGCTCGCCGACATGTCGCTGGGCATCCGCTGCCTCGTCACCGACGACGAGCACGAGGCGATGGCGTGCGCGCAGCGCCTCGACGCGTTGAACCGCGAGCGCCGCGAGGTCGAGGCGGGCATGCAGGACGAGGCACTCGCCGACTTGGGCGACGTCGCCGCCGCCGACGATCGCGTCACGCTGTGCCTGCACCGCGACACCTGGCATCAGGGCGTCGTCGGCATCGTCGCCTCGCGGCTCAAGGACCGCTTCCACCGCCCCGCCTTCGTGTTTGCCCGGGCCAACGACGGCGAACTGCGCGGCTCGGGCCGCTCGATCGCCGGCTTCCACCTGCGTGACGCGCTCGACCTCGTGAGCAAGCGCGCGCCGGGGATCATCATCCGCTTCGGCGGTCACGCCTACGCCGCCGGACTCTCGCTCGCCGCCGACGCCCTGCCGGCCTTCCGCGACGCCTTCGAAGCGGTGGCGCGCGAATCGCTCAGCGCGGTCCAACTCGCGCGCACCGTGGCCAGCGACGGCGCGCTCGCCGCCGGTGAACTCCAGCTCGCCCTCGCCCGCGAGTTGCGCGAGCGCGTCTGGGGCCAGGGCATGCCCGCACCGACCTTCGACGACGTCTTCGACGTGCGCGCCACCCGCGTCGTCGGCGGGGCACACACCAAGCTCGTGCTGGAGCGCGGCGGCGAGCGCTTCAATGCGATCCTGTTCCGCCACGCAGGTCCGCTCCCGGATCGCCTCCGGGCCGCGTACCGCCCGGAGGTCAATGCCTGGCAGGGCGCCGAAGCCCTCGAACTCACCATCGAGCACTGGTGGCCGACGCCCTGATCGGCGGTGCCATCGCGCCAGTGAGGCATGCGGATCGAGCCCGGATCGAGGCGGATCGCGCCACGATCACGGCCCGCGCGCACCCCGTCGCGCCGCACCACCCCACCCCCGCGGCGATGCCCAAAGAGCTGTCGATCGCCGCACTGCAACATCCAAATTCCTGAATAATCCCTTATAAATCAACGAGAAACATTTTCACCACAGATGCCACGGCAACGGTGGCCGCGGTGCAACAATGCCTTGTGCAATGCATCAAGTCCGGCTATATTGAAATAGCCCGCTACCGCGATCCGCCTTGTTTCGAGGTTCGCAGAGCACCATTCCGACCGCGAGGACCGTCAACACATGCGTCTCGAAAGCAAGGTTTCGATCATCACCGGTGCCGGCCAGGGCATTGGCCAGGCGACGGCGCTCAAGTTCGCCAAGGAAGGCGCCAAGGTCGCGGTCTGCGACATCAACATGGAGAAGGTCGCCGAGACCGTTCGCCTGCTGAAGGAGATGGGCGGCGAGGCCATCGGCTTCAAGGTCGACGTCACCGACAAGGACAGCATCGCCGCGATGATCCAGGGCGTCATGGCCAAATGGGGCCGCATCGACACCCTGGTCAACAATGCCGGGATCGTGCAGGACGCGCAGTTCAAGAAGATGAGCGAGGATCAGTTCGATCGCGTCATCGACGTGAACCTGAAAGGTGTGTACAACTGCACCAAGGCGGTCGTCGACATCATGCTGCAGCAGAATTCGGGCGTGATCCTCAATGCGTCGTCGATCGTCGGCATCTACGGCAACTTCGGCCAGACCAATTACGCGGCGACCAAGTTCGGCGTGATCGGCATGGTCAAGACCTGGGCCCGCGAGCTCGGCCGCAAGGGCATCCGCGCCAACGCGATCTGCCCCGGCTTCGTCGAAACGCCGATCCTCGCCACGATGCCGGAGAAAGTCGTGCGCATGATGGAAGACCGGGTCCCGATGGGCCGCCTCGCGCGCCCGGAAGAAATCGCCAACACCTACGCCTGGCTCGCCTCCGACGAAGCCTCGTACATCAACGGTGCGGTCATCGAGGTCTCAGGCGGCGTCACGATCTGACGCCGCCTTCACACGCCGACGCCCGCAGGCCCCGAGCCTCGCGGGCGTTGTCGTCTGCGCGATCCGGAACGGGAGCCGAACGGTCCCGACCGCGGTCGCGGCTCCGGTGGACGCCCGGGCCGTCGGCCGGGACGACCGCCTTTGGCTTTTGTGCTCTCGCGGGACGCGGTAGCATCCCGATTTCGCTGCCTTCACCGACTGCCTGCCATGCTCGCTCGCCTCGCCTTCGTCACCCTCGCCGCCGCCCTCCTCCTGCCTGCGCCCGCGCACGCGCAGAAATTCCAGGCCGGCAGCCCCTACATCTGCCCCAACAGCGACGACTCCGGGCTCGATTGCTACCTCGACGCCGTCGTCCACCTGTACCGCATGTGCCGGCACGTGAAGAGCATCGAGATCATCGAGTACGGCTACGCCGACGCCCAGAAGGGCGTCAACGGCGCCAAGAGCGAGTACTGCGTCGACAAGCAGAAACTCAACATCGTGCGTCCGTACCAGGCGGCGCTCAAGGACGCGACGCCGTGGCGCGAGGTCGTCGACCACCTGCGCACGTTGCAGGCGTACTGGCTCGACTCGATGGCCAACCTGCGCTGGCGCGACGGCGAGGACGGCGGCGATTATGAGTACCGTGTCGACCAGGTTTTCGAGGAGCTCTCCTACAAGGTCGACGACGTGCGCGTCGCCTTCACGACGCCACCCGATGCTGCCGATAGGGCGTCGGCGAAGGTCGCGCCCAAGGCCGTGCCGAAGGCCGCACCCAAGGCGAAGGCGGTCGCTCGCAAGAGTCCGTGATGCGACTCGGCGCGCGGTAGCCGAGCGTGGCGCGCGCGCAGGCCGCAGTCGATCGCCTCGTCGAGTCTCCGAGCGCGGATCCGGAGCGCGACGCGCCGCTGACCGACGACCCACGGCGCGACGCCGAACTCGCTGCCGTGCTCGGCGCCGGTGGCGCGCTCGCCCGAGCGCTCCCCGGGTTTCGTCCACGCGAGCAACAGGTGGCGATGGCGCAGGCGATCGGCCAGGCGATCGTGGCGCGCGGCGCACTCGTCGCCGAGGCCGGCACCGGCACCGGCAAGACCTTCGCCTACCTCGTTCCGGCGCTGCTCTACGGCGGCAAGGTGATCGTTTCCACCGGCACCAAGACGCTGCAGGACCAGCTCTACGAGCGTGACCTGCCGCTGGTGCGCGACGCGCTCGCCGTACCGGTCACGACGGCGCTCCTCAAGGGGCGCGCCAACTACGTGTGCCACTACCATCTCGAGCGCGCGGTGCGCGAGGATCGGCTGCCGTCGCGCGACGACGCGCGACATCTCGCGAAGATCGTTGCCTTCGCGCGCACCGCCGAGCGCGGGGATCGCGCCGAGTTGGCCGACGTGCCGGAGCACGCCACGATCTGGCCGCTCGTCACCTCCACCCGCGACAACTGTCTCGGCCAGGACTGTCCGCACCACGACGCCTGCTTCGTGCTGAAGGCGCGCAAGGAGGCGCTCGACGCCGACGTGGTGGTCGTCAACCATCACCTCTTCTTCGCCGACGTGATGCTGCGCGACGAGGGTGTGGCCGAGCTCCTGCCCAACTGCAATACGGTCATCCTCGACGAGGCGCACCAGCTTCCGGACACCGCCACGCTCTTCTTCGGCGACGAGGTTGCCGCCGGTGCGCTCGGCGATCTCGCGCGCGATGCCGAGTTGACCGCGCGCACCGTCGCCCGCGACGTCGAGGGCCTGCCCGATGTTGCTGCCGACGTGACGCCGGCGGTGCGCAAGCTGCGGCTGGCCGCGGGTGAGGCGACCGGCAAGTTCACCCGCGACGCCGCGCTCGCGCGCCCCGGCTTTGCCGCCGCGCTCGATGCGCTCGCGGCAGCGCTCGACCGCCTCGCCGTGGGGCTGGAGCAGTTCGCGGAACGCAGCGAGGAACTCGCCGTGCTCGCTGCACGTGCCGGCGATCTCGCGCAGCGCGTCGCCGGCTGGCGCGACGCGACCGACGCGACGCCGGAGTCCTCCACCGACGACGCCGGCTGGGTGCGCTGGATCGACGTGACCCCGCACGGTTTCGCCCTCGAGGCCTCGCCGCTGTCGGTCGCGCCGCTCATGCGCCGCCACGTCGAAGGCAGCGCCCGGGCGTGGATCTTCACTTCGGCCACCCTCGCGGTCGGCGGCGATTTCTCGCACTACACCGCGCAACTGGGGCTCGAGAACGCCGCCACCCAGGCGTGGACCAGCCCCTTCGACTACGCGACGCAGGCGCTCCTCTACGTCCCGCGCGGGCTGCCGCTGCCCAACTCGGCCGAGCACACCGACGCCGTGGTCGACGCCGCGGTGCCGCTGGTCGTGGCCAGCGAAGGCCGCGCGTTCCTGCTCTTCACCACGCTGCGCGCGGTCTCGCGCGCCCGCGAGCGGCTCGCGGCGGCGCTGGCTGCGCGCGGCCTCGACTATCCGCTGCTCGTGCAGGGCGAGGGCTCGCGCTCCGAACTGCTGGTGCGCTTCCGCACGCTGCGCCATGCCGTGCTCCTGGGCAGCGCCAGTTTCTGGGAAGGGGTGGACGTGCCGGGTGACGCGCTGTCGCTCGTGGTCATCGACAAGCTGCCGTTCGCGCCTCCCGACGATCCGCTGCTGGCGGCGCGCCTCGCGCGTCTGCGCGAGCGCGGCGGGAATCCGTTCATGGACTGGCAGTTGCCGCAGGCGGTGATCAGCCTGAAGCAAGGCGCGGGGCGTCTCATTCGCGCCGAGACCGATCGCGGCCTGCTCGCGATCTGCGATCCGCGCCTGATCGACAAGGCCTACGGACGCCGGGTCTGGCAGAGCCTGCCGCCGATGGCGCGCACCCGCGACGAAGCGGTGGCGGTCGCCTTTCTCGAGGGATTGCGCGAGAGCACGCCGGCGCCGCGCTGACCCGGCACGCGGCGCGGTCGCCGCCCGCTCGCAACCCGAGCCGTCGTCACCTTCCGCAACGACTCGCTACCCGTCGGCCCCATTTGCGGATGGCTCAGTACGGCAGTCGCGATATCGTCTTGGTGGCGGTCACGCCGTCGACGGTGTAGGCGAAGGTTCCGGTATCGCGATCACTGAAGGTCAACGTTCCCTCTCCCACGATCGTGCGCGTGACCTTTGCGGGGTCGAACGTTCCGCCGAAATAGGGACCCGTGGTGCGATAGATCGGCCCGGTAAAGACGTTGTAGTAGCGCCACTCGCCGGGCTCCATCGTGAACCAGAGGGGCTCGCCGTCGGCATCGTAGACGAACCATCCCGCAAACACCTGATTGTTCAGATGCTGCACGATGAAGAGCCCCCAACCCGACTCGTTTTCGTTCCACCAGCTGTCGGTGTAATCGACGAGCGGAAAATACTTCCCGGAACTCCGGGCGGGATTGTGCTCGACCGTCAGTGGCTGGGCTGCCATATTGCCATAGGCGTCCACGACCTCGACTTGGTAGGTGCCCGCCGGCAGGCTCCCGATGGAGACATCCACGCGCCCCATCGCACCGATGCTGATGCAATCAGGGTTTGGCTTTACGGCAATCCGGATGACCCCGAATCGCGCCGGCGGTTGCGCGATCTCGATCGTCCGGCGATCCACAAAACACCCGTTCACACCTACGATGCGAGCAGTTACGGGTTCGAATTCCACCGGAGTCGCTGGCAACAAAGTGAGATAAAAGGGAACGATCTGGGCGCTTGCGCAGACTGGAAATGCGATCGCCACCACGACCAACGCTCTGACAAGCCTCGTGGGCCGTCGTACGCGATCGCCAGCCTTGGTCGGCACGATGGACGTCGTCATCTCGAAGGGCCTCAATGGGTCGGGCGATTGCCGGTCGCGTTCAGATAGCTCAGAACGGCAGTCGCGATATCGTCTTGGTGGCGGTCACGCCGTCGACGGTGTACGTGAACGTTCCCGTATTGCGATCGCGGAACCCTAGCGTTCCCTGCCCCACGATCGTGCGCGTGACCTTTGCGGGGTCGAACGTTCCGCCGAAATAAGGACCCGTGGTGCGATAGATCGGCCCGGTAAACGAGTTGCTGTCGGTCCATTCGGCCGGCACCATCGTGAACCAGATGGGCTTCCCGTCGGCATCGTAGACGAACCATCCCGCAAACGCCTGATTGCTCGGATGTTGCACGATGAAGAGCCCCCAACCCGACTCGTTCTCGTTCCACCAGCTGTCGGTGTAGTCGAGGAGCGGAAACGATTTCCCGGAACTCCGGGCAGGATTGTGCTCGACCGTCAGTGGCACAGCCGCCATGTCGACACCGCTGTACACGAGCTCGACTAGGTAGGTGCCTGCCGGCAGGCTCCCGATGGAAACATCGAAGTGCCATCTCCGATTCAGGTTCACGCAACTATAGTCTGGCTCCACGGCAATCCGGATGACCCCCGGCCGCGTCTGCGGTTGCGCAATCTCGATCGTCCTGGGATCCACAAAACAGAAGTCCGAAACTTCGATGCGAGCGGTTACGGACTCGAACTCCACCGGTTTCGCGGGCAACAACGTCATATTGAATTCAACCGCTTGGGCGCTGGTCCACACCGGCAATGCAACCGCCGCCACTGCCAACGTTGTGACAAGCGTCGTCAGCCGTCGCACGGCGCAACCCGTCTTGTTCGGCACGATGGACGTCGTCATCTCGAGGGTCCTCAATGGGTCGGGCGCGGCACTACCAGAACTGCCACCACGGTCGCTCGGCCAGCTGCCCCGTCGGCTGCACGCCGAAGCTCGCCTCGTCCTTCTTCCAGAACTCCCACCACGCCCGGTCCTTGACGCCGGTGACGAACGGACTCTCCGGGTACGTCTTGACGAGGATCGCCCGCGAGTCGTCGGCGAGCTGCGTCAGGTCGAGCTTGGCGTAGCTGCGATACAGGAGATCGAGCGCCCTCTCGTTGGCGGGCGTCTGCGGAAAATTGACGAGCACGCCCTGCGCGCGATTGGCGGCGGCGATGTACGCACCGCGATTGAAGTAGTAGCGCGCGACGTTGTACTCGTAGGTTCCCATCGCGTTGTTGAGGTAGCGCATGCGCGCGAGCGAGTCCTGGTAGTACTGGCTGTCCGGGAACTTGGTGGTGAGCTCCTTGAACGCCGCGAAGGAGCTGCGCATCTCCTTGGGATCGCGCTCGGAGAGGTCGAGCTCGTAGACGTAGCCGATGAGGCCCTGGTCCTCGCGGAAATGAACCAGGCCCTTGAGGTAGTACGCGTAGTCGACGTTCGGATGATTGGGATAGGTGCGGATGAACCGATCCGCCGCGGCAATGGCGGCCTCGGTCTCGTTGGAGCGCCAGTTCGCATACGCCGATTCGAGGATCGCCTGCTGCGCGTAGCGGCCGTAGGGATAGCGCGCCTCGAGCTGGTCGAAGAGCTTGACCGCGCGCTGGTAATTGCCCTGCATCATCGCGTCGTGCGCGGTCTGGTAGAGTCGATCCGCCGACCATCCCGCGGTCTCGTCCTTGACCTCGGGGAAGAGTCCGCAGCCGGCCATGGCGAGTGCGAGCACGGCCGCCGCGACCAGTCGCGCGACGATGTGGAACCCGTTGCGCAGGGCGTGCGCCGGCGTCGAATCGAAACGGTACATGCGTGCCTACCTCCGCGCCAAATTATACCCGTGCCCCTCCCGCGCCCGCGGCGTCATCGGGCGGGCGCGTGCACCGCCTCGTCGTCCCGCCCGACGCCGCCGGCCAGCGACTCGACCAGGTGCTCGCGCAGCTCCTGCCGCAGCACTCGCGCAGCCGGATGAAGGCATGGATCGAGGCGGGGCTCGTGCACATCGACGACCGCGTCGTCGTCGCCGCCCGGCAGCGTCTCGGCGGCGGCGAGGCGCTGGTGGTCACCGAGGGTGCGGCGACGACGGATGACAGGGTCGCGGCGCAAGCCATCGACCTGCCGATCATCCACGAGGATGCGGCGATCCTCGTCGTCGACAAGCCGGCGGGTCTCGTCGTGCACCCGGGCAGCGGCAATCGCGACGGCACGCTGCAGAATGCGCTCCTGCACCACGCGCCGGCGCTCGCCACACTGCCGCGCGCCGGCATCGTGCATCGTCTCGACAAGGACACCAGCGGCCTCCTGGTGGTCGCGAAGACTGCCGAAGCGCAGACGAGCCTCGTGCGCCAGCTCGCCGCGCGCACCGTCAAGCGCGAATATGCGGCGCTCGTCCGCGGCGACGTCGCGCGCACCACCACGATCGATGCGCCGATCGGACGCCACCCCGTGCAGCGCACGACGATGGCGGTGGTGGCCAGCGGCAAGGAGGCGCGCACGCAGGTCGAACCCGTCGAGCGCTTCGGCGATGCCACGCTGGTCCGCTGCCGATTGGAAACGGGCCGCACGCACCAGATCCGCGTCCACCTCGCCGCGATCGGCCATCCGCTCCTCGGTGATCCCACGTATGGGGGCCGGCGACGCCAGGCGATCGACGCACTGCCCGCGCTGCAAGCATTCCGCCGTCAGGCGCTGCACGCGCAACGGCTGGGGCTCGTGCATCCGGTAAGCCGCGAGACGCTGGCCTTCGAGGCGCCGTTGCCCGGCGATATCGCGGCGCTCCTCGCCGCGCTGCGCGCACGGGCGCGCGCCGCATCGTGACGCCGCATCGGATCGACGACACCGACTGGATCGTCCCGCAGTGGGCGGGACCGGCGACCGCGTGCGCCTTCTTCACCACGCGCAACGGCGGAGTGTCCACCGGTGCGGTGGCAACGATGGACGTGGGCCGCGCGCAGCTTGCACCCGATGAGCTCGCCGGCGCGCCCGGCGAGAACCGCCGGCGCCTGCGCGCGCACCTGCCCTCTGATCCCGTCTGGCTCGCGCAGGTGCACGGCAGCGACGTCGTGCACGTAACGGCGTCGAACGTCGACACGCTGCGCGCGACGCCGCCCCGGGCCGACGCCGCCATCACCCGCGAGCGTGGCATCGTGCTCACCGTGCGCACCGCCGACTGCCTGCCGGTGCTCTTCGCCGATCGGGAGGGTTCGGTGCTCGGGGTCGCCCACGCCGGCTGGCGCGGACTCGCCGCGGGGGTCCTGGAAGCGACCGTCGCCGCGATGGCGGTACCGCCGGCCACCGTCGCCGCGTGGCTCGGCCCGGCGATCGGCCCCACCGCCTTCGAGGTCGGCGGCGACGTTCACCACGCGTACTGCGACCACGACGCCGGCGCCGCCGCGCACTTCGTTCCCCAGCGCGAGGGGAAGTGGCTCGCCGACCTGCCCGCACTCGCCCGCCGGCGCTTGACGCGCCTCGGCATCGTCGCCACCGGCGGCACCTGGTGCACCCACACCGATGCCGCCCGCTTCTTCTCGTGGCGCCGCGACCGCGGGATGGGTCGGATGGCGCTCGTCGCGTGGCTGTTGCAGCCCCGGTAGCGGCCTTCCACAACGCGAAGGCGCCGCTGCGCTTCAGCCGTCGAGCGCGGCGCCCATCTCGATGCGCACCGTATCCGCCCACACCTCCCGGTTCTCGACCGGGTCGACCACCGCGATCTCGGTGGCGCCGTCGTCGACCTCCCGCTCGAGGATGCGCCACACCGGCGGCAGACGTACGCCGAGCGAGCGGTTGAACACCCGCGGCAGCACCTCCGATTTCATTCGATAGTCGAGGTCGCCGAAGAAGACGCCGCGCCAGCGGGCGTCGGCGCCGTTCGCCGACAGGTCCGCGGCCCAGGTATCGATGGGCACCCAACCGACGTCGTCGAACCACGCCTCGAGCCACCAGTGATAGCCGGCGCACTCGGGATACAGGAGATAGCCGCTCACCCGGCGCGCCGGAATGCCGGACACGCGACACAGCGCCGCGACGAGCGCGCTGCCCAGCCGGCAGTCGAACCACCCGCCCTCCCGCGGCAGATCGAGCGGCGCACGCGCATCGAGCCATTCGTAGGGAAAGGGGCCGGCCGTGAACCCGTCCAGCAGGTAGTCGAGGAAACGGCGCACGCGCTCGCGGGCTCGCACCACGCCACGGCAAAGATCTGCGGCGAGCGCGGCGAGCGAAGGCGTCACCTGAATGAGTTCCTCGGCGTGCCGCAGATACCGCTCGCGCTCGGCCGCGAGCAGCGGCACGACCTCGCGCGGCGGCGAATACGCGTGTGCGACAAACGAAACGCGCACAGCGAGCGTAACCGGCCGGTCCGGCGTCTCGGCGAGGCGCAACTCCGCGCAGCCCGGCGCGGTGCGCCATTCGCCGGCAGCGTCGACGGGTTCCAGCGTGACCTCGAGATCGCCCAGCGCATCGTCGGCATAGGGCAGCGGCAAGCGCAGGCGGGCGGGCGCTGCGAGGTACGCGGGATGGAAGCGACGGCGCAGCGCGACCGTGAAGCGGCGCGGCGGCAATGCCGACATCGACGGCGGCGCTTCGCGCGGGCCATCCGCAGGATGGAACGACAGCACGCGAGCGCGCTCGATCGCCACGTGATGCTCGCGCCAGAAGGGATCGCCCTGCGTCCGGCCCGACCAGCGCTTGCATAGAAACACCTCCGCGGGGTCGTAGCGCCAGTTGCCGTCGCCGTCGCGCGCCGCCGGCAATCCGAGCGCGCGCCAGCGTGCCAGTGCCTCCACGACGACGCGCCGCGCCGCCTCGGGATCGGCACGGCGCGCCGCCCGCCGCCAGCCGTGGAAGACGAGGTGCTCGACGATGCGCGCCTCGGGCACGTTGCGATAGCACGACTCGGTCGCGAAGGGGAGCATGGGGCTGCGCCGTGACCGACGGCTCGGTGCAGGCTACGCGGCTAGGGTCTCGCCCAATTCGACGCGCAACGTATCCGTCCATACGACGTCGAGCGTCACCGCATCGATGAGCTCGGTACACATCGCGTCGCCCGCATCGCGCTCGAGCATCGTCCAATGAGCGGGCATCCGCACGCCGGGCGAGCCGGTGAAGACGCGGGGCAGGATGCCCACCTTCATGCGATAGTCGACCGCGCCCAGATAGGGAATCCACGCCGAGTCGCGCAGGACCGCCGACGTCTCGCCAGTCAACCCGTCGACCGCGATCCAGCCCTTGTCGTCGATCCACACTTCGGCCCAGTGATGGAAGGCCAGTGCGTCGGGGTAGAGGAGGTAGCCCGCCACACGCCGCACGGGCAGGCCGACCCCACGGCACAGTGCCGTGAAAAGCGCGGCCATCATCCGGCAGTCGTAGAAGCCGCGCTGCGGCGGGCCAGGGGGTAGCGCGGCGCCGAGCAGCGCATACGGAAACGCATCGCCACAGCGACGGCCCGCGACATAGACGTACAACGCGCGCACGCGCTCGATCGAGTCCACCACCCCGCGCGTGACCGCTCGCGCCGTCGCCACGATACCCGGCGTCACGCGCACCAGTTCCTCGTTGGGTGACAGGTACCGCGCGCGCTCTCGTGGATCGAGCGACGCCGGCGCATCCGGTGGCGGCGACGGATAGGCAACGAACGAGTAGCGGACGCGAAGCGTCACCGGCGCGACCGGCGCCGCTTCGAGCCGCAGTTCAGCGTAACCATCGGCGAGGCACACTTCACCCGGCGCATCGCACGGCGGATCGAAGGCGACGGCAAGATCACGCAGCGCCGCATCGACCATCGGAACCGGCAGACGCAGCCGGGCATTTCGACCCACCCACGCTGGCTCGAAGCGGCGCGTGATCGACACCGCGAGACGTCGCGGTAGCAGGGCCAACGGATCGGGGGTTCGATCACGCGACGTGCCGGGCGGATGCAACGCCAGGATGGCGGCGCGGGAGGTGACGAGGTGCTGCTCGCTCCAGAACGGGTCGACACCCTTCCATCCGGCGTAACGCATGACGATCGCCACCTCCGCTGCGTCGTAGCGGTGCGCGCGATCCCCGTCGGCCGCCGACGGCAAGCCCAGCGCGCGCCAGCGCGCCAGCGCGCCAGCGCCTCGCGCACCGTCCGCCGCACGCCCTCCGGGTCGCGCTCGCGGTCCGCGCGCCGCCACGCACGAAACGCGATACCCTCGATGATCCGCTCCTCGGGAATCGTGCGCAGCCGCGCGTCGGCATCGAAGTTGAGCCCCAGGCCATTCATGCGCGCATGATAACCTCGCGTCGCCACCCAGCGCCGACCCCTGCCCGTACGCTGCCCACGAGAATCGCCTTGCTGCTCGCCATCGAACTGCCTCGCCTCCACGAGCTCATGACCGCCGGCGTGGTCACCGCGGTGCACGTCACGCCCGGCACCATGCTGGCGCCGGGCGCGTCACTGGTCGACGTGCGCGTCGATCTGAGCGACGCCGCCGCCCAGGATTGCCCACCCGTGTCGTGGTTCCGCGTCGTCTGCGGCGAGCGTTGCGTGCTGCGCGCGCTGAACGCCGCCGAAGGCAGCGAATTCGCGCCCGGCGCGCGGATCGGACTGGCGAGCACGGCGGCAGACGAAGCCGCGACGGGCGACCCGGCGCGCGCGGCACGCTTGACCATCGTGGGTATCGTCGGACCCGAGATCGAATGGTAGCCGCCACCGGGCGACGCGCGATTCCCGCATCGTGAAGGTCCTGCCCCTCACCCTCGGCCGCCTGCTGCCGGCGACGACCGTGCTCCAGCGCTCGGGCGTGCGCTGGCTCGTTGCCGACGGCGCCCATTGCCGCGCCGGCGAGATCATTGCGTACTGCAACATCGGGATGCGCGGCAGCGACCCGCTCCTGAAAGGGTCGCTCGCCGGCGAGCAACGCGACCTGCAGGTCGCCCTCGCCGTCACCGCGCCCGGCATCGTCCGCCGCGCCGCGAGCGCCTCGCGCGGCGGTTTTCTCGACCAGATGCAGTACTACGACACGTGGCGCGACGACGATGCGATCGGCACGCTCGACCTCGACGACGGCGCCAGCGCGCCCGGCGCGAGCTTCGAGCATCTCGTGTTCGCTGGCCATCGTGCGCTCGACATCGCCGAGGTCCGCACGGGTCTGTTCACCGGCTGGCACGATCGCGCCCGCGTGTGGTGGGGCGACGCGGACACGCCGCACGGCACGCTCGCCTGTCTCGGCATCTGCGAGCAGCGCAGCATCGTGCGCGGCGAGGCGGGCGCCTTCCTCGAACTCTTCGCGGCGGTCCGCGGACCGGCGCACGTCGTCCACCATCCCGACGACGCGCTGGTGCCGGCGGCGCCTTTCCTCGTGCAGCAGATGACGCGCACGCCCGCGGAGTGCCGGGCGATCGAGGAGGACATCGCGCGCAGCTTCGCCAGCGGGCCGGTGGCGCCTGGTGGGCGCGATTTCATGATGCTGGGAGCGATCGCCAATGCGCTTGTCCGCTCGCCGCTGACCGAGGTGCTCACCGTCACCTCGCCGGCCGGCGCCGCAACGGTGAGCCGCCCGGACGCGGTCCTGCTCTCGGTCCTGTCCGAATCGTCACTCCTGTTGCGACACAAGCGGCTCGGTTACTGGATGCAGGTTCACGGCTATCGCCTGAGCGAGACCGGACCCGCATTCCACGCGTGGCTGCGCGCCAATTTCGAACAGGTGCGCCGCTCGCTCGCGGACATCGCGCGTGACCTGGGATTGCTGGCCGATGCGGTGCGCGCGCGGGGCACGACCGAGATCCTGGTGCTCAATGCCGTATCGACGCTGGGCACCGAGCAGGTGCAGTGCTATTCGTCGTTCACGCGACCGCTCGGCAAGACGCTCGGCACCGTGCGGGCGCGCGAAACCAATGCGATGCTGCACGACCTCGCTCGCACGCACGGCATCCGCATCGTGGACAACGACGCGCTCGCTGCCGAATTCGGCGCCCGCCAGCACATTCCCGACCGTGTCCACTCGAGCGGTGCCCTGCAGCAGGCCACCCGCGACGAGATCGTGCGCCTTCTCCACGAGGCCGGCGTGCCGGGATTCGTGCCGCGGTCGCGCTGAGCGCGGGAGCAAGGCCCTCCCGCCTTCAGGTCACCTCGAACTCGACGAGCATCGCGGCGAGATCGTCGGCCTGCGCGGGCAGCGGCTCGTCGGAATCGTCACCGACGATGGCGAGCGGACGCCCGAGGCGCTGCCAGTCGCCGGCCGGTGCCAGAACGCTGCGCAGGATACCGGCACGCGCCGCCCGCACCTCGACGACCGCCTTGTGCGTCTCCAGTTCGACGACGAGGTCGCCGGCGGCGAATGATTGTCCGGGCGCCACGTGCCATTCGAGCACGCGAAGCTCCTCGACGTCGTCGATGGGACCGGGCACGGCGAGCTGGTAGAGCATCGGGATCACTCGGCAGAAGGGAAAACGCTCAGGATAGCAGCGCGCGCACCGCCGCGCCGACGCGTGCGGCATCGGGCAGGCACGCCGCCTCGAGGATCGGATTCGACGACACCGGCGCGGGCAGCGCCGCAACGCGGGCGACGCGAAAGGGCTCCCTGCCGCGTGCCTCGCGCACGCGTGCGGCCACTTCGGCACCCACGCCGCAGGTCGCCTGCCCTTCCTCCACCGTGACCAGCGCGCCGGTTCGCGTCACCGACATCACGAGCGTATCGACGTCGAGCGGCGCGAGGCTGCGCAGGTCGATCACCTCGCAGTCGACGCCTTCGCGCGCGAGTTCCTCGGCGGCGGCAAGCGCCACGCGCACCGTGTACGCGTGCGCGGCGATCGTCACGTCGCTACCCGCGCGCGCGATGCGGGCACGGCCGAACGGCACCAGCGCTTCCTCCGCCGGCAGCTCGCCCGCCGTCGGATACAGGCGCTTGTGATCGACGAAGAGCACGGGACCGTCGTGGCGCAGCGCCGACTTGAGGAGTCCGTAGGCATCGGCCGCCGTGGCGGGCGCCACCACGACGAGCCCGGGTACGCTCATGAGCCACGCCTCGATGCACTGCGAATGCGCGACCCCCTGCCCGCGCGCACCCGCGGTCGCCTTGACGACGAGCGGCACGCGGAGCTGACCGCCCGTCTTGTAGCGCGCCTTCGCCGCGTAGTTGACGAGCGGATCGAGGCCGAGCATCAGGAAATCCATGTACGTGATACTGACGAGCGCCCGCACCCCGGCCGCGGCGGCGCCGACGCCGACGCCGATCATCGCCGCCTCGGCCACCGGAGCATCGCGGACGCGCTGCGCGCCGTAGCGCTCGAACAGTCCGGTGAATTCCCGATACGCTCCGCCGAAGCGGCCGATATCCTGCCCGATGAGCACGAGCGCCGGGTCGCGCGCCATCTCCTCGCTCAACGCGCGTGCGATCGCCTCGCGAAAGTACACGCGCGTTGCCGCCGCGCCGCCCCTCACTGCACGTCTTCCAGGACCGATGCGCTTGCGGGATACGCGGCGGCGTCGGCGAACGCGAGCGCGGCTGCCGCCGCGACGCGCGCTTCCTCGTCCCAGGCGGCGAGGCGTGCCGCATCGAGCTCGCCGCGCGCCTGCATCCGCCGCGCCTGCGCGACGATCGGATCGCGCGCGCGATCGGCGGTGAGCTCGTCGGCCGCGCGCGTCTCGCGGGTCGACGTCGAGTGCGTCGCGAAGCGTGCCGAGCGGCACTCGAGAAACGCCGGTCCCTCGCCGCTGCGGATGCGCGCGGCAAATGCCACCGCCGCATCGCGCACCGCCTCGACGTCCATACCGTCGACGGTCATTGCCGGGATGCGAAACGGCTGGGCGAGCGCGGCAAGCGGTTGCGGCGCGAGCGCCATCGCCTGCGGCGTGCTGATCGAGTAGCCGTTGTTGTCGCACACGAGGAGGAGCGGCAGGCGCCATACCGCGGCGATGTTCAGCGTCTCGTGCAGCGCGCCCGCGCCGCAGGCGCCGTCGCCGAACATGCACGCCGCGATCCCGCTGCCGCGCTGCGCGAGCGCGAGCGCCACGCCGGCGGCAATGGTGAGGTTCCCGCCGACCACCGCGTGCGCGCCGAAGAAGCCTGCCGCCGGTCGTGCGAGATGGCCGCGCCCGCCGCGCCCTCGATTGGTGCCTGCCTCCTTGCCGAGTAATTCGGCCATGACCGCGCCCGGATCGAGGTCGCGCGCGAGTGCCGCCGCGATCGAGCGGCCGCTGGTCAGGAGCTGGTCGTCGGGACCGAGCGCGGCGCACACGCCCACCGCCACCGCCTCCTGGCCCATCGAGAAGAGCTGGAAGCCGTGATCGGGCCGCTTGGCGAGCGCTTCCTCGAATGCCCGGATGCGCTGCATCGCGCGCAGGCGCGCGGCCGGTGTCGTCATGAATCACGCATCGGCAGTGCATCCCACGGCTGACCGATACGCGCCTCGGCGCAGCTGGCGACCTCGACCGCGATGCTCTCGTCACGGGCGAGCGCGAGCAGGCTGCGCACCAGCGTGCGCGCAGCCACCTCGATCGCGGCGTCGCTGCCGAAGCGGCAGTCGCTCGCCAGCGCTCGCGCGCCGACGTGCGCGAGCGTACGATCGAAGTCGATCACGTGCGCGCCAGTGTCGTGCGAGATCTCGATCGCCACCAGCGCGAGGCGCCGGATGCGTTCGCGCAGCGCTTCGCGCTCCACCACCGCCAGCGCCGGATCGACGTGGCGGAAGATCGTGCACACGAGCAGCGGCGGATGGCTCGCCGGCCACGCCGCGAGCACCTCGCGCCAGCGCTGCTCGACGGCGGCCACCGGCTGCGCGCCGGCGAGTTCGGGCAGCAGCGAGGCCACCGCGTAATCGGGCGCCGGCGCCAGTGCCGCGACCGCCGCAACGCCGGCGACAAACTGCGGCACCACCTCTACCCCGTCGTCCCCGCACGCCCGCAACGCCGTCTCAAGCAGCGCCGCTGCGCGCCGCACGACCGGCTCCTCGCAAGCGTCGACGGCAGCCGCCACGACGAGCCGGCGGTTCATCGGACGCCTCCCGTCATTGCCGCCGGCGCCACCCGAGATCCGGTCGCCACACCCGGCGGAGCCGGAAGGCGTTGCAGACCGAGCCGGCGCCGCACCGCGTCGTAATCGACGCCACGCTCACCGCGCGCCGCGGCGGCGAGCGCGGGCAGCGACTCGATGCGCTCCGCCGGCGCAATGAGGGCGTTGGCACCGAGGCTCGACCAGAATACGCAGAGGAGCTTCACCGCCGGCTCGGGATACTGCGCGTAGAACCTGCTCTCCCACGCGGTGTTCTGCAGCGGATCGCGCCAGCCGCGGCGGTGCGTCAGGTGGTAGGCGCGGGCATCGTCGAACGCCACCATGCGCGCGCCGCGCTTGACCATGCGCAGCGCGAAGGCGCGGTGCTCGTTGTTGTCGATGTCGTCGTGCAATCCTCCGGCTTCGACGAAGGCGTCGCGGCGGACCGAGAAATTGGCGCCGCAGGCCGCCGCCCACAGCACCTCGCAATCGGGATGGTTGACGAGCGCATCGAGTTCGATGCGATCGAGAAGCTGCGGGCCGGCACCGGGATACAACCCCGGGCTCGCGCGCCGGACGAGCCCCGCGAAATCGTCACGCAGCTCGGCGAGCGTCACCGCATTGCGCGCGCGCTCGGCCGCCGGCCAGCGCGCGACGGCCGCCTCCTCACCCGGTCGCGGCGTGCACGTCTGCGGATCGAGCAGGAAGCGTGTGCCGCGAAAGTGGAAGCGCCCGCCGCGACCCACGAGCACCGCGGTTGGCTGCGCCTCGTGTGCGACCAGGTGCCGCTCGACCATGTCGGGCGCGGCCAGCGTATCGCCATCGAGGAAGATCAGCAGGTCGCCGGTGGCCGCGCGGGCGCCGGCATTGGAGGCAGCCGAGCGGCCCCGTGCAACGGGATGGCGGAGCGTGATCATCGCGAGCTCTCGCAGCGCGGCGGCGATGACGGCGCTGGTATGGTCGGAAGAGCCATCGTCGACGATCACCACCTCCGCCGGCACCGTCTGCTGCGCGAGGGAGGCGAGCGTGAGGCGCAGGCGATCCGCCTCGTCCTTGGAGCGGATCACCACGCTCGCGCGCATCATGCGTACATCCCACCCATCGGCACGCGCGCGTCGAAGCAGCCGAGGTCGTCGAGGACCCGCACCACTTCGACGGCGACCTGCCGCGCACCTTCGGCGCGCAGGTGGCGGGCATCGAGCTTGACGACCGCCGCACCGGCCCGCGCGACGATGGTATCGACGTCGATCACCGAGATCCCGATGCGTTGCGAGAGCTCGCACAAGGCGAGATTGAAGCGACGGATGCGCAGCGAGAGCGTCTCGCCCAGGCCGGCGTAGCAATGCACCGTATCGCCCGGCACCACCGACGACAGGTTGTACACGAGCACCGGCACGGCCCGGTGCGCGCGCAAGCGCGCGACGATGGTCTCCAGGCTGCGCATCGACGCTGCGGCATCGGGCAGCGGCGAGACCTCGAACGCGTCGTGCAGCCAGCGTCGGTCGGCTTCCGGCCAGTGCGGCCGGCCCTCGGGAAAGAAGAGGAAGCCCTCCTCGCGATGGCGCGCGAGACGGATGTACAGATCGGGCTGCAGCGAGAGGACCACGGCGTCGGCCGGCACCGTATACAGTGCGCCGCCGAACTGCGAGGCGAGGCCGTAATTGCCGAGTGCGAGCGAGCGCCGGGCCAGCGCTTCCGGGATCCGGCCATCGGCCGCGGCGAGCTGATCGAAACGCGCGCAGGTCTCGTGGCGCACCCGCACACTCCAACCAGGGTAGCGCTCGCGCACGATCTCGTTGATGCCGTTCCAGCAGAGGACGCCGTTCACGTGCTGCGAGTGCAGCGAGTCGTATACGTCGTGGTTGGCCTTCGCGAACAGGGTGAGACGCACGCCAGCAGGCTCCACACGCTTGGGTCCGCGACGGGCGGCACGGACACGGAGCGGATTCTAGCAGCCGGCCGACCGGTGCCCCGGCATTGCTATAGTGCGCATCGGCGCGAGATCGCGCCGCCGCTCGTGCCGCCGTCGCTCCCCTTGCCACCCCTCGCCGTCATCGTCGTTGCCGCCCTCACCGGCGGCGTGCTCGCCACCGCCGCCGCCGCCGTGACGCTGGCATTGCCGGCAGCCTCGATCTCGCGGCTCGTCTCCTTTGCGGTCGGCGCCCTGCTCGGCGCGGTGTTCATCGAGATCCTGCCGCACGCGCTCGAGGAGGGCGACGCCGGCGTGGTGATGGGCACGGTGCTCGTCGGGCTCCTCGCCTTCTTCCTCCTGGAGAAGCTCGTGCTGTGGCGTCATTCGCACGGTCACGCCGAGCACCGCGCCGACGACGACGAATCGGAGCACGACCATGCGCTGCATGCGCACGGAACGGGCACCCGCTCCGGATCGATGATCCTCATCGGCAACAGCGTCCACAATTTCTGCGACGGCATCGTGATCGCCGCCGCCTTCCTGGGCGACCCCCGGCTGGGGCTCGCGACGACGCTCGCCATCGTCGCGCACGCGGTCCCGCAGCAGGTCGGCGACTTCGCGATCCTGATCCACTCGGGCTACACGCGGCGGCGCGCGTTCGCGTTCAACGTCACCGCCGGCCTCGCGACGCTGGTCGGCGCGCTCGCCGCGTACGCCGCGCTCGCCCACATGCAGCAAGCGCTGCCCACGGTGCTCGCGGTCGCCGCCTCCAGCCTGCTGTACGTCGCGGTCGCCGACCTCATCCCGAGCCTGCACCGCCGCCCCGAACCGCTGGAGACGGTCCGGCAGATGACCGCGATCGGCCTGGGCGTGGCGATCATCGTCGCGGTTCGCGTGTTCTTCCCGCACTGAGGCAAGCCTCATCGCGATAGCGCACGCTCACGCCACCGTGAACGACGACCACCTGCGCTACCATCGCGAGATGATGCCGCTCGACCCTCAGCATCCCGACCCGTGGGCGCAATGGGCTGCGCAATGGCAGGACGCACAGCGCCGATGGCTCGACTGGTGGCTGCAACCCGCGGCAGCGGTGAAGCGCCCGCCGATGGCGCCGACCGTCCCGTTCGTACCCGACGACGTCACCTCGCTTGCCCCCGACGTCGCGCGCGCGACCGCGCGGTTCCGCGAACGCTGGGCGGCGTTGTGGCAGGCCGCGGCCGAGTTGCCGGCGGGTGATGGCGAGCTGCCCGAGGTCGCGGCCGCGGCGCCCGGCGATCGCCGATTCCAGGCGGCGGCGTGGCGCACGCAGCCCTTCTTCTCGCTCCTGCGCCAGTCCTATCTCCTGTACGCCGAGTACCTGCAGGCGCTCGCGGCGGCGGCACCGCTGCCTGCCGACGAGAAGCGCAAGCTCGTCTTCACCACGCGGCAGTACGTCGATGCGGTCGCGCCGACGAACTTCCCGGCGACCAATCCCGACGTGCTCGGGCGGGCGATCGCCACCGACGGCGAGAGCTTCGTGCAGGGGCTGCGCAATCTGGCCGACGACACGCGCAAGGGGCGCATCTCGATGACCGACGAGAGCGCCTTCGAGATCGGCGGCAACATCGCGATCACGCCGGGGAGCGTGGTGTACCGCAACGAGCTGATTGAGCTCATCCAGTACGCGCCGACCACCGATCAGGTGTATCGGCGTCCGCTGGTGATGGTCCCGCCGTGCATCAACAAGTACTACATCCTCGACCTCACTGCCCGCAACTCGTTCGTCGCGCACGCGGTGGCGCGGGGGCACAGCGTGTTCATGGTGTCGTGGCGCAACATCCCACCGGAGCTCGGCAGCCTCACCTGGGACGACTACATCGAAGAAGGCGTGCTCACTGCGCTGCGCCTGGCCGGTGAGATCACCGGCAGCAAGACGGTCAATGCGCTCGGGTTCTGCGTGGGCGGCGCGATCCTCGCCGGCGCGCTGGCGGTGCTCGCCGCGCGCGGCGACCGCAGCGTCGCCAGCGCGACGCTGCTCACCACGCTCATCGACTACGCCGACCCCGGCGACATCGGCGTGTACGTGTCGCGCGACTTCCTCGCGGCGCGCGAGGCGCAACTCATGAGCGGGCAGATCGTGGACGGTGGCGAGCTCGCGAGCGCCTTCGCGAGCCTGCGCGCCAACGAGCTCGTGTGGAACTACGTCGTCGCCAACTACCTGAAGGGCGAGACGCCGCCGGCGTTCGACCTCCTCTACTGGAACAGCGATTCGACCAACCTGCCCGGACCGATGTACGCGTACTACCTGCGCAACCTCTACCTCGACAACAAGCTGCGCCTGCCCGGCGCGCTCGAGATGGCGGGCGAGAGCATCGACCTCACGCGCATCCAGGCGCCGGCGTACGTCTACGCATCCCGCGAGGATCACATCGTCCCCTGGCGCTCGGCGTATCGCACCACCGCCCTCCTGGGCGGCGACGTGACGTTCGTGCTCGGCGCCTCGGGACACATTGCCGGCGTGGTCAACCCGCCGGCGTCCGGCAAGCGCAACTACTGGATCAACGAGCACCTCACCGAAGATGCCGACGCGTGGTTTGCGCACTCGACGCAGGTCGCCGGCAGCTGGTGGCCGCACTGGTACGCGTGGCTCGCCCCGCACGGCGGCCCGCGCCGCGCCGCGCCGCCGAACGCCGGCAGTGCCAATCATCCGGTGCTCGCTCCAGCGCCAGGGGGCTACGTGCGCGCGAAAGCGAGAGCGTAGCGGCGGCGGCTCGCGGCGCGGGCAGGCGGGCGCGCGCCGGCGGCGGTACCTCGCATGGCCTTGCCGAGGCGCTGCGGCGCAGCGCGTCTTACGCCGCGTCCAGCGCGTTCGCGGGGATCACGTCGATGGCATCGGTGATGATGGTGTCGACGCCCCACGCCGCCACCTCCGCGACGCGTGCCGGATCGTTGACGGTCCAGGTGCACACGCGATAACCCTCGCGGTGCGCCGTGTCCACCACCTCGCGGGTCAGGATCTGGTGATCGGCGTCGAGCGCGACGCACTCCAGGTGCCGCAGCCGCGCGAGCCAGTCGGCGGGGAGTTCCTCGACGCAGAGCGCACGCGGCAGCGCCGGTGCTGCCAGCCGGCACGCGTCGAGGGACTCCTCGGCGAACGACGACATGAGCGGGAGGAACTCGGCGTCGCGCCACAGCGCGAGCGTATCGAGCCCGACGGCGGCGCCGGTCTCGCGTTCGCGGCCGGGGGTCGGCTTGATCTCGACGTTGCAGGCGACGCCGTGCGCGCGCGCCCAGCGGGCGATCGCCGCGAACGTCGGCAGCATCTCGCCCGCGTACTTGGCCGAGTGCCAGCCGCCGGCGTCGAGCCGCGACAACTCGCGCCAGGGCAGCGCGTCGGCGCGCCCGCGGCCGCTCGAGGTGCGCTCGAGCGTGGCGTCGTGCAGCAGGAACGCGACGTTGTCGGCGGTGAGCTTCACGTCGAACTCGACCATCGCGTAGCCGTGTGCGTGGCCGACACGCATCGCCGTCAGCGTGTTCTCGGGGGCGAGCTTGCCGGCGCCGCGATGCGCGCACAGACGCGGGTACGGCCAGGGAGGCAGTGGGCGGGAGGAATGGGCCATGCTGGCGGTCCTGTTCGGGTTGTCAGACGATGATCGCGGCTGCCGGGAAGACAGTCGCGGCGTGATGGCGTTGCGCGGCGTCGCAGTCCGTCGCGCCGGATCAGCGCAGGCGCGCGCCGCTTCCCGCATCGAAAACGAAGATCCGCGCCGGATCGGCGGCAAGGTGCAAGGCGTCGCCGACCCGCAGCCCCTGCGTGCTCTGCATCCGCGCCACCACCGTCGCACTGCCGTGCCCGACGTGCACCAGCGTGTCGGCGCCCAGTTGCTCGATCATCGCGATCGGACCACCGACCACCGCATCCGCCGCCGCCGCGGGGTGGAGGTGCTCGGGGCGGATCCCGAGCATGACCGCGGCACCCTCGCGAGCGCCGACCTGCGCGCGGGCGATGCTGCCGCCGGCGTCGAGCGTGAAGCGGCCCGCCGCCTCGGCGCGCGCCGGCAGGAAATTCATCGCCGGCGAGCCGATGAAACCGGCGACGAAGATCGTCGCCGGATCGGAATAGACCTCCATCGGCGCGCCGACCTGCTCGGCACGTCCCGCGTTCATGACGATCATGCGGTCGGCGAGCGTCATCGCCTCGACCTGGTCGTGCGTCACGTACAGGCTGGTGGTGGCAAGCCGCCGGTGCAGCGTCTGGATCTCGAAGCGCATCTGCACGCGCAGCTTGGCGTCGAGGTTGGACAAAGGCTCGTCGAAGAGGAACACCGCGGGCTCGCGCACGATCGCGCGCCCCATCGCCACTCGCTGCCGCTGGCCGCCCGAGAGCTGCCGCGGCTTGCGTTCGAGGAGCGGCCCGAGCTCGAGAATCGCCGCCGCGCGGTCGACGCGCTTCTTGATGTCGTCCTTGGAAAAGCCGCGGATCTTGAGGCCGTACGCCATGTTCCCGAACACCGACATGTGCGGGTACAACGCGTAGTTCTGGAACACCATCGCGATGTCGCGATCCTTGGGCTCGAGCGCGTTGACCACGCGCTCGCCGATCGCGATCTCGCCGGCGGTGATCTCCTCGAGGCCGGCGACCATGCGCAGCAGGGTCGATTTTCCGCAGCCCGACGGCCCGACGATGACCGCGAACTCGCCGTCGGCGATCGCCGCATCGATGCCGTGGATGGCCTCCACTCCGTTGGGATACGTCTTGCGGACATCGCGAAAATCGACCTTGGCCATGGATTCGTCGTCGTGCTCGGGGTGGAGGTTCGCGGGCGCGCACTGCCGCCCACGCTCATTTCTCGGTGTCGACCAGGCCCTTCACGAACCACTTCTGCATCAGCAGGACCACGAGCACCGGCGGCAGCATGGCGAGCATCGCGGTCGCCATCACGAGCTGCCACTCGGTCGCGGCGTCGCCGCCGGTGATCATCCGCTTGATGCCGATCACGGTCGTGTACATCGACTCGTCGGTGGTGACGAGGAGCGGCCACAGGTACTGGTTCCAGCCGTAGATGAACTGGATCACGAAGAGCGCGGCGATCGACGTGCGCGACAGCGGCACGACGACATCCCAGAAGAAGCGCATCGGGCCCGCGCCGTCGATGCGCGCCGCCTCGGCGAGCTCGTCGGGGATGGTGAGGAAGAACTGGCGGAAGAGAAACGTCGCCGTCGCCGAGGCGATCAGCGGGATCGTCAGCCCCGCGTAGGTGTTGATCATGCCGAGGTCGGCGACCACCTTGTAGGTGGGCAGGATGCGCACCTCGACCGGCAGCATCAGCGTGATGAAGATCATCCAGAAGATCGTGTTGCGGAACGGAAACTGGAAGTAGACGATCGCGAACGCCGACAGGAGCGAGATCGCGATCTTGCCGATGGCGATGGAGAGCGCCATGACGAGGCTGTTGAACATCATCCGTCCGACCGGCGCCGATGCGCCCTTGGTCGAGCCGTGACCGAGCACGTAGGTGTAATTCTCGATGAGCTGCGAGCCCGGCCACAGCTGCATCGGCGCCGCCAGCACCTGATCGAGCGTGAGGCTCGACGCCACGAAGGTGACCCAGATCGGAAACGCGACCACCGCGACGCCGGCGAGCAGCAGCGCGTGGCGGGTGACGGTGAGGATGGGGCGGCGCTCGATCATCAGTACTGCACCTTGCGCTCGATGTAGCGGAACTGGATCACGGTGAGGCCGATCACGATCGCCATCAGGATCGCCGACTGCGCCGCCGAGCCGCCGAGGTCGAGCGCCTTGAAGCCGTCCTGGTAGACCTTGAACACCAGGATCTCGGTGGCGCGCGCCGGGCCGCCCTGGGTAGCCGCATCGACGATCGCGAAGGTGTCGAAGAACGCGTAGACGACGTTGATGACGAGGAGGAAGAACGTGGTGGGCGACAGCAGCGGGAACACGATCGTCCAGAAGCGGCGCAGCGGCCCCGCGCCGTCGATCGCGGCGGCCTCGATGAGCGAGTGCGGGATCGCCTGGAGCCCCGCGAGGAAGAACAGAAAGTTGTAGCTGATCTGCTTCCACACCGCCGCCAGGATGATGAGCAGCATCGCCTGGTCGCCGTCGAGGAGGTGGTTCCACTCGATGCCGAAGCGGGCGAGCGCGTGCGCGATGATGCCGAGCGTGGGGCTGAAGAGGAAGACGAAGAGCACCGCGACGACCGCCGGCGCGACCGCGTACGGCCAGATGAGCAGCGTCTTGTAGAACGTCGCGCCGCGGAGCACGCGGTCGGCCATGGTGGCCAACAGGAGCGCGATGGACAGTCCGAGTACGGCGACCGCGGCGGAGAACTGGATCGTCACCTTGAACGAGTTGAGGTAGCCCTCGTCGTTGAAGAGCGTCCGGAAATTATCGAGGCCGACGAACTGCGTGCTGGCGCCGAAAGCGTCCTCGAGCTGCATCGACTGGATGAGCGTCTGCCCCGCCGGCCAGAAGAAGAAGATGAGCGTGATCGCGAGCTGCGGCGCCACCAGCGCGTACGGCAGCCACGTCGACTTGAAGACGACCCGCTTCTGGGTGGACATGCGCGGTTCAGCGGAGGGAAGAGATGCGCGGCTGGACGCGAGCGGCGCCGCCGCGTCGAATCCGCGCCGGGCGCGGATCGGCGGTGCAGCGCCGCGATCGGTGGTGGCGCTGCCGGGCGGCGCGGCCGCGCGGACGGCGCACTGCGCCGCCCACGCGGGGATGCGTCACTTGTTGGCTTGCTGGAACTTGACGAGGATCTCGTCGCCGCGCTTCACCGCATCGTCGAGCGCCTGCTTCGGCTGCTTCTTGCCGGTCCACACCGCCTCGAGCTCCTCCTCGATGACGTTGCGCACTTGCACGAAGTTGCCGAGCCGGATGCCGCGCGAATTGCTGGTCGTCTTGACGATCATCTGCTCGACCGCGACGTTCGGTCCCGGCGTCTTGTCGTAGAAGCCCGATTTCTTGGTGAGCTCGTACGCGGCGTAGGTGATCGGCAGGTAGCCTGTCGCCTGGTGCCACTCGGCCTGGATTTCCGGATTCGACAGGAAGGCGAAGAACTTGGCCACCCCCTTGTAGTCGTCGGCCTTGTGCCCGCTCAGCACCCACAGGCTCGCGCCGCCGATGATCGAATTCTGCGGCGCACCCGGGATGTCGGGGTAGTACGGCATCTGCGACACGCCGAACTTGAACTTGGCGTTGCGCGAGATGTTGGCGAAGGCGCCCGAGCTCGACATCAGCATGCCGCACTCGCCCGAGTAGAACTTCGACTCGGCCTCGTTGGTGCGCCCGGCGTAGGTCACGTAGCCCTTGTCCATCCACGCCTTGAGGTTGCCGATGTGGCGTACCTGCAGCGGACCGTTGATCGCCAGGCGCGCGTCGAGACCGCCGAAACCGTTCTGCTTGGTGGCGAACGGCAGGTTATGCCACGCGCTGAAGTTCTCGAGCTGCGTCCACGACGGCCAGCCGAAGGTGAAGCCGCATTTCTCGCCGCTGACCTTGAGCTTGGCGGCGGCGGCAGCCACGGCGGCCCAGGTCTTCGGCGGGTCGTTGGGGTCGAGACCGGCCTTCTGGAAGGCGTCCTTGTTGATGTAGAAAACCGGTGTCGAGCTGTTGAACGGCATCGACAGCAGCTTGCCGTCCGGCGTCGCGTAGTAGCCGTAGACCGCCGAGATGTACGCCTTGGGGTCGAATTTCTGCCCGGAGTCGGCCATGAGCTGGTACACCGGCTTGATGGCCCCCTTGCTGTACATCATCGTCGCGGTGCCGACCTCGAACACCTGCACGATGTGCGGTGCCTGCTTGGCGCGATACGCCGCGATCGCCGCGGTCATCGATTCGGGGTACGAGCCCTTGTACACGGGCACGATCTTGTAGTCGCTCTGGCTCTTGTTGAAGCGGTCGGCGATGCTCACGACGCGATCGCCCAGGGCGCCGGTCATCGAGTGCCAGAACTGGATGTCGGTGGCGGCGCTGGCGGCACCAGCGAGCCCGAAGAGCGCGGCAAAGACCAGGCCGCGGGCGGGTGTGGGTCGAAACGACATAGGGCGTGCCTCCTTGAGCAGAAGTGGGCGGTTGTGCCTTCTTGGGCCTGCAATTCTAGTGCAGGCGCGGCGCGGACGATAGCATGCCCGGCCCGTTCCAGGCTGCCGCCGGCTGCCGCCGCCCGAGCCCCCGGCTTCGCGCCGGCGGTCGTCAGCGTCAGTCGGCGCCGTGCGCCGGCGCCGGATGCGGCGGCAGCGCGCGTCCGTCGCCGGGCGCCCCGGGCGCCGCGACCGCGGGCCCGACCTGACGCGGCCGCCGCACCAGCAGCGAATAGGCGACCGGCACCACGAACAGCGTGAGCAGCGTCCCGAAGCTCATGCCGCCGACGATCACCCAGCCGATCTGCGTGCGCGATTCGGCGCCGGCGCCGATCGCGAGCGCGAGCGGCACCGAGCCCAGCACCATCGCGCCGGTCGTCATCAGGATCGGACGCAACCGCAGCGTCGCCGCGTCGAGCACCGCCTCGAGAAGCGGCTCACCCTGCGCGCGAAGCTGGTTCGAGAACTCGACGATGAGAATGCCGTGCTTGGTGATGAGTCCGACCAGGGTGATGAGGCCGACCTGGCTGTAGATGTTGAGCGTGCCGCCGGTGGCCCACAGCGCGAACAGCGCACCGGTCATGGAAAGCGGCACCGAGAGCATGATCACGAACGGCGACACGAAGCTCTCGAACTGCGCGGAGAGCACGAGGTAGATGAAGAAGAGCGCCAGCACGAAGACGAAATAGATCTCGCTCCCCGAGGCGCGGAACTCGCGCGACTGGCCGTCGAGCCCGGTCTGCGCGGCGCCGGCGAGCGTCTGCTGCGCGATGCGGTCGAACGCCTTCAGCGCCTCGTCGATCGTGTAGCCGGGAGCGAGCGTGCCGGTGATCTTGACCGCGCGCAGCCGCTGGAAGTGATTGAGCGATTGCGGCGCCACGCTCTCGCGGACGTCGACGACGTTGGCGAGCTGCACCATGCCGCCGTCGCGGCTGCGCACGTAGATGTCGCGGATGTCGGCCGGTGTCGAGCGGTCGACCGGCGCCACCTGGACGATGACGTCGTACTGCTCGCCGTCGCGCTTGAAGCGCGTGACCTGGCGCCCGCCCAGCATCGTCTCCAGCGTGCGTCCGACGGTGTCGACGTTGACGCCGATGTCGCCCAGCTTGTCGCGGTTGATGTTGACGCGGACCTCCGGGGTGTTGAGCCGCAGGTCGGTCTGCAGGTTCTGCACGCCCGGCACCTGCCGCGCCTCGTCCAGGAAGCGGTCGACCAACCGCTGCAACTCGGCGTACGGCACCTGCGCCATCACGACATATTCGATCGGCGTCGAGCGGAAGCTCTGGCCGAGCGACGGCGGATTGACCGGAAAGGCGAGCGCACCGGGGATCGAGGCGAATTTCGGCCGCAGCTCGTCGGCGATCTGCTGCTGCTTGCGGGTGCGCTCCTCCCATGGCTTGAGGCGCAGCACCGCGTTGCCGTCGACCACCGTCGGAAAGCCCGCGATCGCCGTGTACGCGAAGGCTTCGGGGACCTGGCTGTAGAACTCCTCGATCGGCCGCAACTGGTCCGCCGTGTACTGCGGCGTCGACCCCTGCGGCGCGGTGACGAGTCCGAACACGACGCCGCGATCCTCGACCGGCGAGAGCTCCGACTTCAGCGTCATGAAGAGCGTGGCGCCGACGATCAGCGTGACGAGCCAACCGGCGACCACCACCCAGCGGTGGTGCAGCGCCGCACCGAGCAGCCAGCGGTAGCCGCGGGTCAGCGCCTCGAGCCCGACCTCGATCCGGTTGTAGATCCACGAATGCTTCGCCTCGTGGCGCAGCAGCAGCGAGCACATCATCGGCGTGAGTGACAGCGCCATGAAGCCCGAGACGATGACCGCGCCGGCGAGCGTCAGCGCGAACTCGATGAACAGCCGCCCCGTGCGCCCGGTCGCGAAAGCGAGCGGCGCGAACACCGAGGCGAGCGTGAGCGTCATCGCGATCACCGCGAAGACGATCTCGCGCGAGCCCTGGATCGCCGCCTCCATCCGCGACATCCCCGCCTCGATGTGCCGGAAGATGTTCTCCAGCACGACGATGGCATCGTCGACGACCAGCCCGATCGCGAGCACCATCGCGAGCAGCGTCAGCGTGTTGATGGTGAAGCCGAACGCGTACATGATCCCGAACGCGCCGATGAGCGACACCGGGATGGTGACGATGGGAATGATCGTCGCGCGCAGGCTGCGCAGGAAGAAGAAGATCACCAGCACGACCAGGATGATCGCCTCGGTGATCGTGCTGAACACGCTCTTGATCGAGCGGTCGATGAACACCGACGTGTCGTAGGCGATGACGAGCTTCATCCCCGGCGGAAGGTTCTTGTTGATCTCCGCCACCTCGGTGGTGACCGCCTTGGAGAGCTCGAGCGGATTGGCGACCGCCTGCTTGATCACGCCGATGTTGAGCGACGGCTTGCCGTTGTAGCGGGAGATCGAGCGCTCGTCGACCGCGCCGATCGCCACCGTCGCCACGTCGCGGATCCGCACCGGATAGCCGGCGACGTTGGCGATGATGATCTGCCCGAACTGCTCGGGCGTCTGCACGTCGGTCTCGGCGACGACGGTGAATTCGCGGGCCGTCGACTCGATGCGCCCGGCCGGGATCTCGGCGTTCTGCTTGCGGATCGCATCCTCGACGTCCTGCACCGTGAGCTTGTAGCCGGCGAGCCGCGTGCGGTCGATGTTGATGCGCATCGACAGCTGTCGCTCGCCGAAGATCCGCACGTCGGCGGCACCGGGAAGCACCGACAGCCGCGGCTTGATGTAGCGGCTGATGTAGTCGGACGCCTCGAGCGGCGTGAGCGAGCCCGCCTCCACCGCGATGTAGAGCACCGGGAACGAATCCGCCTCGACCTTGGCGATGACCGGCTCGTCGACGGCGTCGGGCAGCCGCGCGCGCACCCGCGAGACCTTGTCGCGCACGTCGGCCGCGGCTGAATCCGGGTCGCGGGCGAGGCGGAAGCGCACGTTGATCTGGCTGCGCTCCGAGCGGCTCTGCGAAGTCATGATCTCGACACCTTCGATGCCCGAGAGCGAATCCTCGAGGATCTTGGTGACCTGCGACTCGACCACCTCGGCCGACGCGCCGCGGTACGTGGTCGATACGCTCACCACCGGCTCGTCGATGCGCGGGTATTCGCGCACCGACAGCCGCTGGTACGAGATGAGACCGACCAGCAGGATGATGAGCGACAGCACGGTGGCGAACACCGGCCGCTTGATGCAAATCTCGGGCAGGCTCATGGCAGCGGTGAATGGCCTCGGGGCAGGGCGAGGATGCGGCCGCTCAGGTCCGCGGCGGGCGCGCGGATTCGCCCACCTTCGGCGAGGCGATCGCCGGCGTGATCGGGCTCACGTCGCTGCCGGCGCCCTGGACGTCGCTCGACGGCGCCGCAGCCGGCGGGCGTGGAGTCGCCGGCGCGCCCTCGGCAATCTTCACCGCAGTCCCGTCGCGCAGCTTCAATTGTCCCGCGGTGACGACGACGTCGCCGGCGACGAGGCCCTTGCGGATCTCCACCATGCTGTCGCGCCGCTGGCCCACCTCGACCTTGGTGCGCACGGTCTTGCCGTCGACCACCTTGAATACGAACTGCTCGGTGCCCTGCGGCACCAGCGCCTGCTCGGGAACGACGAGCGCTTGCGCGTCGTCACTCGTGATGAGCCGAACCCGCGCGAACATCCCGGGACGCAGCGCGGTGTCCTGGTTCGCCACCTGCGCGCGAATGACGATCGCGCGACCCGCGGCGTCGACCAGCGGATTGACGGCAACCACTCTGCCGGCGTACATCTTGCCGGGCAGCGCATCGAGCGTGATCTGCATCGTCTGCCCGGGCTGCACCTGCCGCAGGTACGTCTCGGGCACCCGAAAGTCCACTTTGAGCGGATCGATCGCCTCCAGGTTGACGAGGTCCGCACCCTCCTTGACGTAGTCGCCCACCGAGACCGAGCGCAGGCCGATGATCCCCGAGAACGGCGCCACGATCTGCGTCTTGGCGAGCTTCGCCTCGGCGAGCTGGACCGCCGCCTGGGCGACCTTGTAGTTGTTCTCCGCCTCGTCGCGCGCCTGCCCCGAGATGTAGCTGCGGTTCGCGAGGTCGACCGCGCGATCGAACTTGGCCTTGGCGAGCGTCAGGTTGGCGCGCGCCTGCGCGAGCTCGGCGTCGGGAATCGCGGGGTCGAGCTTGACCAGCGGCGTCCCCTTGGCGACGTGCCCGCCTTCCTTGAAAGTGATGGCGCTGATCCGCCCGGCGGTTTCCGGGCGCAGCGTCACCGACTCGTCGGAGCGCAGGCTCCCTACCGCGGTGATCGATTGCGGCATCGGCGCTTGCACCACCCGCGTGGCCTCGATGGTGACCAGCGCCGCCGCTCCGCCGGGCCCACCGGGTCCCGCGGCAGCGCCGGGGGCGGCGCCCTTCGCGCCCGACGGCGCCGACATCGCCGGCGCAGGCGTGCCCATGCGCTTCATCGCGAACCAGTAGCCCCCGCCGGCGGCCGCGAAGACCGCGATGACAAAGAAGACGATGGCAGCAGTTCGACTCATGCGGGCGGGCGATGACGTAGGAAGAAGGGGTGTGGCCGCCGACCGGGGGCAGCCGATGGGCATCGGCAACGACGCGCTGCAAACCGCGCGCCGCGCTGCCGCAACGTTAGATTATGCGCGGAAACGGCCCCGCTCCGCTACCGCGACGAAGGTTTCCCTTTGCTGGAATTTGTATCGATTTGCAAATTGCCGGAGGGTTCCATGGAAAGCAGACGTCGCGCCCCGGCGCTACCGCCGCCACAGCGCCCAGGCGCGGGCCAACCAGCCGGCGGTGAAGGCGACACCACCGAACGGCGTCACCGCGCCGAAGCCGGTCGCGTCGCCGAGCACCAGCGCGTAGAGGCTCCCCGAGAAGAGCACGATGCCCATGGCGAAGAGCGCCGCCCCCGCCAGCACCACCCGCGCGCCCGGCGGGGCCGGCGACGCATTGGCAGCCGCGCGCGGATCGCCGGTGCCGATTGCCATTAGAATGCCCCCTTCCCTTCGCTCATCGCTCCAAGGATAGAACAACCATGCCGATCGAACGCCGCCACACGGGCAAGCGCCTGTCCGACACCGTCGTCTTCACGCCTGGCGGCGGGGAGCGCCTCGTCTACCTCGCGGGGCAGGTCGCCGATGACCGGAGCGCCGACATGACGGCGCAGACCCAACAGGTGCTCGCCACCATCGACGGTCTGCTCGCGGAAGTCGGCAGCGACAAGACGCGCATCGTGTCGGCGACGATCTACCTGCCCGACATGGCGGACTTCCCGACGCTCAATGCGGTCTGGGAGCGCTGGGTGGTGGCCGGCGCCACACCCGCGCGCGCCACCGTGCAGGCGGCGCTCGCGCACCCCGACTACAAGGTCGAGATCCAGGTCGTCGCGACCGCTCCCGCGTAACCCGCTGCGATGAGCGACGCCTCCACCCGGGCCCGCGTGGCCGCCAGCGCCCGGCGCGACGCCGGGATCGCGCCATCCGCCGCGGCGACGCTGCCGGTCACCCGCGCGATGTTCGACGAGCTCATGGTGCCGATCTACGCACCGGCGCCGTTCGTTCCGGTGCGAGGCGAAGGCTCGCGCGTGTGGGACCAGGACGGCAAGATGTACATCGACTTCGCCGAAGGTGTCGCGGTGACCTCGCTCGGGCACTGCCACCCGGCGCGGGTGTGCGCGCTGACCGAGCAGGCGCACACGCTGTGGCACGTTTC
>JADZAQ010000110.1 GCA_020852555.1 Burkholderiales bacterium
ACAACGTCGCCGAGATCCGCGTCGGCCTCGAGGCCCGTTCGGTCGAGACGTCGAAGGACAAGAAGTATCGCGACAAGCTCGCCATCGCCGGCGCCTCTGGCCGCCGCAGTACGTGATCATGAGGGGCGATACGCTCGAGCCGCTGCGCATCCAGGCGACCCGTGGCATGACGGTCGACACGCAGGAGTTCCACCCCGAGCCGCGCGTGGCGTCGATCGTCGCGGTGCACGACAAGCCGCAGTTCATCGTCAACGTGAAGGAAACCGGCAAGGTCATGCTGGTCGATTACACCGACCTGAAGAACCTCAAGACGACCGAGGTCAATGCGGCACGCTTCCTGCACGACGGCGGCTGGGACTCGACCACGCGCTACTTTCTCGGGGCTGCCAACGAGTCGAACAAGAGCGCGGTGATCGACTCGAAGAAGGACAAGCTCGAAGCGCTGATCGACGTCGGCCGCATCCCGCACCCGGGCCGCGGCGCCAACTTCGTCGATCCGAAGTTCGGTCCGGTCTGGGCAACGGGGCACTTGGGTGACGAGACGATCTCGCTCATCGGCACCGATCCCAAGGGTCATCCGAAGAATGCGTGGAAGGTGGTGCGCACGCTCGAGGCACAGGGTGGCGGCAACCTCTTCATCAAGACGCATCCGAAGTCCCGCAACCTGTGGGTCGACACGCCGCTCAACCCCGACGCCAAGATCGCGCAGTCGATCGCGGTGTTCGACATCAACAACCTCGACAAGCCGTTCGAGGTGCTGCCGATCGCCGAGTGGGCGGGCGTGGGTGAAGGGGCGAAGCGGATCACGCAGCCCGAGTACAACAAGGCGGGTGACGAGGTGTGGTTCTCGGTGTGGAGCGCCAAGAACCAGCAGTCGGCGATCGTGGTCGTCGACGACAAGACGCGCAAGCTGAAGGCGGTGATCAAGGATCCGAAGCTCATCACGCCGACCGGCAAGTTCAACGTCTACAACACGCAGCACGACATCTACTGATCGCTAGGGCCACGTGATCCGGCGACCGGAAATCACGCGACGGCCGTGAGGCCATGTCAACGGGGCGGCTCGACGAGCCGCCCTTTTTCTTGCGCGCCCGGCGCCGATCGACGCCGGCGGCGGGCGGCAGGGTGCGGCGCGGCGTGGATGACGTCCGCCGGGGCTCGCGCGACGCGGCGAGGTGCCGCGTTCCTGATCGCCACAATGTTCGTCGCCAGCGCGGCTGCGGCACCGGCACCGATGGTCGCACTCGCCACGCCTGGGGCCGCGGACGTCACCCTCCTCGAATGCACGAGCGGCCGCGTCCTCGCGGCGACGACCGCACCCCACACCCTCGTCGCCGGGCCCACCCTCGCCCCTGATGGCCGCGCGCTCTACGTGGCGACGGGCGCCGGTGATCTCCTGCGCTACTCGCTGCCTACGCTGCGCGAGGAAGCGCGCGTGGCGCTCGCCTTCGAGGCGACCGTCCTCGCGGCCGCCGGCGGCCCCGATGCGGTCGTCCTCGCCGGCGGCCGCGGCACGAATCCGCTGTCGGCGCACGATCCCGCCACGCTCGCCGAAGTGCACCGCTATCGCCTGCCCGCCACGTACGCGGTAGCCGATCTGCACGACGTGCCGGCTCGCCGGCGCTTCGTCATCGCCTTTGCCGACCTCCGCGAAGTGTGGGAGATCGCCTACGGCCGCGACGCCCCGCCTGTGCTGCAGGGGCTCGTGCACGACTACCGTTCGAACGAGGCCATCCCGCTGCCCGGCCGTTTCACGCCGCGGCGCTTCGAGGTGGCGAGCCCGACGCGCGCGCTGATTCCGGGGCCGGCTCCCTATGAAGCGGCGCGGATCGACGACGACGGGGCACTGGGCATCGTGCACCTCGACGTTCGCCGCGAGATCGAGCGACCCGCGCTCGCGGCGGCGCCGCGCACGGGACGTGTCGTGCCGTGGGGTGCTGCCGCCCAGCGCGGCCTCCTGGTCGTCGCGGCAGGGGCGCATGCCGGCGAGGTGCTCGTCGCGCTGTCGTGGCAAGCGGGCCTCCCCTTCGATGCCGGCGCCGAGATTCTGGCGCTCGCTCCAGCGGGGGGCGGCGCGCTGCTGGCGAGCACGGGCACGGAGGGTGTCGCCATCCGCCTCGTCGACGTCCGGCGCCGGAGCATCAAGACGCTGACGACGCGCCCTGCCGCGGATGCGCTGCCGCTGCGCTTCGTCGCGGGGACGGACGGCTGCGTCGTCCTCGTCGATCGCCACGACCGCTGGCTCGCCGGCGTCATCGTGGCGCCATAGCCATGATCCGCAGCACGACCCGGGCGCGCGCAATCGACGCCCGCGGCGCACCCCAACCGGTATCATCCTTCCATCGCCCCGACCACCATCCCGAGGAGAACGACCATGAAGCAACTGAACCTGCCGGTGGAAGAGTTCACCACCCCCGACCCCGTCACCGCGGACGAAAACATGGAGATCGACGCGGTGCGCCAGCTGATGGCGGATCGCGGCATCCGCCATCTGCCCATCGTCCGCGGCGACAAGGTGGTGGGCGTCATCAGCGACCGCGACGTGCGGGTCGTATGGGGCTTGAGCCCCGAGCACCGGCACCACGTGCGGGCGGCGGACATCATGGCGGCCGACCTCGTGACGGTGCGCTCGGCGGCGCCGCTGGACGAGGTGGCGTACCTCATGTCCGACAAGAAGGTGGGCAGCGTGCTCGTCTACGACAACGGCGGCCGCTTCCTTGGCATCTTCACGCTCACCGACGCGCTCAATGCGCTGATCGAGATCGCCCGCGCGAGCGGCAGCCGCTGAGCGGCAGAACCGCGCCGGTGGCGCGACGCCGCCGGCGTGTCACCGCGTCGCAAAAGGGGTGCTGCGGCCCGGCGCGCGCCGGCGCCGCGGCGTTACAGCAGTTCCCGGCGTAGGTCCGCGGCGTCCTTCGGCGACAGCAGACCCGGAGCGACGTCGAATACCGTCTTCGCGCCGCGCTCGCCGCGCCGGTGGAGCCGGCAGGCCGCGCGCGCGTAGGCCACGAGCACGCTCGCGGTGAACTCGGGGTTGCTGTCGAGCGCGAGCGACGATTCCATCCGCTGCGACGTCCCGGTGCCGGTGGTGCCGCTGCGCATCACGAAGCCGCCGTGCGGCATCGCCGCGTGGTCGCGCTGCAGCTCCGCGGCACTGACGAAGGTCACGGTGGTGTCGTAATCCGCGAAATAGTCCGGCATGGTGACGATCGCGCGCTCGACTGCCGCCGGATCGGCCCCCGGCTCGAGCACGACGTAGCAATCGCGGGTGTGCTTCTCGCGGGTGGTGAGTGCCGGGCGCGAGCCGCTGCGCACCCGCGCGACCGCCTCGGATGACGGGACCGTGTACTGCACCCCGCCGCGCACCCCCGGCACCCGGCGCAGCGCGTCGGAGTGGCCCTGGCTCACCCCCTTGCCCCAGAACGTGTAGCCGACGCCGTCGGGCAGCAACGCCTCGCCGTACAGCCGGTACAGCGAGAAGAGGCCCGGATCCCACCCCACCGAGATGATCGCGACGTGGCCGGCATGGCTCGCCGCCGCGTCCATGGCGGCGAAGTACTCGGGAATCTTCGCGTGGGTGTCGAAGCTGTCGACCGTGTTGAACAAGGTCGCGAGCGTAGGCCCTTGTTCCGGCAGGTCGGTCTTCGACCCGCCGCACAGGACAAGCACGTCGACCGCGTCGGCAAAGCGCGCGATCGCGTCGATTCCGTGCACCGGCACCGCGCGATTTCCGAGCTGCAGTGCGGCCGGGTCGCGCCGCGTGAAGACCCCCACGAGCTCCATGTCCTGCGTTGCGGCGAGCGCCGATTCGACGCCCTTGCCCAGGTTGCCGTAGCCGGCGATGCCGACCCTTATCTTGCCGTTCATGCGCAATCGATCGTGTGTTGAAATGGAGAGGCGTGCAGCGTAACCGATCGCGCGGCTCGCCGACTCCCGCCGTTCGTCGACGGGGACCATGGAGGGCGCATGACGCCTGCAGACTACGACGCCTGGTACGACTCGCCGCGCGGGCGCTGGATCGGCGAGATCGAATACCGGCTGGTGGACGACCAGCTGGCCGCGCGCGTGGGTGCCCGAATCCTCGACGTAGGCTGCGGCACCGGCTGGTTCACGCGACGGTTCGCGAGCGTGCGCGGGCTGCACGTGACCGGGATCGACGTGGACGCGGCCGCACTCGACTTCGCGCGCCGGCACGATCATCTCGCGTCATACCTGCGCGCCGACGCCCGGCGCCTGCCGTTCGCCGATGGCAGCTTCGATGGGGTCGTGTCGATCACCGCGCTGTGCTTCGTGCCCGACTGGCCCA
>JADZAQ010000111.1 GCA_020852555.1 Burkholderiales bacterium
CTAGTCCCGATCGCCGGCAACGCGCCAATCGCTCGTCAGCGCGCATCGCCGGGGGGGCGAGCGCGTCGATGCTCAGCGATCGAGGCGCGCGCTCGCGCGTCGCCGCGCGCCCAGCCACAGGATCGCCACCGCTGCCGCGACAAGCCACGGCAGCAGGACGAGGTTCATCCGCACCCACCCGAGGCTCTCCAGCAATCCGCCGGCGGCAAACGACGAAGTGACCCCGACGGCAAAGATCGTGAGGTCGTTGATCGCCTGCGCGCGGGCCCGTTCCGCGGGCGTGTACGTTCCGGTAAGCAGCGTCGTGCCGCCGATATAGAGGAAATTCCAGCCGACGCCGAGGAGCACGAGCGCGGCTGCGAACGAGCCGAATCCGGTGCCGGTCAACGTCATGACGATGTGCCCGGCGAGGATCACGGCACCGGTGAACATGATGCGCAGGACGCCGAAGCGCGCGATGAGCGAGCCGGTGACGAAAGAGGGGAGGAACATGCCGAGGACGTGGAGCTGGATCACCATCGCGGCCGCCCCGAGATCGTGCTCGTGGTGGAGCATGGCGATCGGCGTGGCGGTCATGGCGAGGATCATGATTCCGTAGCCGGTCGCGGCGCCGAAGAGTGCGACGAGATAGGCGGGTTGTCCGACCACGGTGCGCCACGGCCGCGCCTTGGCGGCATCAGCGTGGCTCGCGTGCTCGCGCGGCATGCGCAATCCGGTCAGCAGACCCGTCGCGAGCAGCGCCACCACGACGAGCAGCACGAACGATCCCAGGTACTCGGGCGTGAAGAGCGGGCCGCCGATGCGCGCGAGCCAGGGCCCGAGGATCGCCGCAACGACGCCGCCCGCCATCACCCACGAGATCGCGCGCGGCCGGAATGCGGCGTCGGCGATCTCGCTCGCGGCGAAACGGTAGAACTGTGCGAACGCCTGGTAGGCGCCGACGAGGAACGTCCCGAACGACAGCAGCGCGAGCGAGCCTGCCGCGATACCGACCGCCGCGACGATGCCGCCCGCGGCGCCGAGCAGCGTGCCCGCGAGGAAGCCTGCCCGGCGCCCGACCCGCGCCATCCACATCGACGCCGGGAACATCGCACACGCGGTGCCGAGGAACATCGTGGCGATCGGCAGCGTCGCCCAGCGCGGCGACGGTGCGATCTGCGCACCGGCGAGTCCGCCGATGGTCATCACCATTACCGATGCGATCTGGAAGAGCGCCTGCGCGCCGGCGAGGAGGAGCACCTGCCGGTGCATCGATTCGAGCGGCATGAAATTCGTGGAATGGGACCGAGGAGGGTGTGGCGCCCGCCGGGCGCGGTGCCGGATCGCGAAGTATGACAGGCCGCGCCGCGGCCGGCGCCGCGCGGCAGGGCCGGATGATCGATCGGTGCCACGCGCGGGTCAAGATCGGGCATGATGGCGGCGAGGCCACGGCGCTCGCACGCGATGCACGATCCGCTCAGCCACTGGGAGAACGTCTACGCGTCGAAGGCAGCCGATGCGGTGAGCTGGTACGAGCCTCACGCGCAGCGTTCGCTCGCGCTCATCGCGGTGACCGGTGTGGCGCGCGACGCCGCGATCATCGACGTGGGCGGCGGCGCGTCGACGCTCGTCGACGATCTCCTCGATCGCGGCTACCGTGCGCTCACCGTGCTCGACGTCTCCGCGGCCGCACTGCGAACCGCGCAGGCGCGCCTCGGGATGCGCGCCCGGGCCGTGCGCTGGATCGAGGCCGATCTGCTCACCGCCGAGCTACCTCGGCACACCTTCGACGTCTGGCACGACCGCGCGGTCTTCCATTTTCTGACGGATGCTGCCGACCGGCGGCGCTACGTCGCGCAGGTCACAAGCAGCGTGAGGCGGGGCGGTCACGTGATCGTCGCGACCTTCGCCGACGACGGGCCGACGCAGTGCAGCGGACTGCCGGTTGCGCGCTACACCGCCGAGGCGCTGCACGCGCAGTTCGGCGCCGGATTCGATCTCGTCGACGCGGTGAGAAGCGAGCATCGCACGCCGTCCGGTGCGGTGCAGCGTTTCGTCCACTGTCGGTTGCGTCTCACGGGTGCGCCGCGGCACCGTTGAAGTAGCCGTCGCTCAGCGAGCCCTCTCCGCGGTTAGCCGCGCCGCGATCAACGTGGGATCCCACACGGGAGACAGCGGCGGCGCGTAGCCCAGGTCGAGTTGCGAGAATTCGTCGGCGGTCATCTCGTTCCATACGGCCACCGCCAGCGCATCGATGCGCTTCGCGGACTCGGGGCCGCCGACGATCTGGGCGCCCAGCAGGCGGCCGCTGCCCCGCTCGACCACGAGCTTCACCGCGATCTTCGCGGCGTCGGGATAGTAGTGCGCGCGCGTTTCTCCCTCGATTGATTGGGCGACGGCGTCGAAGCCGGCCGCCCGCGCCGCACGCTCGTTCAGGCCCGTCAATCCGATCTCGGTCGAGCCCACCCTCGTCACCGCGGTGCCGATCACGCCCGGGAAGCGCGCGTGGGTGCCGCTCACGTTCGATCCGACGACACGCCCCTGCTTGTTCGCGTGGGTACCCAAGGCGATCCACGCCGGACGCTCGCTCACCCGATGGAAGCTCTCCGCGCAATCGCCCGCGGCCCAGATGCCCTCGACCTGTGTGGCCATGCGCGCGTCGGTCGCGATCGCACCCGTCGGGCCGAGCGCGATCCCGGCATCCTTGGCCAATACGACGTTCGGGCGCACTCCCAACCCCAGCACCACGAGATCGGCGGCCACCGCACCGGAACT
This sequence comes from Burkholderiales bacterium, assembly GCA_020852555.1. Lineage (GTDB taxonomy): Bacteria > Pseudomonadota > Gammaproteobacteria > Burkholderiales > Casimicrobiaceae > VBCG01. The sequence continues at coordinate 2,755 of JADZAQ010000111.1, forward strand.
CGTGGCAACCGCGCGCACCCACCCGTCGGCGCCCATCTCGAAGCCCTCGACGCCAACGCCGAGTTTCAGCTCGACGCCCATCGCGCGCATCGCGGCGCCGACGCGCTCGCCCATATCGGGGTCGAGAGTCGCCATCGGGACGTCGAGCTTCTCGACCACCGTGACTTCGAGCCCGCGGCTGACGAGCGCCTCGACGACCTCGATGCCGATGTAGCCGGCGCCCACCACCACCGCGCGCCGTGGCTGGCGACTGCGGATCGCCGCGTCGATGGCGACGGCGTTCGGGATCGTGTGGATGACGTGGACACCCTTGGCGTCGATGTTCGCGAACGGCGGACGGATCGGCGAGGCGCCCGTCGCGATCACCAAGTGGTCGAACGGCTCGGTGAACTCGCGACGGTCCGCGGTCGAGCGCACCCTCACGGTGCGCGCCGCGGTGTCGATGCCGACGACCTCGTGCCCGGTGCGCACGTCGATGCCGTTGGCGCGGTGCTTCTCGGGCGACCGGGCAACGAGCCGCGCCGCGTCGGGCACCTGCCCGCCGACGAAATACGGCAGTCCGCAGGCGGCGAACGACGTGTACTCGCCGCGCTCGAAGACCACGAGTTCCACCGGTTGCGCGCCGCGGTTCGCCACCGCCGCCGCCGACATCCCCGCAGCATCACCCCCCACGACGACGACCTTGGACATCGAACCTCCCTTATGAAAGACAACCGAAGCCGGGGCGCCAGGCCCGCGCGCTACAGGCTCGCGATGACGTTGCGCAGCTTGCCGCGCACCTCTTCGGCAATGGTACCGAGTTCCCGATTCTCGATGGCGCGCATCGACGCCACCGGATCGACCGCCGACACCTCGACCTTGCCGTCGGCACGTTCCTGGACGATGACGTTGCACGGCAGCATCGTGCCGACCTTGTCTTCGGTTTGCAGCGCCCGATACGCGAACGCGGGGTTGCACGCGCCGAGGATCCGGTACTTGCGGAAATCGACGTCCAGCTTGCGCTTGAGCGTCGCCGTGACGTCGATCTCGGTAAGCACGCCGAACCCTTCCTTCTTCAAGGCTTCGGTCACGTGCGCGATCGCGTCGTCGAAGGGGAGGGAAGTGGATTTGCTGAAGTGGTAGCTCATGATGGACACCTCGGAAGCGTTGCGCGAAGAAAGCAGAACCTGAGCGCTGCCGCGTCGCAACGGACGCACGCAGGCACCGGACCACCAGTAGCTTGTACATGGGGTC
>JADZAQ010000112.1 GCA_020852555.1 Burkholderiales bacterium
AGTGCTGCGGGGCTACTTCTTGAGGTGCGCGCCGACGTAATCGATCGCCTGCTGCACCGTGGTGATCTTCTCGGCTTCCTCGTCGGGGATCTCGGTCTCGAACTCCTCTTCGAGCGCCATCACGAGCTCGACGGTGTCGAGCGAGTCCGCACCGAGATCGTCGACGAACGAGGATTCGTTCTTGATCTCCGACTCGTTGACGCCCAGTTGCTCGGCGACGATCTTTTTGACGCGTTGTTCAACGTTGTCCATTGCTTCTCCTCCCCATGACGGGGACCCGAAACGATCAAATCGGCGAATTCTACCAGAAGGGGTATCCGGTCGATGCGCCGCACCCGGCGCTTCAGACGAGATACATCCCGCCGTTGACGTGCAGCGTGGTTCCGGTCACGTACGCGCCCCCGGGACCGACAAGGTAAGCGACGGCCGCGGCGACGTCGTCAGGTTGACCCAAGCGTCCGAGCGGAATGCGCGCGAGCAACGTCTCGCGGGCGGCGTCGGGCAAGTGGCGCGTCAGGTCGGTGTCGATGAAGCCGGGAGCCACGCAATTCACGGTGATGTCGCGACTGCCCACCTCCTGCGCGAGCGACTTGGTGAAGCCCACGATCGCCGCCTTGGCCGCGGCGTAGTTCGTCTGGCCGGGATTGCCACTCGCGCCCACCACGCTGCCGATGTTGACGATCCGGCCGTGGCGCGCCTTCATCATCGTGCGCAGCACCGCCTTCGACAACCGATACACCGATTTCAGGTTGGTGTCGACGATGGCATCCCACTCCTCCTCCTTCATGCGCAAGAGGAGGTTGTCGCGGGTCGTTCCGGCGTTGTTGACGAGGATCGACACCGGTCCGAACTGCGCGGCGGCCGCCGCGACGACGCTGTCCACCTGTGCCGGGTCGTTGACGTCGAGGCGCATGCCGGCGCCGCGGTATCCCGCGCCTTCGAGCATGGCGCCGATGCGGCGCGCGCCGTCCTCGGAGGTCGCCGTGCCGATCACCGTCGCGCCATCGGCAGCGAGGCGCAAGGCGATCGCCTTGCCGATGCCGCGGGTGGCACCGGTGACCAGTGCCACTTCTCGATCGAGGGTCGCCGTCATCCTTGCATCTCCCGTACCGCCGCCTGGATGGCGGCGCTGTCTTCGAGCGCATACGCGACCACCCCCGCGATGCCGCGCCGGGCGAGGCCCGCGAGCACCGCGCCTGGCCCACCCTCGGCGACGTGCGTCACACCCTGCTCGACCATCGCGCGCAGCGTGGCCGTCCAGCGCACCGGGCTTGCCGCCTGCCGCGCGAGCGCTGCACGAATCGCGTCCGGCTCGGCGTGCGTGGCAACGTCGACATTGTGGATCACCGGGATCTGCGGTGCCGCGAAGGGAACCGTGGCGAGCCTCGTCGCGAGCGCCTCGGCGGCCGGCCGCAGCAGCGAGCAGTGGAACGGCGCCGACACCGGCAACAGCACCCCGCGCTTCGCACCCTTTTCCCGAGCCAGCGCGATCGCGCGCTCGACCGCGGCGCGGTGTCCGGCGATGACGAGTTGGTTCGACGCATTGAAATTCACCGCCTCGACCACCTCGCCCTGCGCGGCTTCGGCGCACGCCGCCACGACGACGGCCTCGTCGCCGCCGATGATCGCCGCCATCGCCCCGACGCCGGCCGGCACCGCGTCCTGCATCGCCTGCGCGCGGAAACGCACGAGCGGCACCGCGTTGGTGAAGCCCAGCGCGCCCGCCGCGACGAGCGCGGTGTACTCACCGAGGCTGTGTCCGGCGACGACCACCGGCCGCGGGCCACCCTCGGCGAGCCAAGCGCGCCACACGGCGACCCCGGCGGTGAGCATGACCGGCTGCGTGTTGGTGGTGCGCGCGAGTGCCTCGGCCGGGCCGCTCTCGACCAGCGCCCAGAGGTCTTCGCCGAGTGCCGCGGACGCTTCGGCGAACGTCTCACGCACCACCGGGTGCGCGGCGAATCCCGCCATCATGCCGACGCTCTGCGAACCCTGCCCCGGGAAGACGAATGCGAGCCTTGCCATCGTCACCTCACCATCGTATGAGTACCGAACCCCACGTGAAGCCGCCACCGACGCCGATCAGCAAAACGTGCTGGCCGCGGCGGATGCGCCCGTCGCGTATCGCGATGTCGAGGGCCATCGGAATCGATGCCGCCGACGTGTTGCCGTGCCGGTCGACCGTAACGACGAGCCGCTCCTCGGGCAGGTGCAGCTTCTTCATCGTGGCATCCATGATGCGGATGTTCGCCTGGTGCGGAATCACCCAGTCGACATCCGCGGGAGTGAGCTTGGCGGCGGCGAGCGTCTCGACGGCGACGTCCGCCATCACCTTCACCGCGAACTTGAACACCGCCGCGCCGTCCATGTGGACGAACGGCGTGCCGACGATCGCCCCATGCTGGATGGTGCCTGGGGTGCAGAGGATATGGCGATGGCTGCCGTCGGCGTGCAGATGCGAAGTGAGGATGCCCGGCTCGGCAGCGGGCACCAGCACCGCCGCACCGGCGCCATCGCCGAAGAGCACACAGGTGCCGCGGTCGCTCCAGTCGAGGATCCGCGAATAGGTCTCGGCGCCGATGACGAGCGCGTTGCGGGCGCCGCCACTGCTCACCATGCTCTCGGCGATCGAGAGTGCGTACACGAAGCCGCTGCACACGGCGGCGATGTCGAAGGCGGCACCGCCGTGGCGGATGCCGAGCTTGTCCTGCACGATCGCCGCCGTCGAGGGGAAGATCATGTCCGGGGTCGCCGTGGCGACGACGATGAGGTCGATGTCGTCGGGCTCCATGCTCGCCGCGGCGATCGCTTCGCGCGCGGCATGGACGGCGAGGTCGGAGGTCTGCTCGTTGGCGGCGGCGATGTGGCGCTGGTGAATGCCGGTCCGGGTGCGGATCCACTCGTCGCTCGTCGCGACGCGTTGCGCGAGTTCGTCGTTGGTGAGGACCTTGGCCGGGAGGTACCGTCCGGTGCCGGCGATCCTAGCGGGCATCGCCGCCCACCGCCGACAGCGGAACGGTTGCGGCGCGCGCCGGCGCCGGCATCTTTGCGATCTCGCGAGCGATCTTGTCGAGCACGCCGTTGACCGCCTCGGCGTGCGCCTTGGCGATGGCGTGGCGAAAGCCGATCGAATCGGTGCTGCCGTGGCTCTTCACCACCACGCCCCTGAGGCCGACGAGCGTCGCGCCGTTGTAGCGGCGCGGATCGACGCGCTTCTTGAAGGCGCCGAGCGCCGGCATCGCCGCGACGGCGGCGAGCTTGCGCGCGATGTTGCGGGTGAACTCGGCGCGCAGGAAGTCGTAGAGCATCACCACCAGGCCCTCGGTGACCTTGAGCGCGACGTTGCCGACGAAACCGTCGCAGACCACGACATCGGTGGTGCCCTTGTAGATATCGTCGCCCTCGACGTTGCCGTAGAAGTTGACGGGAGCGGTGCGCAAGAGTTCCGCCGCATCCTTCACGACGTCGTTGCCCTTGATCTCTTCCTCGCCGATGTTGAGCAGCCCCACGGTCGGCCGCTCGATGCCATCCACCGCCGTGACGAGCGCGCTGCCCATCACCGCGAACTGGACGAGTTGCGCCGCGCTGCAGTTCACGTTGGCGCCGAGGTCGAGCACCGTCGTCACCCCCGTGCGGGTAGGGAGTTGCGAGGCGATCGCCGGCCGATCGATCCCCGGCAAGGTCTTCAGTACGAAGCGGGCGATTGCCATCAAGGCGCCGGTATTGCCCGCCGATACGCACGCCTGCGCGACCCCGTCCTTGACGAGGTTCACCGCGACGCGCATCGACGAGTCCTTCTTCTTGCGCAGCGCCTCGGCCGGCGGCTCGTCCATCGCCACGACCTCGGTGCAGGCGTGCACCGTGAGCCGCGCCTTGGCGACCGAGCGCGCGCGCCCGATCGCCTCGGTGAGGGTGGGCTCGATCCCGACCAGGATCACCTGCGCGTCGCGCTCCGCCTCGAGGAAGGCAAGCGCGGCCGCGACCGTGACCGGCGGCCCGTGGTCACCCCCCATCGCGTCGACGGCGACCGTGACAGTCATGGGGCGATCCGCGATACCGCGCCCGGCGGGGATGCGGTGCGACGCGATCGCGACGGGGCGTGCGGCATCGCCACTGCGGCGAGGCGCACGCGAGTTACTCGTCGGCTTTGGCCTTGACGACCTTCTTGCCGCGGTAATACCCGCTCGGACTGATGTGATGACGCAGGTGCGTCTCGCCGCTGACCGGCTCGACGGCCAGCGTCGGCGTGGTGAGGAAATCGTGCGCGCGATGCATGCCGCGCTTCGACGGCGACTTCTTGTTCTGCTGGACAGCCATGATGCTCTACTCCTTGGAAACCACGATGTGGCACGATGCGGTCGCGGGTGACTCGCCCCGCCTCGGCGCGCGAGTCTAACCCAACCCGCGACGCCGATCGCGCCGGATTGTCGATACCTGCGCCTACGCCTTGCCCGCCACGCAGGCACCGGGTTCGTGCGTCGGCGCAAACGGAAGGGTCAACAACAGTTCGTCCTCGACGAGCTCGCTCGGCACCAGCGCGTGGTCGGCGACCAGGACCTCGTCGGCGCTGCCGGCGTCGAGCGCGTCGGCGTCTTGCTCGCTCTTCGCGAGCAAGGTCACCGTCTGGCGATCGACGGCAACGACCAGCGGCGCCAGACAGCGCTGGCAGGTCACGGGAACACGGCCGGCAATGGCGATGGCAAGTGCCGGCCGGCCGGCAGCGTCGCGCGTTCCCGCGATCCGCCAGCAAAGCGGATCGATGCCCGTCACGCCATCCGCGAGCCGATCGGCGAGGCGCGGTGCAACGGCCACGTCGAGGGTACCTTCCAGCACGCCGCGCTCGCGGGCGAGCCGGAACGCATCGAACGATCTTCCCGTGGATGTGATGTGCTGCATGCTTTCGATGGCTCCGCCGGCCGCGCGCCCTGGGCCCGCCCGGCAGGGCGGAGAACGCGCGGCCCCGAAAAGCCACGGCGAGACGCGCGCGAAAGCATAGAATTTTAGTGTACAAAGGCCGCTCCTGTCAAAGCGGCACTGGTGAAAAGCGTAGGAAAAACAATGCAGAAGACGCCACCCCTGATCCTGGGCTCGACCTCGCGCTACCGGCGCGACCTGCTTGCCCGGCTGGGTATCCCATTCACGGTGGCCGCACCGGACGTCGATGAAGCGGCTGTGAGCGGCGAGGCACCCGCAGCCACGGCGCTGCGGCTTGCCGTCGCCAAGGCGCGGGCGGTGGCCGCGCGCCACCCCGATGCCTTGGTCATCGGCTCGGACCAGGTGGCCGACTGCACGGGCCGCATCGTCGGCAAGCCCGGCAATCGCGAGCGGGCCCACGACACGTTGCGGCGCCTCTCCGGTCAAGTCGTGGTCTTCCACACCGGGCTCGCCTTGATCCACGCGCCGAGCGGGCGGCTGCAAACCGCGCTCGTCCCGGTCACCAGCACGTTCCGCGCACTCACTGACGACGAGATCGCCGCCTACCTCGATCGCGAAGCGCCCTACGACTGCGCCGGGGGCGTCAAGGCCGAGACCTTGGGAATCGCGCTCTTCGAGAGCATTGCGAGTGAGGACCCCACCGCGCTCATCGGCCTGCCGCTCATCGCGCTGTGCCGGATGCTGCGTGCCGAAGGCCTCGATCCGTTGCGAACGCCACGGCCCGCGCCATGAGCAAGGGCACGCTCTACCTGGTGCCGAACCTGCTGGGCCACGTCGCTCCCGACGCCGTGCTGCCGGCGCGCACGATCGCGGTCGCGCGCACGCTCACCCACTGGGTCGTCGAAACGCCGAAGCCGGCCCGCGCGTTCCTCGGGGCGCTCGGCCTGCCGCAGGCGATCGCCGGGCTCGCCGTCACCGCCTTGCCGGCGACCGACGATCCGACAGCGCACGCGGCCCTCCTCGCGCCGCTGCGCAACGGGCACGATCTGGGGCTCGTCTCGGACGCCGGGTGCCCGGGGATCGCCGACCCGGGGGCGAGGCTCGTCGCGGCTGCCCACGCCGAGGGCTTGCGGGTCGTGCCGCTGGTCGGCCCCTCGGCGCTGCTGCTCGCGCTGATGGCGTCCGGGATGAACGGGCAGAGCTTCGCGTTTCACGGCTACCTCCCGGTACCGCCGCCGGCGCGCGCCGCGGCACTGCGCCGCCTCGAGGACGAGTCAGCGGCGCTCGCCCGCGCGCAGTTGTTCATCGAGACGCCGTATCGCAATGTGGCGATGATCGAATCGCTCTCGGCGACGCTGCGCGGCGACACCGAAGTGTGCGTCGCCTGCGACCTCACCCTGCCGGGCGAGACCATCGTGCGCCGTCGCGCGGCCGCCTGGCGCGACGAGGACGCCGCGCGCTATGCCAAACGGCCGGCGATCTTCGTGCTGCAGGCGGCGTCGCACCGGTGATCGCGGAGGGTCACGCCGTCGCGGCGGGCGAATCGCCGATGTAGCTCTTCAACATCCGGTTCTCGAAGATCTGCTCCTCGTACACGGCCTTGGCGACGTCGTGGAACGAGACCACGCCTTCCAGGGTGCTGCCGTTCATCACCGGAACGTAACGCGCATGGTGCTCGAGCATCGCGCCGCGCAACGCCATCACGTCGAGGCCCGGGGCGCAGGTGAACGGATCGCGCTCGCAGACCTCGGCCACCCGGCGATTGCCGAGCGCCCCCTCGCCGCTCGCCAGCACGGCGAGCACTTCGCGGAAGGTAAGGATGCCCGCGATGCGGCCGCGTTCCATGACCACGAGCGAGCCGATGTCGTTGTCGACCATCACCTTGACGGCGTCGAGCACCGCGCCGTCGGGAGTGGTCGTGAAGAGTGCGTTACCCTTGATGCGCAGGATCTCGCTGACCAGCATGACGCCTCCTCGGTGAGCGGGCGCGGCGTGGAGAACCGTGCCTTCGATCCGGAGATTACTCCAGCCGGGGTCGCCTGTGGGGGGCGATCGGGTTCTCGCCAAGACCGCGGCGGCGGGCCGGTCGCCGGAGGCGCACCGGAATCCGTGCGCCGGGCACGGGCGGCCTACGATTTCTTGAACGGCCAGCCCTTCTCGCGGAAGTAATTGTTGAAAGCCATGCGCCGGTTGACGCTGTTGTCCATGTCCCAGCGCACGGCGCGCTCGGCGAAGGCGCGCTGCGAATCCGCGACCTCCTTGAAGAGCGCGTTCTCGGCTGCCTTCCTGGCGGCGAGCTTGTCGTAGGTGTCGAGTTCGCCCTGCAGGACCGCATCCGGTGTTTTGTAGAACCTCACTTTCTGCCTGGTGCGCAGTTCGAGGTAATCCTTCGAGTAGCGATCGATCGCCTTCCAGGCGAGATCCGCCGAGGCGGCGTCCACGGCGTGTGCGACGATCGCTTGCATCGGGCCCGGCAGGGTCGCCAGCTTGTCCTTGTTGAACAGGATCTCGAATTGCTCGGCGTTTTGATGGAAGCTCTGCAGCATGCAGACCGGCGACACGTCGGACAGCCCCAGCGCGCGATCGGAGGTCATGTTGTTGTACTCGGCGGCATCGATCGTGCCGCGGCTCATCGCGGCGACGATCTCGCCCGCCGGCAACGGAGTGACCACGGCCCCCATCGCGGCATAGAGGTCGATCGACATGCCGACGGTACGGAATTTGAGGCCGGCGAAATCGCCCAGCTTGGTGACTGGCTTCTTGAACCAGCCCAGCGGCTGCGTCGGCATCGGGCCATAGAGGTACGACACCACGTTGGCGCCCAGCGACGCGTACACCTTGGCGAGGAGGTCGCGACCTCCTCCGTAACGGTGCCAGGCGAGGAGCATGTTGGCGTCCATGCCGAAGGCCGGGCCCGATCCCCAGAGGGCGAGCGCGGCTTGCTTGTCGTAGTGGTAGGCCACCACCCCATGACCGCCGTCGACGACCCCCTTCGATACCGCATCCAGCAATCCGAAGGCAGGGGCCACGGCACCGGCGGGAAGCATCTCGATCTTGAGGTCGCCGCCGGTCATGTCGTTGACCTTCTTCGCGTAATCGAGTGCGTATTCATGGAAGATGTCGTTGGCCGGCCACGCCGACTGGCAGCGCAGGCTGACCGGTCCCGTCGCGCCGCGAGCAAGCATCGGCACGCCCGTTGCGACCGCCCCGACGGTGGCGCCAGCGGCGGTGGCGAGGAAACGGCGGCGCGTCCGGGTCGTGGCGACGGCCGTTGGCATCGCGACCGATGTCGTGGGTGGCGTGGCTTTGCGGGTCATGGAATCTCCAGGAGTGGGGTCGCTGCCGACCCGGGGGGACGGGTCGGCGGAAGGTGTCTCGTGGGCGTCAGCGCGTGACCGGCCGCCGCTCGCGCAGCGCTTGGGCGAGCGTGCCGGCGTCGACGTATTCGAGCTCGCCGCCGACGGGGACGCCGCGCGCGAGTCGCGAGACGGCAAGCCCGCGGGCACCGAGCAGTTCGCCGATGTAATGGGCGGTCGCCTCGCCTTCGTTGGTGAAATTGGTGGCGAGGATCACCTCGCGCACAGTGCCGTCGGTGGCGCGCCGGATGAGCCGATCGAGGTGGATCTCGCGCGGCCCGACCCCGTCGAGCGGCGACAGCCGTCCCATCAGCACGAAGTAGAGACCCTGGTACGCCTGCGCCTGCTCGACCATGAGCAGATCGGCAGGGGTCTCCACGACGCACAGGAGCGAGGCGTCGCGGCGCGACGAGCGGCATAGGCCGCACAGCGCCTCTTCGGTGAAGGTATTGCAACGCTCGCAGTGGCGGATCGCATCGGCCGCGTGCGCGAGCGCCCGCCCGAGCGCGCGCGCGCCGTCACGATCGTGCTGCATGAGGTGCAGCGCCATGCGCTGCGCCGCCTTGGGGCCGACTCCCGGCAGACAGCGCAGAGCCTTGGCCAGCGCGTCGAGGCTCACCACGGGTTCGCGCGGATGCGGATCGGCCAACGTCATGCGGCGGCGGCAGGAACGGGCAAATCGGCTAGAACGGCAGCTTGAAGCCGGGGGGTAGCGGCAGGCCCGCGGTAAGACCCGACATCTTCTCCTGCGTGGTCGTCTCGACGCGCCGGATGGCGTCGTTGAATGCCGCCGCCACGAGGTCCTCCAGCATGTCGCGATCATCGCCGATCAGCGAAGGGTCGATGGTCACCCGCTTCACCGCGTGACGGCAGGTCATCGTCACCTTGACGAGGCCGGCGCCGGACTGGCCCTCGACCTCGGTATTGGCGAGCTCTTCCTGCGCCTTCTTCATGTTGTCCTGCATCTGCTGGGCCTGCTTCATGAGGCCGGCGAGCTGGTTCTTCATCATGGGTGGGTGCCTCTCCTGCGAAAATTCAGTTCGGCTCGCGCTTGTCGGCGAGCGGCGCGATGCTGTCGGTCTTCACCGCAGCATCGAAGCGGGTGACGAGATCGCGGACGAAAGGCTCTTCGCGAAACGCCGCTTCGCGCTGCGCCTTCGCCTCGGCGCGCTCGCGCCGCTCGGTCGCCGCCAGCGACCCCACGGTCGGCGCGCCGACCTCGAAGGCGAGCAGGAGCTTACGACCGGTCGCCTGGTCGAGCGCGGCCTTCAGCTTGTCGGCGAACACCTTGTCGGTGAGATGCCGCGCGGCCACCGGCACGGCAAGCGTCAGCACCTGGCCGGCGAGCGACACCATCGCCGATTGCGCGGCGAGTTGGGCGCCCATGCCGGTCAGTTTGAGCGAGGCGACGAAGGCGGGCCAGTCTTCCGGCTGATGCGGCAGCGCAACGGCATCACGCGCCGCTGCGGCGGGCGCCGCCGGCGTCGCAAGGGTCGCCGATGCCGGCGCCTCGTCTGCGGGTGCGGTGGCGATACTCGCGGCGCGCGCGACCGACCCGGTCGTGCCCCGCACACTCCGGGCGGGCGCCGGCGCCTCGCTCACCGCCGCGCGTCCACCGCGGGCGCGAGTCGGGGCCGCCGCGCGATCGGCCGGCGGCGATGCCGCCGGCGCACCCGGGCCGGCGTCGGTCACCGGGGCGAAGGCGAGCATGCGCAGCAGCGCCATCGCCATGCCGGTCGCTTCATCCGGCGCCAGCGCCAGGTCGGCGCGGCTCTGCGTCGCGATCTGGTAGTAGAGCTGGACGGCTTCCGGCGTGAAGCGTGCGGCGAGATCGCGCACGCGCTCCGCGTCGTCGAAGGCGCCTGCCGCCGCCGGCACCACTTGCGCGACCGCGAGGCGGTGGAAGAGCGAGGCGACCTCGTCGAGCGCCGATCCGGGGGCGAGGCCGCGCGCCACGAGCGCGTCGCTCTCGGCGAGAAGCGCCGGACCATCGCCGGCGGCGAGCACCTCGGCGATGCGGTAGGCGTACTCGCGATCGACGGTACCGAGCATGCTGCGCACGACGTCTTCGCGAACCGTGCCGCCGCCGAAGGCGATCGCCTGGTCGAGCAGCGACAGGCTGTCGCGCAGCGAGCCGTGCCCGGCGCGGGCGAGCAGGTCGATCGCCGCCGGATCGCTGGCGATCGCTTCCTCGCCGAGGATGAAGGCGAGACGCGCCGCGATCACCGGCGGGGCGAGCGGCTTCAGGTTGAACTGGAGGCAGCGCGACAGGACGGTGACCGGGATCTTCTGGGGATCCGTGGTGGCGAGCACGAAGCGCACGTGCTCGGGGGGCTCCTCGAGCGTCTTCAGCATCGAATTGAACGCCGCCTTCGAGAGCTGGTGGACCTCGTCGATGAGATAGACCTTGTAGCGCCCGGCGGTCGGCGCGTAGCGCGCGTTGTCGAGGATCGCGCGCATGTCGTCGATGCCGGTGTTCGACGCGGCATCGAGTTCGAGGAGATCGACGAAACGGCCGGCGTCGATGTCGCGACACGCATCGCACACGCCGCACGGCGTCGCCGTCACCCCCTGCACGCAGTTGAGGCTCTTGGCGAGGATGCGGGCGATCGTCGTCTTGCCCACGCCCCGGGTGCCGGTGAGGAGGTACGCGTGGTGCAGGCGGCCGCGCTCGAGCGAGTGGGTGAGCGCGGTGACGACGTGCTCCTGCCCGGACAGTTCCGCAAAGGTCGCCGGTCGCCACTTGCGCGCGAGTGCCTGGTAGCTCACTGCGCCCTCCTGCGCGGCCGCCGCGCGGCACCGCCGTGCCCCGCAGGGCGGCCCTTGTGGCTCATTGGACTTGGGGTAGGCGACGCGACGCGGCGATGAGTAATGGGTGGCGAGCCGTGATCCCGGCACTTGCAGGATCCCGCTGTGGCTGCTTCCTTCCGGACCTGACCAGGTTCACAGGACTGCAATGCGGGGCGACCCGCCGTTGATCGTGGGGCGGCCGCCAAGCCGCAGCGCGGTAGCGTGCGGCGAGCGGCGTTGGCCCGCCGCGATTATAGCGTGATCGCGTGCCCACCTCGTCCGGCATTCCGGCGTCAGCGCCGGCACCGCCGGCGCCGGCGCCGCTCGCGTAGAATGCGCGCCATCATGCTTCCGGCTTCGTGGCGCGCGTGCGCATGGATCGTCCTGCTCGCCGGCGCCACGCTCGCCTCGGCACCGTTGGCCGCACCCTCCGCCTCGGTCTTTCTCGAGGACCTCACCTCCCCCGAGCTCGCCCAGCGCATCGCGGGCGGCGCGACGACGATCCTGGTGCCCATCGGCGGCACCGAGCAGAACGGCGCGCACATGACGCTCGGCAAGCACAACGTGCGCGCCCGGCGGCTCGCCGAGCGCATCGCGCGCGAACTCGGCAACGCGCTCGTGGCACCGGTGATCGCCTACGTGCCGGAAGGGGCGCTCACGCCGCCGACCGGGCATATGCGCCATCCCGGCACCATCACGGTGCCCGCCGACGCGTATCGCAAGGTCCTCGAATCGGCCGCGCGCAGCTTCAAGCTCGCCGGCTTTCGCGACATCGTGTTCCTGGGCGATCACGGCGACTATCAGAGGGATGACCAGGCGGTCGCGGCGGCGCTCGACCGTGAATGGGCGGCCAGCCCGGTGCGCGTCCACGCGCTCGGTGCGTACTACCGCGGCGCCAGCACGGCGTTCGCCGAGAGTTTGCGCAAGCAAGGCTACGCTCTGCACGAGATCGGCACGCACGCCGGCCTCGCCGACACCTCGCTCATGCTCGCCGTCGATCCGTCGCAGGTTCGCACCGAGCGCCTGCACGACAAGCCGGCGCCGGGGGTCACCGGCGATCCCGCACGCGCCTCCGCGGCACTCGGCCAAGCCGCGGTCGACGCGATCGTGGCACAAAGTGCCGCCGCGATCCGCGCGGCGACTGTCCGCTGATCGACACTCGACCGGTAATTCGCTTCGCGCCCCAGGAGATTCCCTTGATCGCCCACGCATCCGCGGTGCTCGCCGCCGCGCTCGCCATCCTTCCCGTCGCCGGCCACGCGCAAGCGCCGAAACCCGCGACCCCCACCCCGTCCGCCGCAGCCGTCGTGCCGATCGCGGGGATGCCCGCGGTCCCCGATCCCGTCAACCTGTACAGCGAAACCGCCGCCGGCAAGTTGAACCCCGAGGTCGCCCGCGACCTACCGCGCGTGTACGTCCCGCACATCCAGTCGAGCGACGTCTACGTGATCGATCCCGGGACGTTCGCGGTGATCGGCAAGTTCAACGTGGGGCTCAATCCGCAGCACGTGGTGCCGTCGTGGGACCTGCGCACGCTGTGGGTGGCCAACAACGCCGAGAACACCAACAAGGGCAGCGTCATGCCGATCGATCCGCGCACCGGCAAGACCGGGAAGCCGATCCCCGTCGACGATCCGTACAACATGTATTTCACGCCGGACGGCAAGTCGGCGATCGTCGTTGCCGAGGCGCTGAAGCGCCTCGACTTCCGCGATCCCAAGACGATGCAGATGCAGTACAGCATCGACGTGCCGAAGTGCGGCGGGATCAATCACGCCGACTTCTCGATCGACGGGCGCTACGCCATCTTCACCTGCGAATTCGCCGGCACGATCGCGAAGATCGACATGGTCGAGCGCAAGGTGCTGGGCTACACGCAGGTCATCCAGCCGGGACGTCCCACGCAGGTCGTGAAGGGACCCGATGGTCGCGACGAGGTCATCTGCACCACCTGGAAGGGCATGCCGCAGGACATCCGCGCCTCGCCCGACGGCAAGACGTTCTACGTCGCGGACATGATGGCCGACGGCGTGCACGTGGTCGACCTCGCGACCTTCCGCCAGACCGGTTTCATCC
>JADZAQ010000113.1 GCA_020852555.1 Burkholderiales bacterium
ACGTCGTCGATGTCGAAGGTGGCGGCCAGCTCGGCGCGCTCGGTGCCGGCGCGCAATTGCCCGGCGTCGAAGCGATCGCCGAGCAGAAGGCCCAGCGCATCGAGAAGGATCGATTTGCCGGCACCCGTCTCCCCGGTGAGGACGGTGAGTCCCGCGCCGAATTCGACGTCGAGTGTGGAGACCGTGACGAAATCGCGGATGGCGAGCGAGCGCAGCATGGCGGTAACGCCGGGCGAGAGGTCAGCCGCCGCCCTTGCGCAACTCCTCCGGGGTCGCCGTCCAGTGCAGCTTCTCGCGCAACGTCGCGAAGTCGTCGTGTCCTTCGGGGTACAGGAGGCGCGCGCGGTGGTCCGCACGCTCGACCACCACGCGGTCACCCGCGGCGAGCGCGAAACGTCCTTGACCGTCACAGTGCGCGGCGGCGTCGCGGCCGTGGATCACGGTGACCGCGATGGACGCATCGTCGGCGATGACGATCGGCCGGTGCGTGAGCGCATGCGGCGCCACCGGCACCAGCAGGAGCGAGGCGAGCTGCGGGGCGAGGATCGGCCCGCCCGCGGAAAGCGCGTAGGCGGTCGACCCGGTCGGGGTGGCGACGATGATGCCGTCGGCGCGCATCGCGTAGCCGAAGCGGCCGTCGATCGCCACCGCGCACTCGATCATGCTGCCGATCGAACCGCGGTTGACCACGACGTCGTTGAGTGCGAGCCCAAGGTCGCTGCGTCCGTCGGGGCGCTCGACGGCGACCTTGAGCATCGTACGTCGCTGCTCGACGTAACGGCCGTCGAGCATCGCGGCGAGCGTGGCCGTCATCTCGCGTACCGGAATGTCGGTGAGGAAACCGAGCCGCCCCTGGTTCACGCCGACGAGCGGTACGTCGAAGGGGGCGAGCTGGCGGGCGAGCGAGAGCATGGTGCCGTCGCCGCCGAGGACGACCGCGAGGTCGATCGCGGCGGCGAAGGTCTCCGGTGCCGCCGCCGCATAGCCCGACAGCGATGCGTGCTGCGCGGTGGCGGCGTCGACCACGACGCGATGGCCCCGGCTGATCAGGAAATCCGCGAGCACGGCGAGCGGTGCGCCGATGCCCGGCGTCGCGTGGCGTCCCACGAGCGCGATTCGCGGGAAGCGGGTGGCCGACGTCATGGCGGGAGCGCGCGCGGCGGGCATGGCCGATTAAACCACAGGCATGACCGCGACGACCCTCGACCACACGGCCGAGCGGCCGATTCCACCCGGCGCGCGCGCCGGGGGCGCTAGAATGGGCGCATGCTCGAGCCGCGTGCCCAACATCTGTTGAAAACGCTCATCGAACGCTACGTGAGCGAAGGCCAGCCGGTCGGCTCGCGCGCGCTGTCGCGGCATTCCGGTCTCGACCTGTCGCCGGCCACCGTTCGCAACGTGATGGCGGACCTCGAGGAAATGGGCTTCATCGCGAGCCCGCACACGTCGGCGGGGCGGGTGCCGACCGCCAAGGGCTATCGGTTCTTCGTCGATACGCTGATGGTCGCCAAGGCGTTGGGGCAAGACGAGATCCATCGGCTGGAGGACGAACTGGTCGCCGATCGGCCGCGCGAGCTCGTGAACACGGCCGCCGGACTGCTCTCGCAGCTCACGCAGTTCGCCGGTGTCGTCATGACGCCACGCCGGCACGACGCCGCCTTTCGCCACGTCGAGTTCCTGCGGCTGGCGGAGCGGCGGGTGCTCCTGATCCTCGTCACCGCCCAAGGCGACGTGCAGAATCGCATCCTGCACACCGACCGTCCCTATACGCAGTCGCAGCTCGTCGAGGCCGCGAACTTCTTCAACCAGAATTTCGCCGGCTTGCCGTTCGCCGCCATCCGCGCCCGCATCAGCGAGGAATTGCGCGTGCTGCGGGAGGACGTGGCGAAGCTCATGGCGGCGGCGGTGGACGCGGGCGAGGGCGCGCTGGCGGAGGACGAGGCGCTGGTCGTCACCGGCGAGCGCAATCTCCTGCACGCCACCGACATCGCCTCGGACATGGCGCGCCTGCGCCGGCTCTTCGAGCTCTTCGAACAGAAGACGTCGATCCTGCATCTGCTCGACCTGTCGCAGCACGCGCAGGGCGTGTCGATCTACATCGGCACCGAGTCGGGTCTCGTGCCGCTCGACGAGTGCAGCGTGGTGACCGCGCCGTACGAGGTCAAGGGCAAGGTCGTCGGCACGCTGGGGGTGATCGGCCCGACACGCATGGCCTACGAGCGGATCGTGCCGATCGTCGACCTGACGGCGAAGCTCCTGTCGCAGGCGCTGAGCCAGCAGCTCGTCGACGAGTAGGCGCCGATCGTCACGCAGCCTTGGCGCAGCACGCTCCCGCACCGCCGTTCACACACGACCGCACGCCGCGTCCCGGCGTGCTGCTCGTCAACCTCGGCACCCCCGACGCGCCGACGCCCAGGGCGCTGCGCCGCTATCTCGGAGAGTTCCTCTCCGATCCGC
Organism: Burkholderiales bacterium; assembly: GCA_020852555.1. Lineage (GTDB taxonomy): Bacteria > Pseudomonadota > Gammaproteobacteria > Burkholderiales > Casimicrobiaceae > VBCG01. Next base: position 2,458 of record JADZAQ010000113.1, read on the forward strand.
GGGTGGTCGAGATCCCGCGCGTGGTGTGGAAGCCGCTCCTCCATGGCGTGATCCTCAACCTGCGCCCCGCGCAGTCGGCCAAGCGCTACGCCGCGATCTGGGGCAAGGACGGTTCGCCGCTCCTCGTGCACAGCCTGCGCCAGCGCACGCTGCTCCTGGGCTACCTCGGCCAGCGCCTGAAGCGCGCCGGCTTGCCGGCCGACCTCTGCCCGGTCGAGCTCGGCATGCGCTACGGGTCGCCGTCGGTCGGCGCGGCACTCGACAGCCTCGCCGCCGCGCAGTGCGAGAAGATTCTCGTGCTGCCGCTGTATCCGCAGTACGCGGCGAGCACCACGGCATCGGCATTCGATGCGGTGGCGGCGCACCTCGCGCACGTGCGGCGGGTGCCGGCGCTGCGCTTCGTGGACACCTTCCACGCCGATCCCGGCTACATCAAGGCGCTGGCGCGCAATGTCAACGACGACTGGATGAAGCATGGTCGGCCGGACCGGCTGGTTCTTTCGTTCCACGGATTGCCCCGGCGCACGCTCGACGCCGGCGACCCCTACCACTGCTTCTGCCAGGTCACGGCGCGACTGCTCGCGCGCGAGCTCGGGCTCGAAGCGAAGCAGTGGATCTTGAGCTTCCAGTCGCGCTTCGGCCGCGCGCGGTGGCTGACCCCGTATACCGCCGACGTGCTGCGCCAACTCGGCGCCGAGAAGGTCGGGCGGATCGATGTCTTTTGCCCCGGCTTCGTCGCCGACTGTCTCGAGACCCTCGAAGAGATCGCGGTCGAGGGGCAGGCGCTCTACCGCGCAGCGGGCGGCGCGGCATTCCGGGTCATCCCGTGCCTCAACGAACATCCGGCCTGGATCGCCGCGCTCGCCGACATCGCCTTTCGCAATCTCGCCGGCTGGCTCGAGGCGCCGCCGGACATCGACGCCCGCCAACAGACGCAAGCGCGGGCCCGCGCGCTGGGGGCCAAGGCATAGCAGCCTGCTCGACCACCGGCGCGTAGCGAACGATCGTTCCGATCGCCACGCGGCACCCGACACCGCCACCCCGCCCGCCGCGCGCATCGCGTCGGGCGCTTGAAATGGCGCGCATGACCCCAATGTGGACGTGGTTGGTACGCCCCTCACCGAGACGATACGAGCAATGAGCCAGGACACCGATCCCGCCGTGAACGACGAGAACCCCGTGGCGCCCGCAGCGGCGCCTACCGCCGCCGACGCTCTCGCCAAGGCGCAAGCCGAAGCGGCCGAATACAAGGACGCCTGGCTGCGGGCCAAGGCCGAGACCGAGAACGTGCGCCGCATCGCTCGCGAGGACGTGGCCAAGGCGCACAAGTTTTCCATCGAGAAATTCGCGGAGGACCTGCTGCCGGTCAAGGACGCGCTCGAGAAGGCGCTCTCCACACCGGCGCAGACCGTCGACGACATCAAGGCGGGCGCCGAACTGACGCTGAAGGCGCTGGACGCGGCCTTCGCCCGCGCGAACGTGACCGAGGTGAACCCCGCCGGGAGCAAGTTCGACCCTCATCAGCACGAGGCGATGCAGATGGTGCCGTCCGCACAGTCGGCGAACACCGTCGTCGACGTCTATCAGAAGGGCTACCTCATCAACGACCGGGTGCTGCGTCCCGCGCTGGTGACCGTCGCCACCGGCGGTAACGCTGATCGCAGCGGTTGATCGACGCCGGGGAAATCCCCATCTGACGGCCAGGACAATCTTTCGAGCATCACGGAGAACGAACCATCATGGGCAAGATCATCGGCATCGATTTGGGCACCACCAACAGCTGTGTCGCCATCATGGAAGGCGGCAAGCCCAAGGTCATCGAGAACTCCGAAGGCGCGCGCACCACGCCTTCGATCGTCGCCTACATGGAAGACGGCGAGATCCTGGTCGGCGCGCCGGCCAAGCGACAGGCGGTGACCAACGCCAAGAACACCATCTACGCGGTCAAGCGCTTGATCGGCCGCAAGTTCGGCGATGCCGAGGTGCAGAAAGCGCGCGAGCTCTCGCCGTTCGCGATCGTCAAGGCGGACAACGGCGACGCCTGGGTCGAGGTGCGCGGCAAGAAGATCTCGCCGCAGCAGGTCTCGGCCGAGATCCTGCGCAAGATGAAGAAGACGGCGGAAGACTACCTCGGTGAGGAAGTGACCGAAGCGGTCATCACCGTGCCCGCGTACTTCAACGATTCGCAGCGGCAGGCGACCAAGGACGCCGGGCGCATCGCGGGTCTCGACGTCAAGCGCATCATTAACGAGCCGACCGCGGGGGCACTGGCCTTCGGCCTCGACAAGAAGGAAGGCGATCGCAAGATCGCGGTGTACGACCTGGGTGGCGGCACCTTCGACATCTCGATGATCGAGATCGCCAACGTCGACGGCGAGCACCAGTTCGAGGTGCTCTCCACCAACGGCGACACGTTCCTGGGCGGCGAGGACTTCGACCAGCGCGTGATCGATTACATCGTCACCGAATACAAGAAGGAATCGGGCGTCGACCTGAAGAACGACGTGCTCGCGCTGCAGCGCCTGAAGGACGCCGCGGAGAAGGCGAAGATCGAGCTGTCCTCGTCGCAGCAGACCGAGATCAATCTGCCGTACATCACGGCCGACCAGTCGGGTCCCAAGCACCTGTCGCAGAAGATCACCCGCGCCAAGCTCGAGTCGCTGGTCGAGCCGCTCATCGAGCGCTCGATCGAGCCGTGCCGGGTCGCGCTCAAGGACGCCAAGGAGACGGTCAGCGACATCTCCGACGTGATCCTGGTCGGCGGCCAGACGCGCATGCCGAAGGTGCAGGACACGGTCAAGGAATTCTTCGGCAAGGAGCCGCGCCGCGACGTCAATCCCGACGAGGCGGTGGCGGTGGGTGCGGCGATCCAGGGCGGCGTGCTGAAGGGCGACGTCAAGGACGTCCTGCTCCTCGACGTGACGCCGCTCTCGCTCGGCATCGAGACGCTGGGTGGCGTGATGACCAAGCTCATCCAGAAGAACACCACGATCCCGACCAAGGCGCAGCAGGTCTTCTCGACCGCCGACGACAACCAGGGTGCGGTGACGATCCACGTGCTGCAGGGCGAGCGCGACGTGGCCTCCGGCAACAAGAGCCTCGGGCAGTTCAATCTCGAGGGGATTCCGCCGGCGCCGCGCGGCATGCCGCAGATCGAGGTGACGTTCGACATCGACGCCAACGGCATC
>JADZAQ010000114.1 GCA_020852555.1 Burkholderiales bacterium
CCGCTGAAGTCGCTCGCCGACATGATCAAGGGCAAGGGCGGCCGCTTCCGCCAGAACCTCCTGGGCAAGCGCGTCGACTACTCGGGCCGGTCGGTGATCGTGGTCGGCCCGCAGCTGAAGCTGCACCAGTGCGGGCTGCCGAAGCTGATGGCGCTGGAGCTCTTCAAGCCGTTCATCTTCAACAAGCTGGAGACGATGGGGCTCGCCACGACGATCAAGGCGGCGAAGAAGATGGTCGAGGGGCAGGAGCCGGTGGTGTGGGACATCCTGGAAGAGGTGATTCGCGAGCATCCGGTGATGCTCAACCGCGCGCCGACGCTGCACCGACTCGGCATCCAGGCCTTCGAGCCGGTGCTGATCGAGGGCAAGGCGATCCAGCTGCATCCGCTCGTCTGCACCGCCTTCAACGCCGACTTCGACGGCGACCAGATGGCCGTGCACGTGCCGCTGTCGCTCGAGGCGCAGATGGAGGCGCGCACGCTGATGCTCGCCTCCAACAACGTGCTGCTGCCCTCCAACGGTGAGCCGTGCATCGTGCCGTCGCAGGACATCGTGCTGGGTCTGTACTACGCCACCCGCGAGAAGATCGGCGCCAGGGGCGAAGGGCAGATGTTCGCCGACCTCGCCGAAGTCACGCGCGCCTACGATTCGCGGCAGGCGGAGCTGCACGCCCGGATCAAGGTACGCATCAAGGAGGTCGACCTCCAGACCGGCGTCGACGGCACGATCGAGCGGGTCGAGAAGGTCACGCGCCACGACACGACGGTGGGCCGGGCGCTGCTCTCCGAGATCCTGCCGCCGGGGTTGCCGTTCAGCTACATCAACAAGCCGCTCAAGAAGAAGGAGATCTCGCGCATCATCAACGCGAGCTTCCGCCGCTGCGGCTTGCGCGAAACGGTGATCTTCGCCGACAAGCTCATGCAGGCGGGCTACGGCCTGGCCACCCGCGGCGGCATCTCGTTCGCCGCCGACGACATGCTGGTACCGGCGGAGAAGGTGCGCATCATCGCCGACGCCGAGACGCAGGTGAAGGAGATCCAGGCGCAGTACACCTCGGGCCTCGTGACCGAGGGCGAGCGCTACAACAAGGTCGTCGATATCTGGGGGCGCGCGGGTGACGACATCGCCAAGGCGATGATGGCGCAACTGGGCACCATGGAGGTCACCGACCGCGACGGGAAGCCCGCCAAGCAGGATTCGTTCAATTCGATCTTCATGATGGCCGATTCGGGCGCCCGCGGCTCGGCGGCACAGATCCGCCAGCTCGCCGGCATGCGCGGCCTCATGGCCAAACCCGACGGCTCGATCATCGAGACGCCGATCACCGCGAATTTCCGCGAGGGCCTGAACGTGCTGCAGTACTTCATCAGCACGCACGGCGCGCGCAAGGGCCTCGCCGACACCGCGCTCAAGACCGCGAACTCGGGCTATCTGACGCGGCGCCTGGTCGACGTGACGCAGGACCTGGTGGTGACCGAGGAGGATTGCGGCACCTCCAACGGGGTCGCGATGAAAGCGATGGTCGAGGGCGGGGAAGTGATCGAGCCGCTGCGCGAGCGCATCCTCGGTCGCGTGGCGGCCGCCGACGTCGTGCACCCCGAGACGCAGGCCACGCTCTACTATCCCGGGACGTTGCTCGGCGAGGACGAGGTCGACGAGATCGCGACCCTCGGCATCGACGAGGTGAAGATCCGCACGCCGCTCACCTGCGAGACGCGGCACGGGCTGTGCGCCAAGTGCTACGGTCGCGACTTGGGCCGCGGGCATCTCGTCAACGTCGGCGAGGCGGTCGGCGTCATCGCCGCGCAGTCGATCGGTGAGCCGGGGACGCAGCTCACCATGCGCACGTTCCACATCGGCGGTGCCGCCTCGCGGACGGCAGCCGCTTCCCAGGTCGAGGCGAAGTCGGCGGGCATCGCTCGCTTCAGCTCGCTCATGCGTTACGTGACGAGCGCCAAGGGTGAGCTCGTGGTCATCGCCCGCTCGGGCGAAGTGCTCATCCACGACGACAACGGTCGCGAGCGCGAGCGGCACAAGGTGCCGTACGGCGCGACGCTGCAGGTCAAGGACGGCGACGCGGTCAAGGCCGGCAAGCCGCTCGCGACGTGGGACGCGACCGCGCGCCCGATCATCACCGAGTACGCCGGCCGCGTGAAATTCGAGAACGTCGAGGAAGGCGTCACGGTGGCGAAGCAGGTCGACGACGTGACGGGTCTGTCCACCCTCGTGGTGATCGACCCCAAGCGTCGTGGCTCGGGAACGGCGAAGGGCGTGCGCCCGCAGGTGAAGCTCTTGGACGACAGCGGCGAGGAGATCAAGCTCGCGGGCTCGGAGCTGCCGGTCAACATCACCTTCCAGTTGGGTTCGATCATCACGGTGAAGGACGGTCAGCCGGTCGCGGTGGGTGAGGTGCTCGCCCGCATCCCGCAGGAGACGTCGAAGACGCGCGACATCACCGGCGGCTTGCCGCGGGTGGCCGAGCTCTTCGAGGCGCGTTCCCCGAAGGATGCCGGCATGCTGGCGGAAGTGACGGGGACGGTCTCGTTCGGCAAGGACACCAAGGGCAAGCAGCGCCTCGTGATCACCGATCTCGACAGCGTCGCCCACGAGTACCTCATTCCGAAGGACAAGCACGTCACCGCGCACGACGGCCAGGTGGTGAACAAGGGCGAGACGATCGTCGACGGGCCGGCCGATCCGCACGACATCCTGCGGCTGCTCGGCGTCGAGCAGCTCGCGCGCTACATCACCGACGAGGTGCAGGACGTCTACCGGCTGCAGGGCGTGAAGATCAACGACAAGCACATCGAGGTGATCGTGCGCCAGATGCTGCGCCGGGTCGTCATCACCGAGCCGGGCGATACGCGCTTCATCCGCGAGGAGCAGGTCGAGCGCTCGGAGCTCCTCGACGAGACCGATCGTATGGTGAAGGACGGCAAGGAGCCGGCGCACTTCCACCACATGCTCCTCGGCATCACCAAGGCGTCGCTGTCCACCGATTCGTTCATCTCCGCCGCCTCCTTCCAGGAGACGACGCGGGTGCTGACCGAAGCGGCGATCATGGGCAAGCGCGACGACCTGCGGGGCCTCAAGGAGAATGTGATCGTCGGCCGTCTCATTCCGGCGGGCACCGGGCTTGCGTACCACAGCGCCCGCAAGAAGTCGAAGCAGGGTGGGGCGGAGGCGGCCGCGGCCGCGTTCATGACCGAGGAGGAGCAGGCGGCACAGGCGGCGGCGGCACCGCCGCCCGAGGCCTCGGTGGGCGCGGCCTGAGCCTGGCGACCCGCGGCGCGCGATCCGGGATGCCGCCGGCCGCGTCGCGGGGCCGCCTTGCCGCTATCGCGCCGTCGGCTGCAGCCCCACCACGACGGCGCGCGCCCGCACGCGCGAGAAGACGCCCGCCGGCACGTCCACCGGGATCGATTTCACCTGACGCAGCGTGCGCGAGTCGAAGACCGCCAGCTGTCCGGCGGGGGTGCCCAGACTGCGATCGCCGCGATACCGCGCGCTCACGTAGAAGAAGTCGCCGCGTGCCGTGTACTCGGGGAAATGCGAGTGGCCGAGCGTACCGGCGACCTCGATCGTGCGCACCACTTCCAGCGTGTTCTTGTCGATGAACTGGATCTTGTTCGCGTTGGGCCCGGTGCCGACGATGTCGACGATGACGTAGGGCGCGTCGGGGTGCGCCGCCGGCGACTCGGTCGGACCGATCACCGGGATGCGCCTGACCACGTCGAAGGTCTCCATGTCGAAGACGGTCACTTCGAAGGCGGGGCAGTCCGCCTCGCCGATGTTGGTGCCGATCCCGAGCAGACGCCCGTTGGAGCGGATCACCGCACCCGAGCCCAGGTGCGGCTTGCAGCCGGCTGGGATCTTGCGGACGATGCGCGCTTCCCTGAGGTCGACCACGGTGTCCACGTGGTCGTCGTACGAGGCGACCACCACGTACCTGCCGTCCGGCGAAAGGAAGGCGTCATGCAGGTGGCGCCCCACGTCGGTGATCTTGGTGATCGGCATCTCCGGCCGGTCGAGGTCGACGATCCACACCTGCCCCGCCTGCTCGAGCGCCACGACGAACCAGTTGCCGTACGGCGTCGCGGTGATCATGCCGGCATCCGCCTCGACCATCCTGCCGTCGGGATCGATCCCGGCGAGTTCGATGAGGCGCACCGGTTCGAGCGTGGCGGCGTCCATGATCACCATCGTGTGCGGCACGTACGAGCCGGCGGCGACGTAGCGGCCATCGCGCGACACCGCGAGCGAGGTGCCGTTGAGGCCGGCGCGCACCTTGCGCACCGCGCGCATCGAGTACAGGTCGACCTTGTGGACCCAGCCGGCATCGTCGCGCACGTAGGCCCAGCGCGGGTCCGTCGGATGGAAGTCCATGAGGTGAGGCGCGACGCCGGTCGGCACGGCGCCGACCTGACGGTGCCTCCTGCCGTCGAAGAAGAGCACTTTCGCTTCGGGGCCCGCGGCCTGGCGGCCCCGCGACATGACCGCCATCAGGTCGTCGAGGTGGTCGATGCGATAGCGCGGCGCGGGGGCGAGCTTGTCCTCGTCGGTGACGAGCACCGTGAGCGACTGGCGCACGTCGCCCAGGCCCCAGGTGAGCGTGCGCCGGGGCTGGGTGGTCACCAGTTCGGCGAGGAGGTCGCGGTCCTTCACCGACAGCGTGCCCCGCCACGACGGATGCTGCGGCATCAGCGTGGGCGGCCTGCCGCTCAGGATGATCTCGGCGACCTCCCCCGACCGCAGCTTGGTCTCGTCACGGTTGAGCGCCGGGCCGATGTAGCCGCCGCGGTCCGCACCGTGACACACCGCGCAGTGCTGCGCGAACAGGCGCTCGGCCCGGTCGAAGTCGGCGGCCGGGGCAACGACCGACGCCCCCAGCAGCGCGATGAATGTCACGACTGCGCTTGTCTTCATGGCTCATGCCCTCGCGTCGGTCAGGTCAGCCAATGGCTTGCCCGGGTACCGTGGGCGGGCAAGACCCTATCTCACCCCACGACTCCCATTGTCGCCCGACAGGCCCCGCCGTGGCGACCGGCGGCTCCAGCCGCTCCGGCGGGGGTGAAGATAAGAAGATTGACGCCGCCGTTTCGAGCGCCTTATAATTGCGGTCTTTTCGCCCGCTGGACTGGTCGATTCATCGGCCCATGCCGGCGAGCGCGGCGCGAACCTGGCACGCGACGGTCCCGTTTCCCGGGGCCTGGTTGGCCGAAGGCGCGGGAAGTATCCACCGAAGCGTCGTGCCCCGTACGTTCCGCCTCGCGGCGCGGACGCGCGTTACGGGCATGTCCCCGGCGGCGAGGCAACGGCAGTCGAGAACAACCGAACAGCACAGCAGAACGCGATTCGCAGAGCAGCAGTTTCGCGAAGCCCATCAAGGCCTTTGCGGCGATGCCCGATGCGTCGTCGCACGAAACGGACAATCAGGATGCCAACGATCAATCAGCTCGTACGCAAGGGGCGCACGCCCGTCGTGACGAAAAGCAAGGTGCCGGCGCTCCAGCAGAGCCCGCAAAAGCGCGGCGTGTGCACGCGGGTGTACACGACGACGCCGAAGAAGCCGAACTCGGCTTTGCGGAAGGTCGCCAAGGTGCGCCTCACCAACGGCTTCGAGGTGATCAGCTACATCGGCGGCGAGGGGCACAACCTGCAGGAACACTCGGTGGTGCTGATCCGCGGCGGTCGCGTCAAGGATCTGCCCGGCGTGCGCTATCACATGGTGCGCGGCGCGCTCGACACCGCCGGCGTCAAGGACCGCAAGCAGTCCCGCTCCAAGTACGGCGCCAAGCGTCCCAAGGCCGCCTAACCCAAGATTCGAGAAGAGGCATCCATGCCACGTCGTCGTGAAGTCCCCAAGCGGGACATCCTGCCGGACCCCAAGTTCGCGAACATCGATGTCGCCAAGTTCATCAACGTGCTGATGGACAGCGGCAAGAAGGCGGTCGCCGAACGGATCATCTACGGTGCATTCGAGTCGATCACCAAGAAGGGCGGCAAGGATCCGCTCGAGGTGTTCAACCAGGCGCTGCAGAACTCGCGGCCGATGGTCGAGGTCAAGAGCCGTCGCGTCGGCGGCGCCAACTTCCAGGTGCCGGTCGAGGTGCGCCCCGTCCGCCGCACCGCGCTCGCCATGCGCTGGCTGCGCGAGGCCGCGCGCAAGCGGGGCGAGAAGTCGATGGGGCAGCGGCTGGCCGCCGAACTGATCGAGGCCTCCGAAGGTCGCGGCGGCGCGGTCAAGAAGCGCGAGGAAGTGCACCGCATGGCCGAGGCCAACAAGGCCTTCTCGCATTTCCGGTTCTGACGGACGCGAATCGGCCACGACTGACTCTTCATCCGCGACGCGGGATCCACGCGTCGTGACTCCGTGCCGTAGCCGCCGACCCCCGGCGCGCGGTCACCGAGAACCGAGTTTCTGCTGAACATATGCCACGAACCACTCCCATCGAACGGTATCGCAACATCGGCATCAGTGCGCACATCGATGCCGGCAAGACCACGACCACCGAGCGCATCCTTTTCTATACCGGCGTCTCGCACAAGCTGGGCGAGGTTCACGACGGCGCCGCGATCATGGACTGGATGGAGCAGGAGCGCGAGCGCGGCATCACGATCACGTCGACCGCGACCACCTGTTTCTGGAAGGGGATGGACGGCTCGTACCCCGAGCACCGCATCAACATCATCGACACCCCGGGGCACGTCGACTTCACGATCGAGGTCGAGCGCTCGATGCGCGTGCTCGACGGCGCGTGCATGGTGTACGACAGCGTCGGCGGCGTGCAGCCGCAGTCCGAGACGGTGTGGCGCCAGGCGAACAAGTACGGCGTGCCGCGGCTCGCCTTCGTCAACAAGATGGATCGGGTCGGCGCCAACTTCTTCAAGGTGTACGAGCAGATGCGCACGCGCCTCAAGGCCAACCCGGTGCCGATCCAGGTGCCGATCGGCGCCGAGGACAAGTTCCAGGGTATCGTCGACCTCGTGCGCATGAAGGCGATCTACTGGGACGACGCGACGCAGGGCACGCGGTTCGAGGCGCGCGACATCCCCGCCGACCTGGTCGAGATCGCGCGCGAATGGCGCGAGAAGATGGTCGAGAGCGCCGCCGAAGCCGACGAGGAGGTGATGAACAAGTACCTCGAGTCCGGCGAGCTCTCCGATGCCGAGATCAAGACGGCGTTGCGCAAGCGCACGATCGCCGGCGAGATCGTGCCGATGCTGTGCGGTTCCGCGTTCAAGAACAAGGGCGTCCAGGCGATGCTCGACGCGGTGCTCGATTACCTGCCGGCGCCGACCGACATCCCGCCGGTCGACGGCGAGCTCGAGAACGGGACCCGGGGCGAGCGCAAGGCGTCCGACGACGAGCCGTTCTCGGCGCTCGCGTTCAAGATCATGACCGACCCCTTCGTCGGCCAGCTCGTGTTCTTCCGCGTCTATTCGGGCGTGGTGAACTCGGGCGACACGATCTACAACGCCGCGAAGGGCAAGAAGGAGCGGCTCGGGCGCATCCTGCAGATGCACGCCAACGAGCGCAAGGACATCAAGGAAGTGCGCGCCGGCGACATCGCGGCGGCGGTCGGCCTCAAGGAGGCGACCACCGGCGACACGCTGTGCGATCCGGCCAAGGTGATCACGCTCGAGAAGCTCATCTTCCCGGAGCCCGTCATCCACGTCGCCGTCGAGCCGAAGACCAAGGTCGACCAGGAGAAGATGGGTCTCGCGCTCAACCGCCTGGCGCAGGAAGATCCGTCGTTTCGCGTGCGCACCGACGAGGAGTCGGGCCAGACGATCATCTCCGGCATGGGCGAGTTGCACCTCGACATCATCGTCGATCGCATGAAGCGGGAGTTCGGCGTCGAGGCCAACGTCGGCGCCCCGCAGGTCGCGTACCGCGAGGCGATCCGCAAGCCGGTCGAAGTCGAGGGCAAGTTCGTCAAGCAATCGGGTGGCCGCGGCCAGTACGGCCACGTCTGGATCAAGATGGAGCCCAACGAGCAGGGCAAGGGCTTCGAGTTCGTCGACCAGATCAAGGGCGGCTCGGTCCCGCGCGAATACATTCCGGCCGTGCAGAAGGGCCTGGAGGAGACGCTGCCCAATGGCGTGCTGGCGGGTTTCCCCGTCGTCGACGTCAAGGTCACGCTCTTCGACGGCAGCTACCACGACGTCGACAGCAACGAGAACGCGTTCAAGATGGCGGCGTCGATGGCGTTCAAGGACGGCATGCGCAAGGCGACGCCGGTGCTGCTCGAGCCGATGATGGCGGTCGAGGTCGAGACGCCGGAAGACTTCATGGGCAACGTGATGGGCGATCTCTCGTCGCGCCGCGGCATGGTCCAGGGCATGGAGGATCTGCCCACCGGCAAGACGATCAAGGCCGAGGTGCCGCTCGCCGAGATGTTCGGCTACGCGACGACGCTGCGCTCGCTCTCGCAGGGTCGGGCGACGTACACGATGGAGTTCAAGCACTACGCCGAGGCCCCGAAGAGCGTGGCGGAAGCGGTCATTAACAAGAAATCGTAGACCCGATCGTAGTTGTTACCGCCCGCAATCGGCGGGCTTGGCCCGCGAGTGCGGGGAGACCAACCATCGGCCGCAAGTAGGCTCCTACTCGCGGCCGCGGAGATAGAGATGGCCAAGGGCAAATTCGAACGTACGAAGCCGCACGTGAACGTGGGGACGATTGGGCACGTGGATCATGGGAAGACGACGCTGACGGCGGCGATCACGACGATCTTGTCGAAGAAGTTTGGTGGTGAGGCGAAGGGGTACGATCAGATCGACAATGCGCCGGAGGAGAAGGCGCGGGGGATCACGATCAACACGTCGCACGTGGAGTACGAGACGGCGAACCGTCACTATGCGCACGTGGACTGTCCGGGTCACGCGGACTACGTGAAGAACATGATCACGGGTGCGGCGCAGATGGACGGGGCGATATTGGTGGTGAGTGCGGCGGACGGTCCGATGCCGCAGACGCGGGAGCACATATTGCTGGCGCGTCAGGTGGGTGTTCCGTACATCATTGTGTACATGAACAAGGCGGACATGGTGGACGACAAGGAGTTGCTGGAGCTTGTCGAGATGGAGGTGCGGGAGTTGCTGTCGAAGTACCAGTTTCCTGGGGACGACACGCCGATCGTGATTGGTTCGGCGAAGCTGGCGTTGGAGGGGGACAAGGGGGATTTGGGGGAGGCGTCGATCTTCAAGCTGGCGGAGGCGCTGGACAGTTACATTCCGACGCCGCAGCGGGCGGTGGATGGGACGTTCTTGATGCCGGTGGAGGACGTGTTCTCGATTTCGGGTCGGGGCACGGTGGTGACGGGTCGGGTGGAGCGTGGGATCGTGAAGGTGGGTGACAACCTGGAGATTGTGGGGTTGAAGCCGACGCTGGCGACGGTGTGCACGGGTGTGGAGATGTTCCGCAAGCTTCTGGATCAGGGGCAGGCGGGTGACAACGTGGGGATTTTGCTGCGGGGCACGAAGCGTGAGGAGGTGGAGCGTGGTCAGGTGCTGTCGAAGCCTGGATCGATCACGCCGCACACGAAGTTTTCGTGCGAGGTGTACATCCTCTCCAAGGAGGAGGGGGGTCGGCATACGCCGTTCTTTCCTGGGTACCGGCCGCAGTTTTATTTTCGGACGACGGACGTGACGGGTTCGTGCGAGTTGCCGGCGGGTACGGAGATGGTGATGCCGGGTGACAACATTGCGATGACGGTGACGC
>JADZAQ010000115.1 GCA_020852555.1 Burkholderiales bacterium
ATGTCCCGGTTGGCCCCTTCGCCCCCTTCCTTGCCGTCGGCGCCGTACGACATGATGTCGTAGGGTGCGTTGTTCTGCCCCGGCGAGTTGTAGCGGTACTCGTTGCCCCACGGGTCCTTCGGGACCGCCTGCCTCTTCCAGTACGGGCCGTTCCAGTTCGTGACCCCCGGCGGGGCGGAGACGAGCGCCTGCAGCCCTTCCTGCGTGGTCGGATAGCGTCCGATCTCGAGCTTGTAGAGGTCGAGCGTCTGCCCGATCTGGCCGATCTCGATCTTCGCCGCGTCGGCCTTCGCCTTCTCGCCCTTGCCGAGGAAGTTGCCGCCGACGATGCCGAGCACGACGCCGATCAGCACGAGCACGACGAGGATCTCGATCAAAGTCATGCCGCGCGCGCGGCTGCGCCGCGCGCGATGATGCTCCGCCATGATGCTCCGCGATGATGCTGCGCGATGAAGCGGACGCTCCGCGAGGCGTTGCTGGGCCGTTTTCATTCTTCATCCTTCATTCTTCATCGGGCTTTAGAGCCCCGGTCATCCGACGAGTTCGGTCATGCCCATCACGCCGAGCAAAATGGAGAAGACGATGCCGCCGATCACGACCGCGAGCGTCAGGATCAGCACCGGCTCCAGCACGGCGAGGAAGCGCTTGACGGCGAGCTGCACCTCGCGGTCGTAGATGTCGGCCACCTTCACGAGCATCTCCTCGAGGCGGCCCGATTCCTCGCCGACGAGGATCAGCTGCGTGGCAAGCCGCGGGTAGAGCCCGGTGTCGGCGAGCGGACGCCCGAAGCCGCGCCCCTCGCGCAAGCGCGCGGTGACGCCCTCGAGCGCGCCGGCGAGGACGACGTTGCCCATCGTTTCGCGCACGATCGAGATCCCGGTGAGCAGCGTCACGCCGTTGCCGAGCAGCGTCGCGAGCGTGCGCGCGAAGCGCGCGACCTCGACCTTGCGCACGAGGTCGCCGACCAGCGGCAGCGCGAGGATGCGGGCGTCGCGCCGGCGGCGCACCGCCGGCCTGGCGCCGCGGCGGCGGATCCACCAGGCGAGGACGACGATGCCGAGGACGAGCGTCCACCACCAGCTCTTGAGGAAGTACGCGAGGCCGAAGACGATGGCGGTCGGAATCGGCAGCGCCTTGCCCGCCTGCGCGAACGTCTGCTCGAACTGCGGCACGACGTAGATCAAGAGCACGACCACCGACACCGCCGCGACGGCGACGAGGATCGTCGGGTAGATGAGCGCGCTCTTGACGCTCTCGCGGAGCTCCTTGTTGCGCTCCATCGTGTCGGCCAGCCGCGCGAGCACGAGCCCCAGCGCGCCGCCCGCCTCGCCGGCGCGCACGATGTTGACGTAGAAGCGCGAGAACACGTCGCGCCGCGTGTCGAGCGCCTGCGACAGCGACTTGCCGCCGCGCACGTCGTCGCGCACGCCCTGAAGCAGCGACGCCACCGGCGGGGCGAGCGCCAGCGAGATGAGCATCTCGAGCGCGCGGTCGAGCGTGAGCCCCGCGTTGATCAGCGTCGCGAGCTCGCGCGTGATGCCGATCAGCTGGTCGCGTGTGACGTGGCGCGGCGTGAAGAGCGACCGCCGCTCGCGCGCTGCGCTGCGCTGCGCCGCTGCCGTCGCGCCTGTCGCCGGCGCGATGTGCATCGGCATCAGGCCCTGGTCGCGCAGCCGGTCGACGATCTCGGCCTCGTTGGCCGCGTCGAGCTCGCCGGTCGCGACTTCGCCGGCGGAGGTGACGGCTTTGTAGCGGTAGAGGGACATGTTGGGAGGGACTGGGGACTGGGGACTGGGGACGAGGGTGCTCAACCGTGCAATGGTGGTCGGTGAATGTCCAACCCGTGCAACGTGGCGCCGAGGTATTGTCGAGGCGGTGCTTGCCGATGCTCCGGCTGGGCACGCTCGTCCCCAGTCCCCAGTCCCCCGTCCCGCCCCACCGTCACGACTCCCTCGTCACCCTCAGCACCTCCTCGAACGTCGTCACGCCGCGCACCGCCTTGCGCAGCCCATCCTCGTACATCGAGAGCATCCCCTCGGCGATCGCCTGCGCGCGAAGCTCGTTCGCCGTGGCGTGGCGCATGACGAGGCTCCGCAGCGCGTCGGTCATCGGCAGCATCTCGAGGATGCTGACGCGGCCGGTGTAGCCGGTGTTCGCGCAGCCCGCGCAGCCGCGCGCGTGCCACAGCGTGATCGGCCCTTCGGCCACGAACTTGCGAAGGTTCATCTGCTCGACGAGCTCGGGCAGCGCGTGGTAGGGCTCCTTGCAGTGCGGGCACAGCGTTCGCACGAGGCGCTGCGCCAGGATGCCGATCACCGTCGAAGTGAGGAGATAGTCCTCGACGCCCATGTCGAGCAGGCGGTTGACCGTCGACGGCGCGTCGTTGGTGTGCACGGTCGAGAGCACGAGGTGCCCGGTCAGCGCCGACTGCACGGCGATCTGCGCGGTCTCGAGGTCGCGGATCTCGCCGATCATGATGACGTCCGGGTCCTGGCGCACGATCGAGCGGAGGGCGTTGGCGAACGTGAGGTCGATCTGCG
>JADZAQ010000116.1 GCA_020852555.1 Burkholderiales bacterium
CCAGCCCCATGCCGTTGGCGAGCACCAGGTAGATGACCGTGGCAATCGCCAGTCCGACCAGGATCAGGAGGCGCTGCACCATGCCGCGCGTGAACACCGCCACCAGCGCCACGCAGGTGAAGGTGACCGCCTGCATCCAGCTGTCGAAGCTGCTGGCCGCCATGTTCTTGACCGGGATCGAGGCCAGGTTCAGGCCGATCACCGCCACCACCGCGCCGGTGACCACCGGCGGCATGAGCCGCTCGACCCAGCCGGTGCCGAGGGCCTGCACCACCGCGCCGATCAGCGTGTAGATCAGCCCGCACACGATGATCGCGCCCAGCGCCACCGGGATGTTGGCGTTCAGCCCCTGGCCGCCGAAGCCGGTGGCGGCGATCACCACGCCGATGAAGGCGAACGACGAACCCAGGTAGCTGGGCACCTTGCCGCCGGTGACGAGATAGAAGATGAGCGTGCCGATGCCGCTCATGAAGATCGCCAGGTTGGGGTCGAAGCCCATCAGGATCGGCGCCAGCACTGTGGAGCCGAACATCGCCACCACGTGCTGCAGGCCCATGGCCGTCGTCTGCGGCCAGGGCAGGCGTTCGTCCGGGGCGATCACGCCCTCGTTGGCCAGCGCCGTGACCGGTCTTTCCTGCCAGTTGAACAGGCTCATCTTCTCCGCTCCTTGGGGGTTGGTGACCCGGATGGTAGTGGAGGAAGCGCCGGGCCGCCGCGCGCGGCTATCATCGCGGGACCGTCGCCACCCACCGGGGATGCGCATGCCGACACCACGCCCGCTCGTGCTCCTGACGCTCTGCCTTGCGGCGAGCGTCGTCGCCGGATGCAAGGTCGACACGGTCGAACCCATCGTACCGATCGCGTCGGCGCAAGCCGACGCGCGGCTCTATGGCGTCTGGCGCTACCGCGACAAGGGCGAGCTCATCTACGTTCACATCGGCCCGGAGTGGGCGCTCGGCCCGGCGAAGGAGGGTCAGCCGATGCGTATCGTGATGGTCGACCACAAGCGCAACGGACTCACCGACGAGGTTCACGTCGCGTATGGTGCGCGCGTCGGGAAGGCGCGGTATCTGTCCGTCATGCAGGAATACGACGGCAAGCGCGAGGGCTACCTCGTCGTGCGCTACTCGCTGCCCGAGCCGGACGTCGTGCGCTTCGCCACCATGCGCGGTGAGCGCCTGGCCGCGGCGATCCGGGCGGGCCGGATCAAGGGAACCGTGCGCGGCGAAGCGACGTCCGAGGAGGGCACGATCACCGCCGAGCCTGCGGCGATCGCCGCCTTCCTTGCCGCCGGCGGCGACGAGCTCTTCAACCCGCCCGTCGTGCTGCGCAGGGTACCGGATCGCTGACGGCGGCGCGACCCCCGACGAGGGGCCGGCACCGCTCGTCGCGCGCGCCGTCAAACGCTAGAATGCGGGGCCTTGCCCCACGGTGCCGCACGAAGACCTTGTCCCCCGCCCCGTCATGCCCGACAACGTCGATCCTTCGGCGGGCGAACGCCCGGACGTCGGTGAGCGCGTGCAGGACGCGCTCGCCGAGATCACCGCGCTCCTGCGCCGGCACCGTCTCGTCGAAGGTCTCGTCCACGAGCAGCTCGAACACCCGCCGGTAAGCGGCGAGGGAGAAGGCGACGAGCTCGGGGAGAGCCTCGTCACCCGGCAGAACAAGGCGCAACTCCAGCGGCGGCTCGATCGCCTGCACCCCGCCGACATCGCCTTCATCCTCGAGGCGATGCCGCTCGACGAGCGGCTCTACATCTGGGACCTCGTCAAGGCCGACCGCGACGGCGAGATCCTGCTCGAGGTCTCCGAGCCCGTCCGCGAGTCGCTCATCTCCTCGATGGACACCGAGGAGCTCGTCGCCGCCGCCGAGACGCTCGACGCCGAGGACATCGCGGAGCTCGCGCCCGACCTCCCGCAGGAGGTCATGGACGATGTCTTCTCGGGCCTCAGCATCGAGGAGCGCGAGCAACTGCGCGCCGCGATGTCCTTCGAGGACGACATGGTCGGCGCGCTCATGGACTTCGGCGACGTCCAGGTCCGCTCCGACGTGACGCTCGAGGTCGTCCTGCGCTACCTGCGGCGCTTCGACGAGTTGCCGTCGCAGACCGACCAGCTCTTCGTCGTCGATCGCGCCGAGCGGCTGCTCGGGGTGCTGCCGGTGGCGAAGCTCCTGGTGAGCGAGCCGCGCAGGCTCGTCGCCGAGGTGATGACGCCGCCGGTGGTCAAGCTCCTGCAGCACGAGAAGGCGCACCACGCGGCGCTCGCCTTCGAGCGCTACGACCTGGTGTCGGCGCCGGTGGTCGACACCAACGACAAGCTGGTCGGCCGCGTGACCGTCGACGAGATTCTCGATTTCGTCCGCGAGCGCGGCGACGAGGAAGTGCTGGCGCAGGTCGGCTTGCGTGAAGAAGAGGATCTGTTCGCCTCGGTGTGGAAGTCGTTCCAGAACCGCTGGCTGTGGCTCGCCATCAATCTCGTCACCGCGTTCATCGCCTCGCGGGTGATCGGCGTCTTCGAGGGGTCGATCGCCAAGCTCGTGGCACTTGCCGCGCTGATGCCGATCGTTGCCGGCATCGGCGGTAACGCCGGCAACCAGACGATCACCATGATCGTGCGCGCCGTCGCCTTGGGCCTCGTCACCCGCGAGCACGCCCGGCGGCTCATCCGCAAGGAGATCCTGGTCGCGCTCGTCAACGGCCTCGTGTGGGGCGGTGCGATGGGGTTCGTCGCGGCGATGCTCTACCGCGACATCGCGCTGGGCCTCGTCATGGTCCTCGCGATGACGTTGAATCTCATGCTGGCGGCATCGATGGGCGTGCTGATCCCGATGACGATGTTGAGGCTCGGCCGCGACCCGGCGTTGGGCGCGTCGGTGCTCATCACCGCGGCGACCGACTCGGGAGGCTTCTTCATCTTTCTGGGCCTTGCCACGATCTTTCTCGTCGGCTGAGAGCTTGTGAATTCCTAAGAAACACTGTCGCTGGCTTCGAGCCTGAAGCCGAACTCCGCGGCGCGACGGTGCAGCTGTTTGATGACGCGCTCCCGATACCGGCGTTCGTACTGATCGGCTCCC
>JADZAQ010000117.1 GCA_020852555.1 Burkholderiales bacterium
CCCGGCGCCACCGCCGGCACCAATTTCAACAACGGCGTGAAGCTCGCGATCCGCGAAATCAACGCTGCCGGCGGATTGAACGGCAGGCCGATCGAGTACACGCCGTCGGACACGCAGACCAATCCCGGGGTCGCCAAGGCGCTTGCGCAGCGCGCGATCGACGATCAGGCGTACGTTATCCTCGGGCCGGTGTTCTCCGGTTCGATCCTGGTCAGCATGCAGGAGACGCGCCGCGCCGGCGTCCCCAACGTCATCGGCGGCGAGGCTGCCGCAATTACCGAGCAGGGCAATCCCTTCGTCTTCCGCACCTCGTTCACGCAGGCCGCGGCGATGCCGAAGGTCGTGCGCTATATGAAAGACTATCTCAAGGCGAAGACGGTGGCGGTGATGTTCGCCAATTCCGATTTTGGCAAGGGTGGACGCGACGCGATCGTGAAGGATCTCGGCGCCGCCGGCATCAAGGTCGTCGCCGACATCTCGACCGACGTGCCGCAAGTCGATTTCTCGAGTCCGGTGCTGCGAGCGAAGCAGGCGAACGCGGACGTATTGTTCGTCTACATGCACGAGGAGGAGTCGGCTCGCGCGCTGCGCGAGTTGCGCAAGCAGGCTTACGACAAGCCGATCGTCGGCGAGACGACCCTCGCCAACGAGAAGGTCGTCGAATTGGCCGGTGCTGCGGCCAACGGCGTGGTCGCCCACGTCGGCCTCACCGCCGATGCGCCGAATCCGACGGTCCAGGCATTCGCGAAGAAGTACGAGGCCGAATACAAGGCGCGCCCGGATCACAATGCGATGAAGGGCTATACCGGCGCCTGGGCGATCAAGGCGACGCAGGACAAGCTCGGCAAGTTCGATCAGAAGGGCTTCGCATCGACGCTGCACGGCGCGCAGTTCGCGGCGAAAGACTATCCGGGAATCCTCTTCGATACGCGCTACGACGACAAGGGCGACCTCGATCGCGAGAGCTTCATCGTGAAGATCGTGGATGGCCGCGCGCAGGTCATCGAGACGCTGAAGCCGGCCTGGGCCGCCAAGTGAGCATGCCGCCGCTCGCCGGGCGCGTGGCGGTCGTCACCGGCGGCGCCCGCGGCATCGGTCTGGGCATCGCGCAGCGCCTCGCCCGTGACGGCGCGCAGGTGGTGCTCTGGGATCGTGACCTCGGAGCCTTCGACGCTTCGCGTGCGGAGTTCGTTCCGGCGGCGGCAGTCGCGGTCGACGTCGCCGATTTCGCCTCGGTCGAGCGCGCGTACGCGGCGACGATCGCCGCGGCCGGCCGCGCCGACATCCTGATCAACAACGCCGGCATCAACGGCCCGGTGCTGCCGACCTGGGAATATCCGCTCGACGCCTGGGACCGGGTGCTGGCGATCGACCTGACCGGCGTCTTCTACTGTTGCCGCGTGGCGATCCCGGCGATGCGTGCCGCGGGCTACGGGCGCATCGTCAACGTGTCGTCGGCGGCGGGCAAGGAAGGCGTGCAGAACATCGCCGCGTACGCGGCGGCCAAGGCTGGCGTCATCGGCTACACGAAGTCCATCGCGCGCGAGTTGGTCGGCAGCGGCGTCCTCGTCAACGCGATCGCGCCGGTGATGACCGAAACCGAGCTCTTCCGCGAGATGACCGCCGAGCACATCGCGTCGACCAAGGCGAAGATCCCGATGGGTCGACTCTTGACGATTCCGGAGATCGCGGCGATGGTGGCGTGGATCGCCGGCCCGGAATGCACGTTCTCGACCGGCTTCACGTTCGACCTGTCCGGCGGTCGGGCGACGTACTGACCGGTCACTCGGAGCGGGTTACCGATGGAGAAGATTCGCTGGGGCATCCTGGGTACCGCGGCAATCGCCCGGGACCGCGCACTGCCGGCACTGGTCGCCGCCGAGCACTCGGTGCTCGCCGCGATCGGCTCGCGTGATCTCGCCAAGGCGCGGAGCATGGCCGGTGCCTTCGGGGCGCCGCGCGCGCATGGCTCGTACGAGGCGCTGCTCGCCGATCCGGACGTCGACGCACTCTACGTCCCGCTGCCCAATCACCTGCACCTCGAGTGGTCGGTGCGGGGCTTGGAAGCAGGCAAGCACGTGCTGTGCGAGAAGCCGCTCGTCCTCAAGGCGGCCGAGGTGGCGGAGCTTGCGGCGGCGCGCGACCGCACGGGTCGCCATATCGAGGAGGCCTTCTCGTACCGCAACCATCCGCAGTGGGTGAAGATCCGTGCATTGCTCGACGACGGCGCCATCGGCGGGCCGCTGGCCGTGCACGCGACGCTCGCCAAGCAGTTCCACGACCCGCACGACATCCGCAACAACCCCGACCAGGGTGGCGGTGCGCTCTACGACCTCGGGTCGTACACGATCAGCGCCTGCACCCTCGTCTACGGCGGCGCGCCGCAGCGCGTGATCGGCACGCTCGATCGCGATCCTCGCTTCGGCATCGACCGCCTCTCTACCGCGATCCTCGATTTTGGCGGCCGGCACGCCACGATCAGCGTATCGAGCCAGGGCGGACCCAACGCCTGGGCGTCGCACCAGCAGTTCACGGTGCTGGGCAGCCGCGGCTGGCTCGCCTGCGATTTCCCGTACGCGCATGGCCGGCCGACGACCTGTCGCATCTTCGCCGGCGACGAGACGAGCGCGGGCTCGATGCCGACGCGAACCTTTACCTTCGAACCGGTCAACCAGTACACGCTGCAATTCGATCGCTTCTCGCGCTACGTCCGGGGCGAGCGCGTGCCGAGTTGGCCGGTGGAGGATGCGGCAATGACCTTGCGCGTCATCGAGGCGCTCTTCAGCTCGGCGCGCAACGACCAATGGATGCGACCATGACCGATATCACCACGATCGAACTGGGCATCGCCCACTTGCCGCTCCTCGCCTACGGACCTCCGGAGCTCTTCGAGATCGCCGCCAAGGCGGGGTATCGGCGGGTGGGTCTGCGCATGCACTCGGCAGCGCCGGGAACCACGGTGTATCCGGTCACTCACCGCGACGTGCCCGCGCTGCGTGCGGCGGCGCGCGCCGCGGGGCTCGAGATTTTCGATGCCGAGTTCATCTCCATGACCCGCGACCTCGACGTCGGCGGGCTCGACGGGTGGATGGCGGTTGCGGCGGAGCTCGGCGCGCGCCGCGTGAACTGCGGCGCCAGCGGCGACGATCCCGACGTCGAGCGCAATGTCGAGCGCTTCGCTGCGCTGTGCGACGTCGCGGCGCGCCATGGCTTGAGCGTCGATCTCGAATTCATGCGCTGGCGCAAGCCGATC
>JADZAQ010000118.1 GCA_020852555.1 Burkholderiales bacterium
GAACGGCGACGAAGGCGCGGATCACAGGTCGCTTCGCTCCCCGTTCAGTAGCGCCGGCAGGCGGGCTGACTGCCCGGCCAAGCGTTCTCGCTAGTCGGTCTTCATCCGATCGATGACGGTCGGCTGCGCTTTGGCAGCGCGGCGGTACGCCCACACCATCATGCCGATGCCGAGCACGATCATCGGCAGGGATAAGAGCTGTCCCATCGTCAGGCGGCCGTCGAAGAAGTAGCCCAGGAAACTGTCCGGCTCGCGCGCGTACTCGGCGATGAAGCGGAACGTGCCGTAACCCGCGAGGAACAGCCCCGACACCGCGCCGGTGGGGCGCGGCCGGTTCGCGTACAGCCACAGGATCACGAACAGGAGCACGCCCTCGAGCGCGAACTGATAGAGCTGCGAGGGATGGCGCGGCAGGTTGTCCACCTGCGGGAACACCATCGCCCACGGCCCGTCGGTGACGCGGCCCACGAGCTCGCCGTTGATGAAGTTGCCGAGGCGGCCCGCGGCGAGCCCCAGCGGGCACAGCGGCGCCACGAAGTCGGTCACGTCGAGCCAGCGCTTGTTGCGGTTGCGCGCGAACAGCCACAACGCGGCGAGCACGCCGAGAAAGCCGCCGTGGAAGCTCATGCCGCCGGCCCAGACCTGCAGGATCTCGAGCGGATGCGCCGCGTAGTACAAGGGCTTGTAGAACAGCACGTAGCCCAGCCGGCCGCCGATGATGACGCCGAACACGCCATAGAACAGCATGTCGTCGACGTCGCGCGGATGCCAGCCGGTGAGAAGGTTGCGTCGCGCGCGGACCTTGCCCAGCACCACGAACAGGACGAACCCGACGAGATACATGAGGCCGTACCAGCGCACGGCGACGGGGCCGATCTGGAACGCGATCGGGTCGAACTGCGGATGGACCATCATACGGGTTACGTTAGAATTGGCCGATTATACAAAGCGATACCGCAAGGAACCGACATGGCATCCAACCGCCGCTCGCGACTCATCACCCAGGGTGTGGCCCGCTCTCCCAACCGCGCCATGCTGCGCGCGGTCGGCTTCGGCGACGACGACTTCGACAAGCCCATCGTCGGGGTGGCCAATGGCCACAGCACGATGAACCCCTGCAACGCCGGCATCCAGCCGCTGGTCGACCGTGCGATCGACGCGCTCCACGCCGCGGGCGCGATGCCGCAGATGTTCGGCGTACCCACCGTGACCGACGGCATCGGCATGGGCACCGAGGGCATGAAGTACTCGCTCGTGTCGCGGGAGGTCATCGCCGATGCGATCGAGACCGCGGTGAACGGGCAGTGCATGGACGGCGTGCTGGTGGTCGGCGGCTGCGACAAGAACATGCCCGGAGGCATGATGGCGATGGCGCGCGTCAACGTGCCCGCGATCTACGTGTACGCCGGGACCATCCTGCCCGGCGAGTGGAAAGGCGAGAAGCTCACCATCGTGTCGCCGTTCGAGGCGGTCGGCGCGTACACCGCCGGCACCATGTCGAAGGAAGACTACGACGGCATCGAGCGCAACGCCTGCCCGTCGGTGGGCGCCTGCGGCGGCATGTACACCGCGAACACCATGTCGTCGTCGTTCGAGGCGCTGGGCATGAGCCTGCTCGGCTCGTCGCAGATGGCCTCGCCCGACGCCGAGAAGGCGGACTCCGCGGCGGCCTCGGCGCGCGTGCTGGTGCAGGCGGTGAAGAGCGATCTCAAGCCCCGCGACATCATCACCCGCGAGTCGATCGAGAACGCGATCACGGTGGTGATGGCCACCGGCGGGTCGACCAACGCGGTCCTGCACTACCTCGCCATCGCCGCCGCAGCGGAAGTGCCGTGGACCCTCGACGACTTCGAGCGTATCCGCCAGCGCGTGCCCGTACTGTGCGACTTGAAGCCCTCCGGCAAGTACGTCGCGGTCGACTTCCATCGTGCCGGCGGCGTGCCGCAGGTGTTGAAGATGCTGCTGAAGGCGGGTCTCGTGCACGGCGACTGCATGACGATCACCGGGCGCACGCTCGCGCAGGAGCTCGAGGGCGTCCCCGACGCGCCGCGCGGGGACCAGGAGGTGATCCGGCCCATGAACCGGCCGCTGTACGCGCAGGGGCACCTTGCGATCCTGCGCGGCAATCTCGCCCCGGAAGGATGTGTGGCCAAGATCACCGGCCTCAAGAATCCGGCGATCACCGGGCCCGCGCGCGTGTTCGATTCCGAGCACGCCACGATGGAGGCGATCATGGCGCGCAGGATCAAGGAAGGCGACGTGATCGTGATCCGCTACGAGGGGCCGAAGGGAGGCCCCGGCATGCAGGAGATGCTGGCGCCCACGTCGGCGCTGATCGGCCAGGGCCTCGGCGCTTCGGTCGGGCTCATCACCGACGGCCGCTTCTCGGGCGGCACGTGGGGCATGGTCGTGGGCCACGTCGCGCCCGAAGCGTACGTCGGCGGCAACATCGCGCTGGTGCAGGAGGGCGACTCGATCACCATCGATGCGCACCGGCTCCTCATCCAGCTCAACGTCGACGACGCCGAGCTCGCCCGCCGCCGCGCCGCCTGGAAGGCGCCGGCCCCGCGCTACACGCGTGGATTGCTCGCCAAGTACATGCGGCTCGTGACGACGGCGAGCAAGGGCGCGATCACCGATGCGTTGTAGAGCCTGCGCGGCCGCGCTGGCGGCGTCGGCGCTCGCGGCTTGCGCGGCGACCACCGCGGCGCCGGCTGCCGGCGATCGGACCGCCAAGCCGGCGCCGGCAGCGCCGACGACCTTCGCGCCCGTGCAGCTGCCGCAGCAAGCTCGCGGCTTCGCGCTCGTCAACCCCGGTTTCGAGTCCACGGCGCCCGAGCGCGCCAGCGGCCCCGAAGGATGGTTCACTTTCCAGCATGCCGGCGACAAGTCGTACGCGTTCACCGTGGACACGGCCGAGCCGCGCAGCGGCCAGCGCAGCGTGCGTATCGACTACATCGGCCCCGAGCCCTACGGCGCGATCGCGCAAGCGATCGCGGCGAAGCAGTACGCAGGCAAGGTCGCGCGCTATTCGGGGTGGCTGCGAACGAAGGACGCGACCGATGCCGGCGCGGTGCTGACGATCGCCGCGCAGCAGTCGGGCGCGATCCTGGCGCACAATTTCATGGCCGACACGCCGGTGAAGGGCACGACCGGGTGGAAGCGCTACACGGTCACGCTGCCGGTGCCGGCAGGCACCGAGCGCATCGAGATTGGCGCGATGCTGCAGGGCAAGGGCTCGCTGTGGCTCGACGACGTCGAGTTGCAGTTCGATACCCCGTGAAGCCGACGCTGTCGACTTCCGCCCAGCGCGTGCAGGACGCTCTCGCGGTGGCGGGGCTGACCTCCCGCATCGTCGAGTACGACGTGCCCGCGCGTACGTCCGCGGAGGCGGCCGCCGTGCTGGGATGCACCGTCGCGCAGATCGCCAAGTCGCTCGTGTTCCGGGCGGCGTCCGGCGCACCGGTGCTGGTGATCGCAAGCGGCGCCAGCCGCGTGGACGAGGCGAAGGTCGCCTCGGTGGTGGGCGAAGCCATCGGCAAGGCAGACGCCGCCTTCGTGCGCGAGGTGACGGGCTACGCGATAGGCGGCATCCCCCCGCTCGCCCATGCCCAGGCCTTGCGCACGCTCATCGACCGGAATCTCCTGCGGCACGAGACTGTTTACGCTGCCGGGGGCACGCCGCACGCGATGTTCCCGATCGCGCCCACGGATCTCGTGCGCGTATCGGGCGGGGCGCTCGCCGACACCGCGCCGTAGTCGAGGATCTTGCATCACCGTGGATCGCCGCAGCTTCATGTTCGCAGCACCGGCGCTCGTCGCATCCGGCTGTGTCGCCGTCGGCGGCGCCGCCGGCCCGCCCGCGCCGGCGCCGACGGTGCGCGTCGGCGACAAGTGGGTGTACAACTGCAGCGACGGCTTCCGCGTGCCGGTGACCTGGGTCGAGACGCACGAGGTCACCATCATCGACCACACCGGGATCGCCGTGCGCGTGACGCTCGTCGGCCCGACGATGAACTACGAGCGGGTGGAGCTGTGGTCGGCGCCGGGCGTGGTGGTGATCGGCGCCGTGTTCGACCCGGCCGAGACGCGCAACTTCGAGCCGCCGCTCATCCGCTACCAGTTTCCCCTGACTCCCGGCGCGAGCTGGAACCAGCGGCTGCGCAACCTCGATCCCGCCAACCAGCTCATGAGCAACATCAGCCGGTTCGTGCAGGTCGGCGGTTACACGACGGCGTCGACGCCGGCCGGAACGTTCGACGCGATCGAGATGCGCACGATCATGAGCGTGGACGACAACAACCCGTTCCGCCTTCCCTACGAGTGCAACTACGTGACGTGGTGGGCGCCGGAGGCCGGGAACATGGTGCGCGAAACGAAGTTCGCAACCTATCGCGAGCGCGGCAACGCGCTCGACGCGGTGACCATCCGCGCGCAGAACACGACGATCGAGCTCGCTTCGTTTTCCCGCGGAAAGTAGCGGCACTGCCCTCGCGCTACAGCCCGAGGCGCTGCCAGATGGTCGTGGTGAGGCCGGCGGTGTTCAGCGTGTAGAAGTGCAGGCCCGGCGCGCCTTCCTCCAGGAGCTTGCCGCACAGGTCGGTGACCACGTCGAGGCCGAACGCGCGCACCGACGCCGCGTCGTCGCCGAAGCCTTCGAGCTTGCGCCGGATCCAGCGCGGGATCTCCGCGCCGCAGGCGTCGGAAAAGCGCGCGAGGCGGCTCGCCGACAGGATCGGCATGATGCCGGGCACGATGGGAATCGTAAGCCCGCGCGCCGCGCAACTGTCGACGAAACTCCAGTAGGCGTCGGGGTTGAAGAAGTACTGCGTGATCGCCGAGTCGGCGCCCGCGCGCACCTTGCGCTCGAAGGCGTCGAGATCCTCCTGCGGGTTGCGCGCCTGCGGGTGGTACTCGGGATAGCACGCGACGTCGAGGTGGAAGTGGGCGCCGGTCTCCTCGCGGATGAAGGCGACGAGGTCGCTCGCGTAGCGGAACTCGCCGGCGTCGACCGCACCCGACGGCAGGTCGCCGCGCAGCGCCACGAGGTGGCGGATCGAATGCGACTTGTACTGCGCGAGCACGTCGCGCAGCGACGACCGGCTGCCGCCGATGCACGACAGGTGCGGCGCGGCGGCAAGCCCTTCGCCCATGATCTCGACCACCGTCTCCAGCGTGCCTTCGCGCGTCGAGCCGCCGGCGCCGAAGGTCACCGAGCAGAACGCGGGACGAAGCTGCGCGAGCTGCGCGCGCGCGACACGCAGCTTGGCCACCCCTTCCGCCGTCTTCGGCGGGAAGAACTCGAAGCTGAAGGTGCCAGGCCTAGCCATCTTTCTTGTGGGGCAGGAGGATCGCCGACAGCAACCACGAGATGAGGCTGAACACGATGGCGCCGAACACGCCCGCCCAGAAGCCGTCCACGTGGAAGCCCGGCCAGAACGAGCCCACCGCCCAGAACAGGAGGCCGTTGATCACGAAGATGAACAGCCCGAGCGTCAGGATCGTGGCCGGCAGCGTGAGGATGATCAGGATGGGCCGGATGATGGCGTTGACGAAGCCCAGCACGATCGCGACCAGGAGCGCGGTCAGGAACGAGTCGACGTTGATCGACTTCATGACGTAGGGCAGCGCGATCAGCGCCACCGCGTTGATGAGCCAGGTGAGGATGAGGCGCAAGAAGATCACTCCTTCCTTC
>JADZAQ010000119.1 GCA_020852555.1 Burkholderiales bacterium
CGGTGTACGTGCCGGCGGACGACCTGACCGACCCGTCGCCCGCGACCACCTTCGGCCACCTCGACGCGACCGTCGTGCTGTCGCGCGACATCGCGGCGCTCGGCATCTATCCCGCGGTCGATCCGCTCGACTCGACGTCGCGCCAGATCGACCCGCACGTCATCGGCGAGGAGCACTACCAGTGCACGCGCCGCGTGCAGCAGACGCTACAGCGCTACAAGGAACTGCGCGACATCATCGCGATCCTCGGCATGGACGAGCTCTCGCCCGAGGACAAGCTCGCGGTGGCGCGCGCGCGCAAGATGCAGCGCTTCCTGTCGCAGCCGTTCACGGTCGCCGAAGTGTTCACGGGGTCGCCCGGCAAGTACGTCTCGCTCAAGGACACGATCAAGGGCTTCAACATGATCGTCAACGGCGAGTGCGACCAGCTTCCCGAGCAGGCCTTCTACATGGTCGGCACCATCGAGGAAGCCTTCGAGAAGGCGAAGACGCTGCAATAGCCGCCTCCTGCCCACGCAAGGACACGCAATGGCCAATACGATCCATGTCGACGTGGTGAGCGCCGAGCAGCAGATCTACTCGGGCGAGGCCGAGTTCGTCGTACTCCCCGGGGTGGACGGCGAGCTCGGCATCTATCCGCGCCACACGCCGCTGTTCACGCAGATCAAGCCTGGCGCCGTTCGCATCAAGCCGGCCGGCGAGGGAGACGACGAGTTCGTGTTCGTCCAGGGCGGTTTCCTCGAAATCCAGCCGAACAAGGTGACGGTGCTCGCCGATACCGCGATCCGCGCCAACGATCTCGACGAGGCGATGGTGCTGGAGGCGAAGCAGCGCGCCGAGGAAGCGATGGCCAACAAGGACGCGGCCGGCGGCATCGCGGCGGCGCAGGCCGAGCTTGCCGCCGCGCTCGCGCAACTCGAGGCGATCCGGAAGTTCCGCCATCGGGCCGGCTGAAATACGGCCCCTCGTTCGCTACCGGGCTTCGGTCGCTGGCCGACGGCAGGTAATCGCGAGCGCATGACTTTTGCTTGCGCAGTGCCGCTGGCTGGCGCGACAGGGTCGACGACCTGCGCTCGCGGGCCGGCGGATGCGGGGAGGGGACGTCGATGACATTCTGGAAGTGGTGCGGGTTGGCTTGGTGTGCGCTGATGCCGGCACTCGTTGCCGCCCAAGGCAACGAACTCGTCTTCTCGATCACCGAAGGCGTCACCTATCAGGCGACGCCCAAGGAGATCCGCGACAAGTTCGCGCCGATCGCCGAGATCCTCGCCAAAGCGACCGGGCGGCGCGTGCGCATGCAGGTGGTGCCCGCGTACGACGACGTGCGTGCCGGCATGGCCAAGCAGGAATTCGACGTCGCCTTCATCCACCCGGCGCACGTGTCGATGGCGGAGATCAAGGCAGGGCGCTACAAGGCGGTGGCGTGGACGACCGGGTATACCGAGTACATCGCGTCGGTCCTGGTCGCCAAGGATTCGCCCATCAAGGCGCTCGAGGACCTCAAGGGGCGCACGCTGGTCACTCCGGATCCGGACTCGATTACCTCGGCGATGGTGCGCGCCTTCCTGCGGGTGGAGAAGATTCCGACGACGACCGGCAAGGAGGTCGTCCCCGGTTCGATCCGCGTCATCACCACGCGCTACCAGGATGCGGTCCCCTTCTACATCGAGAACGGCTTCGCGCAGGCGGGGGTCACCGCCGCCAACGCGGTGGTCAAGGCGTGGACCGCGAAGGGCGGCCGCGTGATCTTCCGCTCGCGGCCGGTGCCCATCAAGCAGTTCATCGTGTCCAGCAAGCTGCCGGCCGACGACGCCCAGAAGATTCGCGAGGCGCTGCTCGGCCTGCGCGACCCGAAGGCGCTCGAGATCGTCGGCTACAAGGGATTCGTCGCTCCCAATCCGGATATCGAGAGCTCGACCATCGACTGGCTCGGGCTGTAGCACCGCTCCCGCCCGTTCGCGCTCTCGAGGTTCCCGCCGGGGGCACCGGCGTGCCCGCTTTCGGCACTTCCCGACGATCGCGGTAACGCTGCGACCCCTCACGCCCGAGGCGCCGGCCGGCGGCGGCCCGCCGGGCGCATGTGCAGCCTCCGCGGAGTCGCCACGCGCAAAGCCTTATCATCGTCATTGGCCCGGCGTTGGCCGCGGCGAGCAGGAGAACGCAGATGAGCGACAAGCGGATCGAAAAGGACGCGCTGGGCGAGGTGCCGGTTCCCGCGCACCGGCTGTGGGGGGCGCAGACGCAGCGCTCGATCGATAACTTTCCGATCGGGGTGGCGCGCTTCGCCTTCGGGCGCCCGAGTATCCGGGCCTTCGGCCTCGTGAAGCAGGCGGCGGCGCGCGCCAACGCCGAACTCGGGACGCTCCCGGCCGACAAGGCCGACCTCATCGTGCGCGCCGCGCAGGAGGTCGTCGACGGCAAGTGGGACGACGAATTCCCGCTCGTCGTTTTCCAGACCGGGTCCGGCACGCAGTCGAACATGAACGCCAACGAGGTGATCGCCAACCGCGCGATCCAGCTCGCCGGCGGTGTCGTCGGCAGCAAGAAGCCGATCCATCCCAACGACGACGTCAACCGCAGCCAGTCGTCGAACGACGCGTTTCCCGCGGTGATGCACATCGCCACGCTGGAGGAGATCGAGCGCGCGCTGCTGCCGGCGATCGCGCAGTTGCACGCGACGCTCGCCGCGAAGGCGAAGGCGTTCGCGGACGTCGTCATGCTCGGCCGCACGCACCTGCAGGATGCCACCCCCGTCACGCTGGGGCAGGTGATCGCGGGCTGGGTCGGGCAGCTCGACGACGCCAGGCGCTTCATCGAAAGCGCCCGCGACAGCCTCCATCCGCTCGCCCTCGGCGGCACCGCGGTCGGTACGGGGATCAACGCCCCGGCGCGCTTCGGCGAGGTGGTGGCGAAGCACATCGCGCAGGCGACGGGCAAGCCGTTCACGTCGGCCGCCAACAAGTTCGCCGCGCTTTCCGCGCACGATGCGATCGTCAATGCGAGCGCCGCGCTGCGTACGCTGGGCGGCGTCGCGATGAAGATCGCCAACGACGTGCGCTGGTACGCGAGCGGGCCGCGGGCGGGAATCGGCGAGATCACGATCCCGGACAACGAGCCGGGATCGTCGATCATGCCGGGCAAGATCAATCCCACACAGTGCGAGGCGCTGACGATGGTCGCCGTGCAGGTCTTCGGCAACGACGCGGCGGTGGCCTTCGCCGGGACGCAAGGCAACTTCCAGCTCAACGTGTTCAAGCCGGTGATGCTGCACAACGTGCTGGAGTCGATCGAGCTCCTGTCCGATGCGCTGCGCTCGTTCGACGAGCGCTGTGCCCGCGGCATCGAGCCCAATCGCGAGCGGATCCGTCAGCACGTCGAGGAGTCGCTCATGCTCGTCACCGCGCTCAACCCGCACATCGGCTACGAGAATTCGGCGAAGATCGCGCTCAAGGCACACCGTGACGGCACTTCGCTGCGCGCGGCGGCGCACGCGCTCGGCCTCGTGAGCGACGCCGATTTCGATCGCTGGATCGACCCCAAGGCGATGACGAAGCCGGACGCGATGTAATGCGCGCCACCGGCGTGGGTCGCGCGTCACTTCTTGTCGCGCTCGCCCTGACGCTGCCGGCATTCGCGCAGGCGCCGCGCTCGCCGACGCCGCCGGCCACGGATGCGAGCATCACCACCGTCGAGATCGCGCGCGGTCTCGATCACCCGTGGGGTCTTGCCTTCCTGCCGGATGGCAGGATGCTCGTCACCGAACGCTCCGGTACCTTGCTGCTCCTCGCCAAGGGCGGTCGCTCGCGCGAGGCCGTGACCGGCACGCCCAAGGTCGCCGCCGGCGGCCAGGGCGGCCTCCTGGGCATCGCGCTGTCGCCCGACTTCGCGCGCGACCGGCGCGTCTACCTCTCGTTCTCGGAGGCGGGCGAGGGGGGTGCTGCCGGCACCGCGGTCGCCCGCGGCGTGCTGAACGACGCCCGCCTCGACGACGTCGAGGTCATCTGGCGGCAGGTGCCCAAGATCGCCGGCAGCCGCAACCACTGGGGCTCGCGGCTCGTCTTCGCGCGCGACGGGACGCTTTTCGTCACCCTGGGCGATCGCTACAGCGCGCGGCCGATGGTGCAGGACCTCTCGACGACGATCGGCAAGGTGGTGCGCATCAACCCCGACGGGTCGATCCCCAAGGACAACCCCTTCGCCGGCCGCGCCGGGGCGCGTCCCGAGATCTGGTCGTACGGCCATCGCAACGTGCAGGCCGCGGCACTCGACCCCGGTACCGGGCAGCTGTGGACCGTCGAGCACGGCGCGCGCGGCGGCGACGAGCTCAACCACCCCGAAGCCGGCAAGAATTACGGCTGGCCGGTGATCACCTACGGGGTCGACTATTCGGGCGTCAAGATCGGCGAAGGCACCGCCAAGGCGGGCATGGAGCAGCCGGTGTACTACTGGGATCCGGTGATCGCGCCCTCCGGCGCTGCCTTCGATACCGGCGATCGCTACCCCGGCTGGAAGGGCGATCTCTTCGTCGGTTCGCTCACCCCCGGCGGGCTCGTGCGGCTCGAACTGCGCGGCGGCGAAGTGAAGGCCGAGGCGCGCTACCTCCCCGACGTCGGCCGCGTGCGCGACGTGGTGCAGGGGCCGGACGGCTACCTGTATCTCCTGACCGACGCCGACGACGGCAAGTTGTTGCGGGTGGTGCCGCGGTAGCGGCGGGGGCAACGACCTCGACCACGGTACGTGTGGATTCGGATGTGCTGGCGTGGCTCAAGGGCCAGGGCAAGGGCTACCAGACGCGCATCAACGCCATCCTGCGTGAGGCGATGCTGCGCGCGTTGCACCGCAAGCCTTGAGCGGCCATCTGCCTACACCGCCGCAAATGCCACCACGTGATCCGCGGCGAGGCGGATGCCGATCGGCTCGCCGATGGCGTGATCGTGGTGTGACGGCACGAGCGAGAGTACGCGCGTTCCCGACGGCAGCGCCAGCGTGTAGAGGAACTGCGCGCCGCGAAAGACCTTGCTGACGATGCGTGCGCGCTGCTCCGAATCGTCCTCGTGCACCACGTCGTCGGGGCGCAGCAGCACGTCGACCGCGCCTTGCGCACCGACGGGCTGCGCCAGCGCGAGCGTGCCGAGCTCGGTACGCACCGCGCCACCGTCGACGGTGCCACGCACGAACACGCCCTCACCGACGAAATCCGCGACGTAGCGGGTGCGCGGCTGGTGGTACAGGTCGTAGGCGCTGCCCCACTGGTCGAGCGCGCCGTCGCGCATCACGCCGACCGTGTCGGCAAACGCGAAGGCCTCGCGCTGGTCGTGCGTGACGAGCAGCGCGGTGGTCCCGGTCGCCTGCAGGATCGTGCGCACGTCGAACGAGAGGTGCTCGCGCAGGTCGACGTCGAGGCTCGAGAACGGCTCGTCGAGGAGCAGGAGCCCGGGGGCCGGCGCGAGCGCACGGGCCAGCGCCACGCGCTGCTGTTGGCCGCCCGAGATCTCGTGCGGGTAGCGCGCCGCCTCCCCGCGCATGCCGACGAGGGCGAGCATCTCGTGCACGCGCGCCTCGCGCGCGGCGGCGCTTCGCCCGGACAGGCCGAAGGCGACGTTACCGGCGACGGTGAGGTGCGGAAAGAGCGCGAAATCCTGAAAGACCATCCCGATGCTGCGCCGCTCGGGCGGGACCAGCTTGCCCGGTGCGGACAGTGTGGTCGCATCGAGGGCGATGCTGCCGGTGCGGACCGGCTCGAAGCCGGCCACGCAGCGCAGGAGCGTGCTCTTGCCGCAGCCGGAGGCGCCGAGCAGGCAGCCGATCTCGCCCGGTGCGAGCGTGAAGCTGAGGTTGCGCAGCACCGGCGTATCGCCGTAGGCGTGAGCAACGTCGTGAACGGTCAGGGAGAGCGCCATCGGGGATCGGGGATCGGGGGCGACGATGCCGCCGCCTATAATCCTCGCATGACGGCGCGACTTGGCGAGCGCACGATGGAAATTACCCATGCGCGCTAATGCGCCGTGGCTCACCGGCACCGCGATCGCGGTCGCCGCGATCGCCGCGCTGCCGACGCTTGCCGTGGTCACCCGCGGCGTGGCGCCCGGCGCCGGCGCGACGTGGGAACATCTGCTCGCGACCACGCTGCCCGAGATGGTCGCCAACACGCTGTGGCTCCTGCTGCTCGTGGGGGTGGGGGTGATCGTCGGCGGCACCGCGTGCGGATGGCTCCTCGCCCGCCATCGCTTTCCCGGCAGCCGCGTCTTCGAGTGGGCGCTCTTGCTGCCGCTCGCGATGCCGGCGTACGTCATGGCGTACGCCTACACCGACTTCCTCGAGTACGCCGGGCCCGTGCAGAGCGCGCTGCGGGCGAGCTTCGGCCTCGCCCACGGGGACTACTGGTTTCCCGACGTGCGCACGGTGCCGGGTGCGGCGGTGATCTTCATCTTCGCGCTCTTCCCGTACGTGTACCTCCTCACCCGCGTCGCCTTTCTCGAGCGGCCGCGCTCGCTCGCCGAGGCGGCGCGCACGTTGGGTCTCGATCGCCGGCAGGCGTTCCTGCGCGTCGACCTGCCGCTCGCCCGCCCGGCAATCGCCGCCGGCGCGGCGCTGGCGCTCATGGAAACGCTCGCCGATTTCGGCACCGTGTCGTATTTCGCGGTGCCGACGTTCACCACCGGGATCTATCGCGCCTGGTTCAACCTCGGCGATCGGGCCGCCGCGGCGCAGCTTGCCAGTGCGCTGCTGGTCTTCGTGGTGACGGTGCTCATTCTCGAGCGCGTCAGCCGCGGCGCCGGGCGCACGTACGCGGCGGCGCACGGCCGCGCGGTCACCGATACGGTGCGCGAGACGCTGCGCGGCGTGCCTGCGCTCGCCGCCACGGGCGTGTGCACGATCGCGGTCACGGTCGGTTTCGCATTGCCGGTGGCTATCCTGCTGCGGCTCATCCATGCCGATCCCGAGATCGCCTTCGACGCGCGCTTCGCGACCTGGATGGGCCACACGCTCGTTGCGGCCGGCGTTGCCGCGGGCGTGTGCGCGGTGCTGGCGATCGTCGTCGCGTATGCCTTGCGACTCAATCCCGGGTGGCCGATGCGCGCGGCGAGCCGCGTGCTGACGCTGGGCTATGCGGTCCCGGGCACGGTGCTCGCCGTCGGCGTGCTGTTGCCGCTCGGAACGATCGATGCCGTGTATGCGGACTGGCGGCGCAGCGTCACCGGCGTGGCGCCGGGGCTGCTGCTCACCGGCACCATCGTCGCGCTGGTCTACGCGTACGTCGTGCGCTACTTCGCGGTGGCCTGGAACGCCGTCGAGCCGGGCTTCGCGCGGATCACGCCGGCGATGGATGCCGCGGCGCGGAGCCTCGGCGTCGGTGCGGCCGGCACGCTCGTGCGCGTGCACGCGCCGCTCCTCGCGCGCAGCGTGGCGGCGGCGCTCCTCCTCAGCTTCGTCGACGTGATGAAGGAGCTGCCGGCCACACTCATCCTGCGCCCCTTCAACTTCGATACGCTGGCCACGCAGGCGTATCAGCTCGCAAGGGACGAGCGGCTCGCCGAAGCGGCGGTGCCGTCGCTCGCCATCGTGGTCGTCGGCCTGGTGCCGATCGTGCTGCTCGCCCGCCTCGCGCGGCGCGATGCGCAGCGCGCGCCGCTGGCGACGGCCGCCACGCTGTCGGCGCAGCAGGGCGGCTGAGCGCGAAGGCGCGGTCGGCGCTACTTCCACCCGGCGCGGTCGGCGATCTTCTGCGCCTCGACGGTGTTCTTGCCGAGCGTGGCGATCGGCAGCGGGTCGATCTTGAACGTGCCGAGTGCGGCGAGCGCAGGATTGTCGACGGCGACCGTCGGCACCACCGGCCACTCGTTGTTGCCGCCCGCGAAATAGCGCTGCGCCTCGTCGCTCGCGAGGTATTCGAGGAACTTGGTCGCGTTGCCCGGGTGCGGTGCGTGCTTCATGATGCCCGCGCCGGAGATGTTGACGTGCGTGCCGGCGCCGGCCTGGTCGGGCCAGACGAGACCGGTCTTGGCGGCGATCTCCTTGTCCTCGGGTTTCGACGACCGCAGGATGCGCGCGTAGTAGTACGAATTGGCGAGCGCCACGCTGCACTCGCCGGCGGCGACCGCCTTGATCTGGTCGGTATCGCCGCCCTTGGGCGCGCGGGCGAGGTTGGCGACGAGACCGTTCGCCCACGCCTGCGCCTTCTCGGGTCCGAGATGCGCGATCAGCGAGCCCAGCAGCGACAGGTTGTACGGGTGGCTCCCCGAGCGCACGCAGACCTGTCCCTTGAGCTTAGGCCCGGCGAGCGACTCGTAGGTGGGGACGTCGGCGGGCTTCAGTTTCGCCTTGTCATAGACGATCACCCGCGCGCGATACGAGAAGCCGTCCCAGTTGCCGTCCGGATCGCGGAACTTGGTCGGGATGCGTTTGGCGAGAAGCTCGGACTTCACGGGCTGGAAGAGTCCCAGCTGCTGCGCCTGCCACAGCCGCGCGGCGTCGACGATGAGGAGCACGTCCGCCGGGCTGTTGGCGCCTTCGGTCTTCAGGCGCTCGAGGAGCTGCTCGTCGCCGGCCTCGATGCGATTGATCTTGATGCCGGTGGCCTTGGTGAAGTTCGAGTACAGCGCCTCGTCGGTCTGGTAGTGGCGCGCGGAATAGAGGTTGAGGACGGGCTCCTCCGCGGCGTGGGCGGTGGCGAGCGTGAACGCGGCCGCGAGCGCGGTGGCGAGGATGGGGAGTCGGGACATGGGGGCGATCCGGGGGGCAGGAGGTGTCGGGCCCTGGACGATACTCCGCGCGTTCGCCGCCGTCAATACGAATGCGAACTGTTCGCGTTTGCGAGGTCGGCGATGCCGCGAGCCGCCTTCCGGCAAACGAACGACGCGGCCCGGCCGCGCGCTGCGATCAGCGCTGCGGGGTGGCGAGTTGCGCTTCGGCGAGTGCCACCCAGTAGGCGGCGCCGATGGCGAGCGCGTCGTCGTTGAAGTCGTAATGCGGGTTGTGCAGCGTGGGCGTCGTGCTGTCACGCTTGGTGCCGAGCCAGACGTAGCAGCCGGGCTTGGCCTGCAGCATGTACGCGAAGTCCTCGGAGCCCATCGACGGCGTGGGATCGGTGTCGACGTTGGCCGCGCCGACGACCGCACTCGCCGCGGCGAGCGCGTGGCGCGTCTCCGCCTCGCTGTTGACGGTCGCCGGATAGCGCCGCTCGTAGCGCAGGCTCGCACTCATGTCGAAGGTGGCCGCGATCCCGGCGACGATGCTGCGCATGCGCGCTTCGATCGTGTCCTGCACCGCCGGCAGGAACGTGCGCACGGTGCCGCGCAGCACGACCTCCTCCGGAATCACGTTCCAGGTGTCGCCGCCGTGGACCTGGGTCACGCTGACCACGCCGGCGTCGAGCGGGTGGAGGTTGCGGGCGACGATCGTCTGCAGCGCATTGATGACGTGCGCCGCGAACGGCATCGGATCACGCCCGAGATGCGGCATCGCGGCGTGCGCGCCGCGGCCGGTGGCGACGATCTCGAAGATGTCGTAGGCGCCCATGATGGGGCCGGGGCGCAAGGCCATCGTCCCCAGCGGCAGCTCGGGCCAGTTGTGCAGGCCGTAGACCGCCTGCATCGGAAAGCGCGCGAAGAGCCCCTCCTCGACCATCACCCGGCCGCCGCCGTCGTTTTCCTCGGCGGGCTGGAAAATGAAGTACGCGGTGCCGTCGAAGCGGCGCCGCTGGGCGAGCGCCTGCGCCGCGCCGAGGAGCATCGTCATGTGACCGTCGTGGCCGCAGGCGTGCATCCTGCCGGCGTGGCGCGAGGCGTGCGGGACGCCCGACTTCTCCGCGATGTGCAGCGCATCGAGATCGGCACGCAGGCCGATCGCGCGCTCGCCCGCGCCGCAACGCAGGACGCCGACCACGCCGGTGCCGGCGAGTCCGGTGTGCACCGTGAGTCCGAAGGTCGCGAGCTTGTCGGCGACGAAGGCGCTGGTCGCGGTCTCCTCGAAGGCGGTCTCGGGATGCGCGTGCAGGTGCCGGCGCCATTCGCGCATCGCGCCGTCGAGCGCGCGGACTTCGTGGGGAAGGTTCATGGCGGGTCGTGCCGGTGGGCCGGGAAACGGCGATCGTAGCCTATCCGGTAGAATCGGGCGCCCCCGGACGTTGCCTGCCGCTTCGCGCCCTTCCGACGTTGCCTCCGTTCTTGCTGCCCCTTCCGTGAACGCCCCGATCCACGATCTCCTCGTCATCGGCGGCGGGATCAACGGCGCCGGCATCGCGCGCGACGCGGCCGGGCGCGGGCTGTCGGTGCTGCTCGTCGAGCAGGGCGATCTCGCCTGCGCGACGTCGCAATGGAGCAGCAAGCTCATCCACGGCGGCCTGCGCTACCTCGAGTACTACGAATTCCGTCTCGTCGGCGAGGCGCTGGCCGAGCGCGAGGTCATGCTCGCCATCGCGCCGCACCTCGTGCAGCCGCTCGCCTTCGTGCTGCCGCACGAGCCGCACCTGCGTCCCGCGTGGATGATCCGCACGGGGCTCTTCCTCTACGATCATCTCGGCGGGCGCAAGACGCTCCCGAGTTCGTTCGGGGTGAACCTGACCGGCACTCCGTACGCGGCGGGCCTGAAGACGCGGTTTCGCAAAGGGTTCGTCTACTCCGATGCGCGCGTCGACGATGCGCGGCTCGTCATCGCCAATGCGCTCGATGCGAAGGCGCGCGGCGCCGACATCAGGGTGCGCACCCGGCTCACCGGCGCCCGGCGCGAGGGAACGCTGTGGCGCGCCACGCTCGCCGGTGCCGACGGCACCACGACCGAGGTGAGCGCACGCGCGCTCGTCAATGCCGCCGGGCCGTGGGTGAAGGAAGTCCTCGACCTCGTGCGACCGGAAAGGCCCGGTGAGGGCAACGTCCGCCACGTGAAGGGCAGCCACATCGTGGTGCCACGCGTGCACGCCGAAGCGCACGCCTACATCCTGCAGAACGCCGATAATCGCATCGTCTTCGTGATCCCGTACCAGGATCGCTACTCGCTCATCGGCACCACCGACATCACGGTCGAAGACTACGCGCACCCGCGCATCTCCACCGAGGAGACGCGCTACCTGCTCGATCTCGTCAATACGTACCTCGAGCGGCCGCTCAGCGAGCGCGACATCGTGTGGGACTACAGCGGCGTGCGTCCGCTGTACGACGACGGTTCGGCGAATCCCTCCGCGGTCACCCGCGATTACGTGCTGAAGGTCGATGCGCTGCCCGGAGTGCCCGGCCCCGACCGCGCACCGGTGCTCTCGTCGTTCGGCGGCAAGATCACGACGTATCGCAAGCTCGCCGAGCACGCCTTGCAGGAGTTGGCCCCGTATTTTCCAGGAATGCAGGGCACGTGGACGGCGACGGCTCCGCTGCCGGGCGGCGACCTGCCGCGGCGCGATCCGGCGGCGTGGGAGAGCGAGCTGGTCCGCCGCTATCCGCGCTTGCCGCGCGAGGTCTTGCACGGACTCGCGTACCGGCACGGCACGCGCGCGCTCGCGATCCTCGCCGACGCGCAGGCGCCCGACGATCTCGGTGCCGACTTCGGCGCCGGGCTCACCGCGCGCGAGGTCGACTACATGGTGCGCGAGGAATGGGCGCGCACCGCCGACGACATCCTGTGGCGGCGCACCAAGTGCGGCCTGCCGATGACGCCCGCGCAGCGCGATGCGGTGGCGGCGTATCTTGCGAAAGGACGCGCGTGAAACGGATCTGCCTTTTCTGCGGCTCGAGCGCGGGTACGCGGCCAGTGTACGCGGCGACCGCGGCGGCGTTCGGCCGCGTGCTCGCCACGCACGGCGCCACGCTCGTCTACGGCGGCGGCAGCGTCGGCCTCATGCACGCCGCCGCCGAGGCGGCGCTGGCGGCGGGAGGGCAGGTGATCGGCGTCATCACCGAGCAGCTCATGGTGCGCGAGGTCGGACACCCCGGATTGACGAAGCTCACGGTGGTGCCAACGATGCACGAGCGCAAGGCGATCATGGCCGATCACGCCGACGCTTTCGTCGCCTTGCCGGGCGGCTTCGGGACTTTCGACGAGTTCTGCGAGATGGCGACGTGGAACCAGCTCGGCATCCACGTGAAGCCGCTCGTCATGGTCAACGTCGAGGGCTATTTCGACGGCTTTTTGATGCAGGTCGACCGTGGGGTCGCCGACGGATTCCTCCGGCGCGAGCACCGCGCGATGATCGAAGTGGTCGCCGCGGTGGACGACGTGTTCCCGGCGCTCGCGCGCTGGCAGACGTCGCCCGCGGCGGCGTGGCTGCGCGCGCGGCGGGACGCGGCGTGACGCGGCAGGCGAAGGTCATGCAACCGCTCGCCACGATGCCCGCCGCGGTACGCCAGGGCGTCCGCGGGGTCTTCGCCGACATCGACGACACGATCACCTCGCACGGGACGCTCACCCCCGACGCCTACGCGGCGCTCGCCCGCCTGCGCAGCGCGGGCAAGCTGGTGATCCCGATCACCGGCCGCCCCGCGGGCTGGTGCGACCACATCGCGCGCATGTGGCCGGTCGACGCGGTGGTCGGCGAGAACGGCGCTTTCTTCATGCGCTACGACGCAAAGCGCCGCAAGCTCGAGCGGCGCTTCATCGTCGCCGACGCCGAGCGGCAGGCGCAGCGCGCGCGCCTCGCGGCGATCGCAGAAGCGATCCTCGCCGCGGTGCCGGGGACGGCGCTCGCCTCCGACCAGCACTACCGCGAGTGCGATCTCGCCATCGACTTCTGCGAGGACGTGCCGCCGCTGCCCCGCGGGGAGGTCGATCGCATCGTCGCGCTGATGCAGGCGCAGGGCATGACCGCCAAGGTGAGCTCGATCCACGTCAACGGCTGGTTCGGCAGCTACGACAAGCTCGGGATGACGCGCACGCTCCTGCGCGAGGTCTTCGCGGTCGATCTCGACCGCGAGCGCGAGCACTACGTCTTCGCCGGCGACTCGCCCAACGACGCACCGATGTTTGCGTACTTTCCCAACGCCGTCGGGGTGGCCAACGTGCTGCCGTTCCTCGACCGCATCGCGACCCCGCCGCGATGGATCACCACGCGCGAGGCGGGCGCGGGCTTCGTCGAGCTCGCCGATTTCCTGCTCGGGTAGCGCCGGCGCGGGTTTTCCGAGTCACTTCCGCGCCGGCAGCAGCGTCATCCCCGCGAAGCGCGCGTCCTCGCCGAGCGCGTCGGCGATGCGCAGGACCTCGTTCCATTTGGCGAGGCGCTCGCTGCGCGCGAACGAGCCGACCTTCAATTGGCCCGCGTTCCAGCCGACCGCGAGGTGGGCGATCGCCACGTCCTCGGTCTCTCCCGAGCGCGCCGAGACGATGGTCCCGAAGCCCGCCGCCTTGCCGGCGTCGAGCGCGGCCTTGGCCTCGGTGAGCGTGCCGGCCTGGTTGATCTTGATTAGCACCGCATTGCACGCGCCGTCGGCCGCGGCCTGCGCCACGCGGTCGGCATTCGTGGTGAGGAGGTCGTCGCCGATCACCTGCACGCGGTGGCGCGCGGCGCGCGTGAAGGCGATCCAGGCGTCGCGGTCGTCCTCGGCGAGCGGATCCTCGATCGACACGATCGGGTAGCGCTCGATCCAGTCGAGGAGCATCTCGCTCATCCCCGCGCTGTCGAGTTCGCGGCCCTCGAGGCCCAGCGTGTAGCGGCCGCCGCGGCCGAACTCGGAGGCGGCGATGTCGAGCGAGAGCGCGACGTCGCCCCCCGGGTGGCAGCCGGCGCGCTCGATCGCGCGCACGGTGGTCTCCAAGGCCTCCTCGTTGCTCGCGAAGACCGGCCACCAGCCGCCCTCGTCGGCGACCCCGGCGAGGCGCCCGCTCTCGCGCATGAGCTCGCCCGCGGCTCGGTACACCTCGGCGATC
Source organism: Burkholderiales bacterium (assembly GCA_020852555.1). GTDB lineage: Bacteria > Pseudomonadota > Gammaproteobacteria > Burkholderiales > Casimicrobiaceae > VBCG01. The sequence goes on from JADZAQ010000119.1 coordinate 13,849, forward strand.
ATGGTGAGCGCGTCGTCGTAGCTCCAGGCGCCCACCGGCATCACCATCAGGTCCTGGATGTCGATGCGTCGCTCGGCGTGCGCGCCGCCGCCGAAGATCTGCACCTCCGGCATCGGCAGCGTGACGGGGTTGTCGCCGGCGAGGTGCTGCCACAGCGGCATGTCGAAAGCGCGGGCGGCGGCCTGCGCGACGGCGAGCGAAACGGCGACCGTCGCGTTGCCGCCGAGCTTGCCCTTGTTGGGCGTGCCGTCGAGCTCGATGAGCTTCGCATCGATGTCGGCCTGCTCCATCGCGTCGGCGCCGAAGAGCGCCCGGGCGATCGGTCCGCGCACGTTGGCGATCGCCTGTGCGACGTCGTAGCCGCCCAAGCGCGTGCCGCCGTCACGCAGGTCGATGGCCTCGGTCGATCCCCGCGAGGCGCCGGCCGGCGCGATCCCGCGGCCGATCGCCCCGCCGGCCAGCGTCACTTCGGCTTCCACCGTGGGGCGGCCGCGCGAGTCGAAGACCCGGCGGGCGTGGACGCGGGTGATGGAGGTGGGGATCATCGATGGCTCAGCGGACCGATGGCGAAGGATAATCGCCGTCGCCGGCCGAGTGCACGAAGTGTGTGCACACTGTCACTATATTGCAGATCCGATAGCGGACCCGCGGACGGGGCTCCGCGTGCTTGACCGGGCCTCGTCACCCTCCGACCGCGCGCGTCATCCATTGCCGATTCATGTTGCACATTTGCGCTACATGATCGAGAATCGACCCTGCGGACTTTTGGACAATGAAAGGTGGGGGCCGATGATTACGGTGACGATTCGTCGTCAGGGCGGAGCAGCGGTGGTGACGATCCCATCGGACGTCTTGCGCATGCTGGATATCGAGGTCGGTGCGACGCTACAGTTGGAGGTCGCGGGCGGCGCCATCACGGCCCGTCCGATCAACGGCAAGAAGCGTTATACGCTCGACGAACTGCTGCGCGGCGTCACGCCCGAGGCGATCGAGGAACTCAATGCCGCAACCGCCGCGTCGCGCAAGGGCGCTCCCGCAGGGCGTGAGATCGCATGATCCGACGGCAGATTCCTTGCCGTGGAGACATTTACTGGATCGATCCGAATCCGGTTGCCGGTCGCGAGATGAAGGACCGGCACCGATTCGTGGTGATCACGCCACGCGAAATCAATGCGTTGGGCACCGCGATGACCGTGCCAATCACCGGGGGCGGAGCGTTCGCGCGTGACACGGGACTCACCGTACCCATCACCGGCCACGACACCACCGGCGTGGCCGTCTGCAATCAGGTGCGCAGCTTCGATCTCCAGGCGAGAGTCGGCGCCGGTACCGCACGGTACGTGGAGACGCTCGATACGACGACCGCCGGGGAGATCGTTGCCCGCGTCCTCAGCGTGATCGACCCGGCCGGCTGAGCCGCCGCTGCGCCGGGTGGTCGGGCCCGTCCAGAAGCCGAATCCTCCGACAGGCACAGGACTTGCGTGATTCGGCTTCCACGATGCATCAGGATTGCTGACCAGCGCCTTGACCGGTGGATGTAACCGGTCCACCCATCATCGAGCGTTCCCGGAGGTCTCCATGACCCGCTACGGCTTTTCGATTCGCACGCGACACGGCCAGAAGGTCGACCACATCCTCATCATGGCGTCGACGCAGGACGACGCCGAGCGCCGCCTGCGCCAGATGTACCACGCCTGCGTGATCGAGGCCTGTGCGCGGCACGCGGTGACGCCCCGGCCCGAGGTCCTCGACGTCGACAGCGTGATCGGCCTCATCAGCGCCGGCGCGTCAGCGCAGGAGCCCGGCACCCACTAGCTCGTCGTACAGCGCCGCGTAGTCGTGCGCGCCGCGGCTGTCCGGCGCGTGGCGGAAGATGTCGAGCTCCACCGCCGGGCTCTCGGCGAGCTTCACGTTCTCGCGGACCCTGGTCGCACAGATCTCGTCGGCGCGCAGGACCTCGCGCATCCGCACCTCGACAGCGTCGCTCATGCGCCGTCGCAGGTCGTAGCGAGTGAGCACATACCGACGCGGCAAGCGGCGCTTCAGCACGGGGTCGAGCGCGTTGAGCGCGCGCTCGACCTGCAGGGCGCCCTGCAGCGAGAGGAAGTCCGCCGAGACCGGGATGAGCATCAGAGTCGCCGCGAAGATCGCGTTGAGCGAGAGCACGTTGAGCAGCGGGCAGCAATCGATCACCACCGGTCCAGGCGTGGCGTCGGGAGCGTGGAGCGCCTGACGCAGGCGGGTGACGACGTTGACCCCCTTGCCGAGCAGTGTATCGAGCTTGGCCAATTCGAGGTGCGCCGGCAGCAGGATCACGCCGCTGCGGGTGACCTGCGCGATCTCGTCGAGCGGTCGCTGACGGACGAAGAAGCTGTAGATCGTGTCGTCGGCACGGGCCGCGTGGACGCCGAAGACGTGCGAGAGATGGCACTGCGGGTCGAGGTCGATGGCGAGCGGGCGCTCCTTGCGTTGCGCCATCGCGGCGAGCAGGTTGAGCGCGGTCGTGGTCTTGCCCACGCCGCCCTTCTGGTTGAACACCGCCACGATCGCCACGTGAGCGAGAATAGCGCAGGTCGCGCCATCGTCGTTTGTCTTGCATGCCCGCCGCGACCGTCATTCCCCCTTCGAGGACCCCGCGTGACCTTTTCCCTGCGTACCCCTTTCCTTGCCCTTGCGGCGTCGACCCCCTCGCCCATGCCCTCCGGCGGTGCGCAGGCCACGCCCGCCGCGCGCATCCCGCTGCGCGACTTCTTCCGCAATCCCGAGCAGACGGCGTTTGCCATCTCGCCGGACGGTCGCTATCTCGCCTGGCTCGCGCCGTGGGAGCGCCGACTCAACGTCTTCGTGCGGCCGGTGGCGGGCGGCGAGGCGCTGCGCGTGACCGCCGAGACGGCGCGCGACATCGGCGGCTATTTCTGGAAGGGCGAGCGGATCGTCTTTGTGAAGGACTTCGGCGGTGACGAGAATTTCCACGTGGTCACCGTCGATCGCACGGGAGGCGAGCCGCGTGACCTCACGCCTGGGGACAAGGTGAAGGCCGACGTCGTCGACATCCTGGAGGACGACGACCGGCACCTGATCCTCTCGCACAATCGCCGCGACGAGTCGGTGTTCGACGTCTTCCGCATCGACGTGACGACCGGCGCGGAAACGCTCATTGCCGAGAATCCCGGCAACATCGTGAGCTGGGGCACCGATCACGACGGCAAGCTGCGCGTGGCCGGCACCTCGGACGGCGTCAACACCTCGCTCCTCTACCGCGAGAGCGAGGACGCCCCATTCCGGCCGATCGTCACCACGAGCTTCAAGGAGACCGTGGCGCCGCTCTTCTTCACCTTCGACAACCGGCGGCTCTACGTCGCGTCGAACCGCGGGCGCGACAAGGCGGCGATCTTCGAGTTCGACCCGGCCACCGCGCAGGAGGGGGAGCTCCTCGTCGAGAGCGACGAGGTCGACGTCGAGTCGCTGTCGTACTCGCGCAAGCGCAAGGTGCTCACCGCCGCGCGCTGGGTCACCTGGAAGGTGCAGCGGCGCTTCTTCGACGCCGAGACCGAGGCGATGTTCCGCGACGTCGAGGCGAAGCTCCCCGGCTTCGAGGTGAGCTTCACGTCGACCAACAAGGACGAGGACAAATTCATCGTGGCGGCGACCTCCGACCGCACGCCCGGCCAGCGCTATCTCTACGACAAGACCACGCGCGAGCTCACGCTGCTCGCCGACGTCGCGCCGTGGCTGCCCGCGGACGAGTTGGCAGCGATGCGGCCCGTCACCTACACCGCCCGCGACGGCCTCGTGATCCACGGCTACCTCACGCTGCCGAAGGGGGTCGAAGCGCGCAACCTGCCGGTCGTCGTCAACGTGCACGGCGGGCCGTGGGCGCGCGACGTGTGGGGCTTCAACCCCGAGGTGCAGTTCCTCGCCAACCGCGGCTACGCGGTGCTGCAGGTCAATTTCCGCGGCTCGACGGGCTACGGCCGCGCCTTCTGGGAGGCGTCGTTCCGCGAGTGGGGCCGCAAGATGCAGGACGACGTCACCGACGGCGTGCGCTGGCTCGTCGGCGAGGGCATCGCCGATGCGAAGCGGGTGGCGATCTACGGCGGCAGCTACGGCGGCTACGCGACGCTGGCGGGCCTCGCCTTCACCCCCGATCTGTACGCTGCCGGAGTCGACTACGTGGGTGTTTCCAACCTCCTCACCTTCATGAAGGCGATTCCGCCGTACTGGAAGCCGATGCTCGCCATGCTCCAGGAGATGGTCGGCGACATGGAGAGCGACGAGGCGCTGTTGCGTGCGGCATCGCCGGTGTTCCATGCCGAGCGGATCACCGCGCCGCTCTTGATCGCGCAGGGGGCGAACGATCCGCGCGTCGTCAAAGCCGAGAGCGACCAGATGGTCGCGGCGATGCGGGCGCGCGGTGTCGAGGTCGAGTACCTCGTGAAGGATGACGAGGGCCACGGCTTTCGCAACGAGGAGAACCGCTTCGAGTTCTACGAGGCGATGGAGCGCTTCCTCGCGAAGCACCTCGCCGCGGCGAGCTGACGGCGATGCGGCAGCACGCCCGCCCGCGCCGCCCGGTCCCCCGGGGTGATGATCGGGAAACAACGGGCAGCGGGGGCGGGCCGCTGACTACACCTGCTCGGCTGCGCGGCGACGGCTACCGGGTGGTGCCGACGTCGCTCCGCCGCGCGGTGACGGTGATCGACGGCAGGCGTTGCACTTCGATGCCGTCGACGGTGGCGCCGGTGGGCACGCCGACCATCGGGGTGGACGGGGTGGCTACTGCCGACGCGGGGTGTCCCGTGATAGTGCCCGTGTACCAGCTGGCGCCGATGAGGCCGAGGGACACCAGCACGACGGCGGCGGTGGCGGTGAGGACGCGGGCGAGGCGGCGGATCTGCATGGTGGGCTCCTGGGCGCGGGTGGCGTTGACGACGGCGCCAATGTCCACCTGAAGCGCGATCTGCGTCCTGAAAGCGACCTGAAACGTCGCTGAATCCTGCGCCGTACCGCAAAACCCATTTCGCACTCCTAGACTTTTCGCCGTGTGAAGACCCCTCGCCTCGATTCGCATCGCCTGCCGTGACAACCCCCGCCACCTTGCCGGCCGCTCGCTGCCGCTTCGGACGCTTCGTCCTCGATCCCGCCGAGCGTCTGCTCCTGGCCGATGGCCAGCCGGTGACGCTCGGTGCGCGCGCCTTCGATGTCCTCGTCGCGCTGGTGGGCGAAGCCGGCCGGCTGGTGTCCAAGCGCGAGCTTCTCGATCGCGTGTGGTCGGGGCTCGTCGTCGAGGAGAACAATCTGCAGGTACAGGTGTCGGCCCTGCGCAAGCTGCTCGGTCCCGCCGCCCTCGCGACGGTTCCGGGGCGTGGCTACCGGTTCGAGTTGCCGGTGGAATCCGGCGCCGAGGCGCTGGCGGCGGTCCCGACGGCCGCGGCGCAGGCGGCCCCGGCCTCGGAAGTGGCGGGCCCGACGTCGATCCCGACCAACGTCCCAGTGCGGCAGTCGGCGCTTTACGGTCGAACACAGGATCTCGACGCCCTCGGCACACTGCTCGCGGCTCACCCCGTGGTCACCATCACCGGGCCGGGTGGCATGGGCAAGACGCGACTCGCACTCGCCGTCGTCGCGCGTCTCGCGGCGGGCGGGGCGCAGGACTATCCCGACGGCGTGTGGTGGGTGGAGCTCGCCGCGCTCAGCGATGGCGACCTCGTGCCGGCAACGATCGCCGGCGTGCTCGGCGTGCACGCCGGGCAGGGCCGTTCGCTCGTCGATGCGCTGGTCGCGGTGCTCGCCTCGCAACGAATGCTGCTCGTCATCGACAACTGCGAGCACCTGACCGAGGCCGTCGCCGCGCTCGTCGATCGCCTGCGCGCGTCCGCGCCCGGCGTGCGGATTCTGCTCACCAGCCAGGAGACGCTCAAGGTGCCCGACGAGCGCGTCTATCGCGTGGGTGCTCTGGCGCTCCCCGCGGCCAGCGCGAGCGATGACGCCGCGCGGGCCGGCGCCGTGGCACTCTTCGCGGCACGCGCCGAGGCGGTCGATCCGCACTTCGCGCTGACCCCGGCGAACGTGCAGCAGGTGGTGGAGATCTGTCGCCGCCTCGACGGTATTCCGCTCGCCATCGAACTCGCCGCGGCGCGCGTGCCCTTGTTGGGCGTCGAGGGCCTGCGCGCCAAGCTCGACCACCGCTTCGCGGTGCTGACCGCCGGCGCGCGCGTCGTGCTGCGTCGGCACCAGACGCTGCGCGCGACGCTGGAATGGAGTCACGGCCTGCTCACCGCCGAGGAGCAGCGCGTCTTCCGGCGGCTCGGCGTGTTCGCCGGCAGCTTCACGCTGGAGGCCGCGCAGCACGTCGCGGGCGACGACGGGATCGACGGCTGGGCGGCGCTCGACCATCTGGGCGCGCTCGTCGACAAATCGCTCGTTCTCGCCGAAGGCGATCCGATCCCGCGCTACCGGCTGCTCGAGACCACGCGCGCCTACGCGCTGGAACGGCTGGGTGATGCACAGGAGACGTCGCTCATGCTGCGCCGGCACGCCGAGGCGCTCCTCGAGCGGCTCACGGCGATCGCCCGCGTGACTGCGACGGACAGCGGCTGGCGTAGCGCGCACGCCCACGCGGTACCGGAGCTCGACAACCTGCGCGCGGCACTCACCTGGGTCGCGCAGGCCGGCGATGGCAACGAGCTTGCGATCGGACTCGTCGCCTGCTCGGAGCCGGTCTGGGCGGCGACCTTCCAGATGCAGGAGGGTTTCACGCGTGGTGCGAGGCTGGCGACGCAGGTGCACGACGGTCTCCCGCGATCGCTCGTCGCACGGTTCTGGGCGACGCTCGCGAGTCTCGGCCTGGATTCCGTGCGGCGCGAGGCCTACGACGCCGCCGTGCGGTCGGTCGAACTCTATCGGACGGAGGGCGAGCCGGACGAGCTCTACAGAGCCCTCCTGACCGCGGCGGTGCTCGGCTGTCGTTTCGCCACGGCCGAGGAGGTCGGACATTCCATCACCGAAGCCGAGGCACTGATCGAGCCGGATTGGCCTGCGGTGTCGCGGGTGCGTCTCGAGTTCGCGCGTTCGTGCTGGTTCGATCTGCAGGGCTGCTACGAGGAATCCCTCGCCGCCGCGCAGCGACAGGTGGACGTCTGTCTTGCCAGCGGCAAAGAGGTCGGCAGCCACTACGCCATGTCGAACGTGGTGGAGGCGCTCCTCGCGCTTGGCAGCTACGAGACTGCGCTCGCCCAGGCGCGGGCGTCGATCGCGCGTCTCGAAGTGCTGGGCCGCGCCTCCGGAGCGGGGCACCTGTGGATGGGCGCGATGGTCGCCGAGTTGCTGCTCGGCGACCTCGATGCGGCGCGGGCGTCGGGGCGCGCTGCGTATGCGCTCCTGCTGCGCGAAGGCGACGAGGTGCGCACGCTGCGGCCGCTCGCGCTCCTCCTGCTGCGTAGCGGCCGGCCCGTCGATGCCGCACGGCTCGTGGGGTACGCCGACGCCCTCGAGCAACGCGCCGGCATCCCCCGCGCGGATGGGAATCCGATCGTCCGGAAGGCGCTGCACGCCGAACTTGCCGCTACCTTCGATGTCGAGGAACTGGCGCGCCTCGCCGCCGATGGCGCCGCTCTGCGCGAGACGGACGCCATGCGTCTCGCGCTGGAGCTGACGTAAGGCGCAAAGGCGCCTGCTGTCGAGGCCCGCTTGCTGTCGCGCACCGCGGCGCGTGCGCCGGGCGCAGGTATCATTTCGCACCTGCTCAAGTCCCTCGCCACCGTGGCCATTCCCCTCAATGCAATCGTGCTCGCTGCCGGCCAGGGCAAGCGCATGCGCTCGACGTTGCCGAAAGTGCTGCACCCGCTCGCCGGGCAGCCGCTGGTCGCGCACGTGCTGGCCGCGGTGCGCGCGCTCGCGCCACGCACCATCGCCGTGGTGGTCGGGGCGGGCGCCGATAACGTGCGCGACGCGCTCGCGGGCGACGCTCTCGTCTTTGCGGTGCAGGATCCGCCGCGGGGGACCGGTGACGCGACGCGCGTCGGCCTCGATGCGCTGGCGCCGGATGGCGTGACGCTCGTCACCATCGGCGACATTCCACTGGCCCCCGTCGAAGCGTTGTCCCGCGTGGTCGCTGCCGCGGCGCAGGGACAGCTCGCGGTGCTGACCGCGCGCGTGAGCGACCCTTCCGGACTCGGCCGGATCGTTCGCGACGATACCGGCTGCGTGCGCGCGATCGTCGAGGAGCGCGACGCGACCGACGTCGAGCGTCGGATCGACGAGATCAATACCGGCGTGCTGGCCGCTCCCACCACACTGCTCCGCGAGTGGGTGAGCCGATTGCGTCCCGACAACGCGCAGGGCGAGTACTACCTGACCGATATCGTCGCGCTCGCCTGCGCCGACGGGGTGCCCGTGGTCGCCGAACTTGCGCTGGACGAGCGCGACGTCGCCGGCATCAACGATCGGGCGCAGCTCGCCGCCGTCGAGCGCATCGTGCAGCAGCGGCGTGCGCAAGCCCTGATGCGCGACGGCGTGACGCTCGCCGATCCCGCGCGTTTCGACGTGCGCGGCAAGCTCGCCTGCGGGCGCGACGTGACGATCGACGTCGGCTGCATCTTCGAAGGCGAGGTGACGCTCGCCGACGGCGTGCATATCGGGCCGTATTGCGTGCTGCGCGACGTGACGATCGGCGCAGGTACCTCGATCGAGGCGTATTCGCACCTCGTCGGTGCGCAGGTCGGCGCCGACTGCCGGATCGGGCCGTACGCGCGGCTGCGACCGGGAGCCTCGCTCGCGGCCGCCGTGCACGTCGGCAACTTCGTCGAGGTGAAGGCGAGTGCGCTCGGGCCGGGCAGCAAGGCCAATCACCTTGCCTACATCGGCGACACCACGATGGGTGCCGGCGTGAACTACGGCGCCGGCTCGATCACCGCCAATTACGATGGGGTCGCCAAGCACCGCACCACGATCGGCGACCGCGTGAGCATCGGCAGCAATTGCGTCCTCGTCGCACCGATCAACGTGGGCGCCGGTGCGACGATCGGCGCCGGAAGCGTGGTCGCACAGGACGCGCCGGCCGGCAAGCTCACCGTCGCGCGTCCGCGGCAGTCGACGATCGAAGGCTGGCAGCGGCCAGCCAGGAACACCTCGGAAGGAAGCTAGCGATGTGCGGCATCGTCGGCGCGGCATCGGCGCGCAACGTGGTTCCGATTCTCATCGAGAGCATCGGCCGCCTCGAATACCGCGGCTACGATTCGACCGGGCTCGCGGTGCTCAACGGCGCACATGGCACGTCGCTCGAGCGCCTCGTCTCCACGGCGCGCGTGGCCGACCTCGCGGTGCAGGCGGAGCAGCGCCAACTCATCGGCACCACCGGGATCTCGCACACCCGCTGGGCGACGCACGGCGCGCCGTCGACGGTCAACGCGCATCCGCATCTCTCCGGCGGCGAGATCGCGGTGGTGCACAACGGCATCATCGAGAACTACGAGGCGCTGCGCGCGCGCTTGCAGGCGGCGGGGTACGTGTTTTGCACGCAGACCGACACCGAGACGATCGCGCACCTCGTGCACTGGTACTGGCACGGCGACGCGAAGCAGGACCTCCTGCGCGCGGTGCAGCTGGCGGTCGCCGAGTTCACGGGCGCGTACGCGATTGCCGTGATCTCGTCGCGCGAGCCCGGCCGCGTGGTCGGCGCACGTCAGGGGAGCCCGCTCGTCGTCGGCATCGGCGCCGAAGACCACTTCCTGGCCTCCGATGCGACGGCACTCATGTCAGTCACGCAGCAGGTCGTGTACCTCGAGGAAGGCGACGTCGCCGACGTCCGCCGCGAGCGCTACGCGATCTACGACGCGCAAGGCGAGAACGTGCAGCGCGCGACGGTCACGGTGACCGCCTCGGCTGCAGCCGTCGAGCTCGGACCCTACCGTCACTTCATGCAGAAGGAGATCTTCGAGCAGCCGCGCGCCGTCGCCGATACGCTCGAGGGGATCGCGCGCATCCAGCCCGCGCTCTTCGGCGTCGCCGCCGAGGACGTGCTGCCGGCGATCGATTCGGTGCTGATGCTCGCCTGCGGGACGAGCTACTACTCGTCGCTCGTGGCTCGACAGTGGATCGAGACGCTGGCCCGCATCCCCTGCACCGTCGAGATCGCCAGCGAGTACCGCTACCGCGTGAGCGTGCCGAACCGGCGCACGCTCGTCGTCGTCGTCTCGCAGTCGGGCGAGACCGCCGACACGCTCGCCGCACTGAAGCACGCGAAGTCGCTCGGTCACGAGCACACGCTCGCGATCTGCAACGTGGCGACCAGCACGATGGTGCGCGAGACCGCGCTCGGCTTCCTCACCCGCGCCGGAACCGAGATCGGCGTCGCGTCGACCAAGGCGTTCACCACGCAGCTAGTCGCCCATTTTCTCCTCGCACTCACCATCGCCAAGCTGCGCGGCCGTCTCGACGACGCCGACGAGGCGAAGTGGCTGCGCGGCTTGCGTCACCTGCCGGCGGCGATCCAGGGCGCGCTCGCCCTCGAGCCGCACCTGATCGGATGGGCGCAGGCGTTCGCGAGGAAGCAGCACGCGCTCTTCCTCGGCCGCGGAATCCACTACCCCATCGCGCTCGAAGGCGCGTTGAAGCTGAAGGAGATCAGCTACATCCACGCCGAGGCCTATCCCGCCGGCGAGCTGAAGCACGGTCCCCTCGCGCTCGTCGACGCCGAAATGCCGGTCGTCGCGATCGCGCCCAACGACGCACTCCTCGAAAAGCTCAAGAGCAACCTGCAGGAAGTGCGCGCGCGTGGCGGCGAGCTCTACGTCGTCGCCGACCTCGACAGCCGCCTCACCACCGGCGAGGGGCTGCACGTCATCCGCGTCGCCGAGCACGCCGGGCTCCTCTCACCCGTGGTGCACGTGATCCCGTTGCAGCTCCTCGCGTATCACACGGCGGTGCTGCGCGGCACCGACGTCGACAAGCCGCGCAACCTCGCGAAGAGCGTGACGGTGGAGTAGCGGGTACTGGCGCGGCGGCTGTGTGCCGTGAGCGTGCCATACAGGACATCGGCGCCGGACAGCGTCGCAGGCCGGTTCGATTGCGCAATGGCTGGGTACGCTTGCATTTAGCCGAAGCGCCAACTAGCGATTAGCCGTAGCTCGGACTTGCGTCCAGCCGCGTCAGATGCGTATCGTACGGCATGCTTGGCGCCGCCCGAACGATTCCCCGTCTGCTCGCCCCCCGTCTGGGTGCTGCGCTCCGCGATTCCCCGGCGGTCCTTGTCCATGGGTCGCGGCAAAGCGGCAAGACGACGCTCGTGCGCATCGTCGGTGAGGAGCGTGACTATCACTACGTGACCTTCGACAATGATTCGGTTCGGACTGCCGCGAAAGCCGACCCGATCGGATTCGTTGCCCGACTCCCGAATCGCTCGATTCTGGATGAGGTCCAACGCGTTCCCGAGATCTTCACTTCACTCAAGGCAGAGATCGATCGGCGTCGCACGGCGGGGCGCTTCATCCTGACCGGGTCGGCCAACGTGCTGCTGGTGCCGCAGCTGGTCGACTCGCTCGCGGGGCGGATGGAGATCCTGCGGTTACACCCATTGGCTCAGACGGAAATCGAGGGAGCCTCTCCCCGCTTCATCGATCATCTGTTCCGCAGAAAATTCAAGACATCGTTATGCGAGCCGCTTGGTTCCGAGTTGGCTAGACGCGTCGTCAGCGGAGGTTATCCAGCCGCCTTGGCTCGAAGGCCGGCGCTACGCCGCCGCACCTGGTACCGGGATTATGTGGACACGCAGATCCAGCGCGACGTGCGTGACCTCAGCCGCCTGCGCTCTCTCGACACCCTACCGAAGCTGATCAGGCTGGCGGCGGCGTACACCGCCGGCTCGTCAATGTCGCAGACCTCGCTGCACCCTTTGAGCTGACGCGTCAGACGATCCATGAGCACGTGACCTTGCTCGAGCGCGTGTTCTTGCTGGATCGATTGCCGTCATGGCACACCAACCAGATGAGCCGCCTGGTGAAGCGCGCCAAACTGCACATCGGCGACACCGGCGTTGCGTGTGCCCTGCTCGGGCTCGATGCTGCGCAACTGGATGCCGACCGTGCCACGTTTGGTCCGATGCTCGAGACATTCGTTTTGCAGGAGTTGAAGCGCCAGGCCAGCGGGCAGGCGGATCCTGTCGCCTTCCACCACTTCCGGGATCGAGATGATTTCGAGGTCGACATTGTTCTGGAGAAGGACGGTGCGCGGCTGGCTGGGGTCGAAGTCAAGGCGGCGGCCTCCGTGAGCGAGCGAGATCTGCGCGGATTGCGAAAACTGCGCGCCGTTGCCGGAAATCGTTTCGTCGCAGGTGTTGTGCTCTATGACGGTGAGGCGACCATCGACTTCGGCGACCGGCTGTTTGCAGTTCCGGTTCGTGCGCTTTGGGAGACGGCATGACGTCGCATCCCGGTCTCACAGCCAGCCCATGGTTGGTGCCTGATGTGTTTGCACCAGCAACCAAGGAGCTTCTGGCCGGATGAGACTTGTTCGCAACCTGGGCACTGATCGCGTCGCTGACCATGTCAAGGCGACGCTCGTCGAGGGTTGTCGCGTCGATGCAGCCACGCCCGGATTGTCGATCTTCGCCCTCGAAGCGTTGCTGGCCGACCTCGCGCGCACGGCGGGATGCCGAATAGTGCTGCCTGCCGATCGGATCGATCATTTCATGCTCGGTTCACCAGCCGATCGATCGGCGCGCAATCGTCTGCGGTCCCGCTGGCTTGCAGCGCGAATCCAGGAGTGGCTCATCGCCAAAGCCGACATCCGGTCCGCCGTTGGGGGTATTCCGCAGGGCGCCATCATTCTGCGCGAGGCATCCGGCATCCCGACGCAAGCCCTGTTGGGTTCGCTTGCGCTGACCACTGACGGCCTTGGCTTGACTCCCGGCAACCCGCTCAGCCTGATCCAGGCCTCCGAGACCCCGGAGGAAGCCCTGCTGCTGAGTCAGTGGTTCGACGCGCAATGGGCCGGCTTGCCGAATGACCCAGGTGCCAAAGCTGCGGTCATCGAAGCGCTCGATCAGATCGCGCGCCATCGCGATCCGCACCTCGTCTACGCGCTCATTCTCCACCATCTGTTCGCCAGCCGCGGCGACGAGCTCGACGAAGAACAGGTCGTCAAGTCGGCCACCGGCATCCGCAACACCGTCGTCTGGAAGAAGCTCTACAAATTCCAGCGTGACGGCGTCGTGGGCGCCATCGACAAGCTCAACCGCTTCGGTGGCTGCATCATCGCGGACAGCGTGGGCCTCGGAAAGACCTTCGAGGCGCTCGCGATCATCAAGTATCACGAGCTGCGCAATGACCGGGTGCTGGTGCTCTGCCCCAAGCGCCTGCGCGACAACTGGACGCTCTACAAGGCCAACGATCGCCGCAACATCCTGGCTGCTGATCGCTTCAACTACGACGTCCTGAATCACACCGACCTGTCCCGCGACGGCGGGCAATCCGGCGACATCGATCTTGCCCATGTGAACTGGGGCAATTACGACCTCGTCGTCATCGACGAGTCGCACAATTTCCGCAACAAGAAGACGCCGCAGGCGGGCGGGGAGACGCGCTACGACCGGCTGATGCGCAAGATCATCCGCGAGGGGGTCAAGACGCGCGTGCTCATGCTCTCGGCCACGCCGGTGAACAATCGCCTCGCGGACCTGCGCAACCAGATTGCCTTCGCCACCGAGGGCGACGACACAGCGTTGATCGATCACGGCATCGGCAGCATCGACGCCACCACGCGCCTGGCACAGAAGCAGTTCAACCGCTGGCTCGACCTCGACGAGGCCGAGCGCACGCCGTCGCGGCTGATCGAGATGCTGGGCTTCGACTACTTCACCCTGCTCGACCTGCTCACGATCGCCCGCTCCCGGCGCCACATCGAGAAGTACTACGGCACCACGGAAACCGGCCGCTTTCCGGAGCGGCTCAAGCCCATCAACATCAAGGCTGACGTGGACCGCGCCGGGGACTTCCCGCCCATTGCCGACATCAACCTCGAGATTCGCCGACTCCACCTCGCCTCGTACGCCCCGCTGCGCTACGTCCTGCCGCACAAGCAGGAGGCCTACGACAGGAAGTACAGCACGCAGGTGAAGGGCGGCACCGGCTTCTTCCGCCAGGTGGACCGCGAGGAGAGCCTGATCCACCTGCTGCGCGTCAACGTGCTCAAGCGCATGGAAAGCGCCGTGCCCTCGTTCGCGCTCACCGTGCAGCGCCAGCACCGCGACGTGGAGGCCACGCTGGCGCGCATCGAGGCACAGGCGGATGAGTTGGAAGAAATCGAGCTCTCGATCGACGAGCTGGACCTCGACGACCCGGCGTTCGAGAGCCTCGTCGTGGGCCGCAAGGTCAAGGTGCTGCTCAACGACGTGGATCTTGTCCGCTGGAGACAGGACCTCATCGAGGACCGCAACCGGCTGGCCACGCTCGTCTCCGCCGCCCGGCAGGTGGATGCTGCTCGCGACGCGAAGCTCATCGCGCTGCGCGAGGTGATCGCGCACAAGTGTCGCAACCCGATCAATCCGGGCAACCGCAAGGTGATCGTCTTTACTGCCTTCGCCGACACCGCCCGCTACCTCTACGAGCAGCTCGCGCCGTGGGGCAAGGCGACCCTCGGCGTGCATTCGGCGCTGGTCACGGGCGCGGCCAGCAACCAGGCCACGCTCCCCGGTCTGCGCAAGGACCTCGCCTCGATCCTCACCGCCTTCGCGCCCCGCGCGAAGGAACGCCCGGAAGAATTCGAGGGCGACGGTGACCTCGACCTGCTCATCGCCACCGACTGCATCTCCGAAGGCCAGAACCTGCAGGACTGCGACTGGCTGATCAACTACGACATCCACTGGAACCCGGTGCGGATCATCCAGCGCTTCGGTCGCATCGACCGGCTCGGCTCGCCCAACGAGCGCATCCAGCTCGTCAACTTCTGGCCCAACATGGAGCTGGAGGAGTACATCAACCTGGAACAGCGGGTCAGCGGCCGCATGGTGCTGCTCGACATCTCCGCCACCGGCGAGGAGAACCTGATCGAGCAGCAGTCGGGCAATCCGATGAACGATCTCGAGTATCGCCGCAAGCAGTTGCTCAAGCTGCAGGATGCCGTCATCGACCTCGAGGACCTCTCCACCGGAGTCTCCATCGCGGACCTCACGCTCACGGACTTCCGCATCGATCTCGCCGAATACCTGCGCGCGAACCGGGGCGCGCTCGAAACGCTGCCGCCCGGCACGATGGCCGTCACCACCACGACCGAGGCCGAGATTTCGCCGGGCATCATCTTCTGCCTGCGCGCGGAAGGTGCGGCCGCCGGACGGATCTTCGAGTCCGGCTACCCGCTCGCCCCCCACTACCTCGTGCACGTGGGCGACGACGGCGCCGTGCTGCTGCCCTTCCCGCAAGCCAAGCAGATCCTCGACCGACTGAAACGCCTGTGCGTGGGTCGCGACCTTCCCGATGCCGCGGCCTGCGCCCGCTTCGACAAGGCCACGAAGCAGGGCGAAGACATGCACCACGCCCAGCGCCTGCTCGCCGCCGCAGTCGGCTCGGTGGTGGGCAAGACCGAAGAGCGTGCGGTCGCGAGCCTGTTCACGCCGGGCGGCACGCACGCGCTGGCAGGCGAGTTCGCCGGGATGGACGACTTCGAAGTGATGGCGTTCCTGGTGATTCTGCCGGCACCTGCCGGGTAGTGCAGCCCAATATATCAAGTAAAAGTAAACCACGATATTAGTATTTCGTGGTAGGGTGCTTGCATGATCGTCGCTCGCAACCGACTGCTGGATAACCTGCGAGCGGCTTTGCAGCGCCAGTCCGTCGTGGCGTTGACAGGCCCGCGTCAGTGCGGCAAGACAACACTGGCCCGGCAGCTCCTCGATCCGTCGGCGTCAACGTGGTTCGATCTGGAGGACCCGCGCACACGCGCGCTCTTCGACGAGCCCATGACGCTGCTCGAGCCGATCGAGGGACTCGTGGTCATCGACGAGGTCCAGCGCGTCCCTGAGTTGTTTTCGCTGATCCGGGTGCTGGTCGACCGGCGCCCCTCGCCGGCCCGCTTTCTCCTCCTGGGCAGCGCCTCGGGCGAGCTCCTGCGCCAGAGTTCGGAAAGCCTTGCCGGTCGAATCGAGCACGTGCGTATGGGTGGGTTCGCGCTGGATGAAACCGGTCCCGAATCCGCAGAGGCGCTCTGGCGACGTGGCGGCTTCCCGCAGGCCCTGCTGGCGCCCGATGAAGAAGCCTCGATCCACTGGCGCCGCAGCTTCATCGACACGATCGTGGAACGCGACCTTCCGCAGTGGGGAGTCCGGGTGTCCAGTACCGCCATGCGGCGCTTCTGGACCATGGTGGCGCATTACCATGGCCAAGTCTGGAACAACGCCGATCCGGCGCGCGCGCTCGGGGTGAGCGAGCCGACCGTGCGCAGCTATCTCGATCTCCTGACCGACGCCCTGGTCCTGCGCCAGTTGCAGCCGTGGCACGCCAATCTGCGCAAGCGCCAGGTCAAGTCGCCCAAGGTTTACGTGCGCGACACCGGGCTGCTCCACGAGCTGCTCGGCATCGAGGATCAGTCCGGCCTGCTCCACCATCCCAAGCTCGGCGCCTCGTGGGAAGGCTTCGCCATCGAACAGGTGCTGGCCACTGAAGTGCACACTGAAGCGGCCTTCTGGGCCACCCATCAGGGTGCCGAGCTCGACCTGTTGCTGCGGCGGCAGGGCAGGCTCTTCGGCGTCGAATGCAAGCGGGTGGACGCGCCGCGCATGACACCCTCGATGCGGATCGCGCTCGAAGACCTCGAACTCGAGCGCATCGCGGTGATCTACCCGGGGCCTAGACGTTACCGCATCGCCGACCGGATCGAGGCCGTGCCGCTCAGCGAGCTGGCGCAGCCCGGCCAGCTCTTCGAGAGCCCGACGCCGTGAACGTGGCCGACCTCATCGCCGCGCTCGAGCTGCCGCCCGGCGCACGGGTGGATCGCCGCGTGCCCAAGACGCTGTTGGTAGAGCACGGCGCGCCAACGGCTGCGGACAAGCGGCGCATCAACGAAGGCATCGCGGAAGTGCGGTGGGTCGCGACGCTCAAGCCCACCACCATCGGCGTGCCGGCCCTGCGCGACGACGTGCGCGAGTACCTGGAGATCGCCGTGCTGAGCGCGGCGCTGCGGGCCGAGGCCAAGGTGGAGCGGCTGGCGGCGCTGATCCACCGTGCAGTGCCCTATCCGGTGTTCCTGATTGTCGCCGAGGGCACTCGCCTCACGATCTCGCTGGCGCACAAGCGCAGGTCACAGGGCGAGGCTCGCGCCACGGTGCTGGACGGCGAGCTCATGGTGGCCACGCTTACGGACTCTGACCCGGTCGGGCTGCAATCGTCGTTTCGTGAAGCCCTCTCGCTGGCCCGCCAGCCGCGAGCCGACCTGTACCAGCTCTACCAGGGCTGGATCGATACATTGATGGCGTTGCTCGCCGCCCGGATGACGGGCGTTTTTGCGGTTGCCGCCTCGCCCGATCAGGCCGCCATGAGGCGCGAGGCGCTGCGCGAATGCGTCCGGCTCGACGCCGAGATCGCCCGCTTGCGGACGGCCGCCGCGAAGGAAAAGCAGGTGCCCAGGCAGGTCGCACTGAACCTGGAACTGAAGCGTGCCGAAGCCGCCCGGGCTGCCGCGCTCGCAAGACTATGAAGAATGAGGATGCGATGAAGAAGCTGACCGCTGTCGACCCCGAGACCAAGAGTCCCGATCTCGTCGCCGAGAACCTCGAGCGGCTCAAGGCGCTGTTCCCCGAGCTCGTCACCGAGGGAGCGGGCGGTGTCGCCGTGAACGTGGACGTGCTCAAGCAGCTCGTGGGGGACAAGACCGTCGCCGACGCCGACGAGAAGTACGGCCTCAACTGGCACGGCAAGCGCCGCGCTCGGCAGCTCGCCCTCACACCTTCAACCGGAACGCTGCGCCCCTGCCCGGAAGACAGCGTTAACTGGGACACAACGCAGAACCTCATGATCGAGGGTGATAACCTCGAAGTGCTGAAGCTCCTGCAGAAGAGTTATGCGGGCAAGGTGAAGCTCATCTACATCGACCCGCCGTACAACACGGGCAAGGACTTCGTCTATCCCGACGACTTCAAGGACAACATCAAGAACTACCTGGAACTGACCGGGCAGGTGGAAGGCGGGCGCAAGATCAGCAGCAATACCGAAGCCAGCGGGCGGTTTCACACCGACTGGCTGACGATGATGTTGCCTCGGCTAAAGGTGGCGCGAGGAATGCTTACACGCGACGGTGTGGTCGTGATCAGCATCGACGACATGGAGCTTGCGAACCTTCGCTTGATTTGTGATGAGGTCTTCGGCTCCGAGAACTTTGTAGCAACGCTCACATGGGAGAAAAGCCGAAAGAACGATGCGAAGCTGGTTTCTGCTGGGCACGACTACGTCGTCATCTACGCCAGCTCGCTCGGCTACCTCAAGGAGAAGCAGATCAAATGGCGGGAAGAGAAACCCGGCGCGCGCGAAATCTGGGAACAGTACATCAAGCTGAGGGGGGTGCATGGCGAAAATAACACCGCTGTTGAGTCCGCGTTGCAGACCTGGTTCTCGGACTTGCCAAAGTCTCATCCTGCAAAAAAATGGAGCCGGTATCGCCGTGTGGACAAAAACGGTCCTTGGCGCGACTACGACATCTCATGGCCTGGCGGCAATGGCCCTCGGTACGACGTAATTCATCCGGTGACACACAAGCCATGTGCTGTGCCCGAGCGAGGATGGGTGTTCGCCAATCCTGAAACAATGAGCGAGATGATCGCGCTCGGCGTAGTAGCCTTCCGAGTGGATCATTCCGAGCCGCCTATTCGAAAGCTGCACCTGAGGCCCCTCGACTTTGAGCTTGCCTCGTCGGAGCTGAATGATGACCAAGCCGACGATTCGGATGCTTTGAATGAAGAGGAGCTTGCAACGCAAGTGCGAGGCACCTACTTCTACAAGCAAACTCAAGTCACGGCTAAGTACATGCGGTCCTTGATGGGAGCAAGAGTATTTGACAACCCCAAGGATCATGTTGAGATCGCACGACTTGTCGACTACGCATCGGCGGGCGATTCCGCCGCGATCGTCATGGATTTTTTTGCAGGTAGCGGAACAACTGGGCACGCTGTGTGGTCGCTAAATGCGACGAACCCAGGAGCTAGGCGCTACTTGCTCGTCCAGCTTCCCGAACCCCTCGACCCGGAGAACAAGGACCAGAAGGTTGCCGCCGACTTCTGCAACAGGCTCGACAAGCCGCGCAATATCGCCGAGCTGACGAAGGAACGCCTCCGCCGCGCCGCAAAGAAGATCAAGGACGAGAACCCGATGTTCGCTGGCGACCTCGGCTTCCGCGTCTTCAAGCTCGACTCCAGCAACATCCGCGCGTGGGAGCCGGACCGTGACGATCTCGACCGGACCCTGCTCGACCACCAAGAGCACCTGAAGGAGGGCCGCAGCGAGCAGGACATCCTCTACGAGCTGCTGCTGAAGCTCGGCCTCGACCTCTGTGTGCCGATCGAAACCCAGACCATCGCCGGCAAGGCCGTGCACAGCATCGGTGGCGGGGTGCTGCTCGCCTGCCTCGCGACGCAGATCGCCCGCGACGAGGTGGAGCCGCTGGCGCAGGGCATCGTGGCCTGGCACCAGGCGCTCGCCCCGGCAGGCCCACAAGGCAAGGAGAGCACCTGTGTGTTCCGCGACAGCGCTTTCGCCGACGATGTAGCCAAGACTAATCTTGCCGCCATCCTGAACCAGCACGGCCTCACCAGCGTGCGAAGCCTGTGAGGGCGCGGCGATGAAGCTCCACTTCGAGCCCAACCTCGACTACCAGCTCCAGGCCATCGAGGCGGTCTGCGACCTGTTCCGCGGGCAGGAGATCTGCCGCACGGAGTTCACGGTCACGCAGCACGCCGCCGGCGGCCAGCAGTCGCTCGCCTTCGCCGAAAGCGATCTCGGTGTAGGCAACCGTTTGACGCTGCTGGACGATGAGCTGCTGAAGAACCTCGGTCACATCCAGCTTCGACACGGCCTGCCGCCGTCCGGTGCGCTCACCTCGGGCAACTTCACCGTCGAGATGGAGACCGGCACTGGCAAGACCTACGTCTACCTGCGCACGATCTTCGAGCTGAACAAGCGCTACGGCTTCACCAAATTCGTCATCGTGGTGCCGTCGGTGGCGATCAAGGAAGGCGTGTACAAGTCGCTGCAGATCACCGAGGAGCACTTCAAGGGGCTCTACGCGGGCGTGCCCTTCGACTACTTCCTCTACGACTCGGCGAAGCTCGGCCAGGTGCGCAACTTCGCCACCAGCGCCAGCATCCAGATCATGGTGGTCACGGTCGGCGCCATCAACAAGAAGGACGTCAACAACCTCTACAAGGACAGCGAGAAGACCGGCGGCGAAAAGCCCATCGACCTGATCAAGGCTACGCGCCCCATCGTCATCGTGGACGAACCGCAGAGCGTGGACGGCGGCCTCGAAGGGCGCGGCAAGGAAGCGCTCGACGCGATGAATCCGCTCTGCACTTTGCGCTACTCAGCCACGCACGTGGACAAGCATCACATGGTCTACCGGCTGGATGCGGTGGATGCGTACGAGAAGCGGCTGGTGAAGCAGATCGAGGTGGCCTCGGCCACGGTCGAGGACGCGCACAACAAGCCCTACGTGCGACTGGTCTCGGTCAGCAACAAGCGCGGCACGATCAGCGCGCGCGTCGAGCTGGACATGCAGACCGCCGCCGGCGGAGTGCGTCGGCAGGAAGTCATCGTGCAGGACGGTGACAACCTGGAGCAGACCACCGGCCGGGCCCTTTACGCCGACTGCCGCATCGGCGAGATCCGCGTGGCGAAGGGCGACGAGTACCTGGAGCTGCGCGTGCCCGGTGGCGAGCACTACCTGAAGCCCGGGCAGTCCTGGGGCGATGTGGATAAGCTGGCCGTCCAGCGCGAGATGATCCGCCGCACCATTCGCGAGCACCTCGACAAGGAGAAGCGGCTGCGCCCGCAGGGCATCAAGGTACTGTCGCTCTTCTTCATCGATGAGGTGGCGAAGTACCGGTCCTACGACGCCGACGGCAACCCGGTGAAGGGCGACTACGCCCGCATCTTCGAGGAAGAGTACCGCCGCGCGGCGAACCTGCCCGACTACCGTACGCTATTCGAGGAAGTAGACCTGACCCGTGCCGCTGAAGAGGTGCACAACGGCTATTTCTCCATCGACAAGAAGGGCGGCTGGACTGACACCGCCGAGAACAATCAGACGAACCGTGACAACGCCGAGCGCGCCTACAATCTCATCATGAAGGAGAAGGAGAAGCTGCTCGGCTTCGACACACCGCTCAAATTCATCTTCTCCCACTCGGCGCTCAAGGAAGGCTGGGACAACCCGAACGTCTTCCAGATCTGCACCCTGCGCGACATCCAGACCGAGCGCGAGCGGCGCCAGACCATCGGCCGCGGTCTCCGCCTGTGCGTCAACCAGCAGGGCGAGCGCGTCCACGGCTTCGAGGTCAATACGCTGACCGTTGTGGCTATGGAGAGCTACGAACAGTTCGCCGAGAACCTGCAGAAGGAGATCGAGCAGGACACCGGGATCCGCTTTGGCGTCGTCGAGCCGCACCAGTTCGCCGGCGTCACGGTGGCTCAACCGGATGGCAGCACGGCGCCGCTCGGCGTGGAACAGTCGCAGGCGCTGTGGGAGCACCTCAAGGCAGCGGGGCATATCGATGCCAGGGGCAAGGTGCAGGATTCGCTCAAGCGGGCGCTGAAGGACGGCACGCTGGTCGTGCCCCCGCCCTTTTCCGCGCAGCTCGACCAGATCACCGCGGTGCTCAAGAAGCTCGCCGGGCGGTTGGAAATCAAGAACGCCGACGAACGGCGGCAGGTGCGTACCCGCCAGGCGGTGCTCCACAGCCCCGAGTTCAAGGCGCTGTGGGATCGCATCAAGCACAAGACCACCTATCGGGTGCAGTTCGACAACGAGAAGCTGATCGAGATCTGCATCCGCGCCGTGCAGGAGGCGCCCGCGATTCCGAAGACGCGCCTGCAATGGCGCAAGGCCGACATTGCCATCGGCAAGGCCGGCATTGCGGCCACCGAGCGGGAAGGCGCCGCTACGGTGGTGCTCGACGAAAGTGACATCGAGCTGCCCGATCTGCTGACCGACTTGCAGGACCGCACTCAGCTTACGCGGCGCAGCATCCAGCGCATCCTGAGCGGCAGCCGGCGGCTCGACGACTTCAAGCGCAACCCACAGGCCTTCATTGAGCTGACTGCCGAGGCCATCAACCGCTGCAAGCGGCTGGCCGTGGTGGACGGCATCAAGTACCAGCGCCTCGGCGACGAGCACTACTACGCGCAGGAGCTCTTCGAACAGCAAGAACTGACCGGCTACCTCAAGAACTTGCTGGACGCCGCCAAGGCGGTCTACGAGAAGATCATCTACGACTCGGATACCGAGCGCAGCTTCGGTGATCAGCTGGAGAAGAACAGCGCCATCAAGGTGTACGCCAAGCTGCCGGGCTGGTTCACGGTGCCGACGCCGCTGGGCAGCTACAACCCGGACTGGGCGGTGCTGGTGGAGGAAGGCGCAGGGGAGCGGCTGTACTTCGTGGTGGAGACGAAGAGCGGGCTCTTCAGTGACGATCTGCGCGACCAGGAGCGGGCCAAGATCGAATGCGGGAAGGCGCACTTCAGGGCGCTAGCGGTCAGAGAGGCGCCTGCGCGGTATGTTGTCGCGCGCCGGGTGGAAGATCTCTTGCAGTAGGTCGCGCCACGTCGTTCTCGCACTATGGAGGCTTGGCGTTGCAGGAGACTGACAAGATTTGGTGCAGCCATGAGCACGATGGTCTGCACGTGACGCCTGCCGCGAGCCCTGATAGGAGTTTTTGGCGGACGTCGTGATTCGTGAGCCGCCTCACTCGGCGTAGTTGCGGTTGAGCGCGCGCCGCGCAGGCTCGCCATCGGTACGCGCGCTCGACATCGTGATCGAGTCGATCGCGCATTGCGGATGAGCGGCCGCGAAACAAGGCCTCGGACGGTCGGTGCCAGCATCCTATGCTGCGATGCGGTATAATGCGCGCTGCGGCCCTTGCTCCAGTCCCCTTGCCGCAGTCGTTTCCGACCTCCGCTGTCTCTCCCGTTTGGCTGTGACTGGCCGCCCTCGAAAAGGGGGCGTATGGCCGAGCACCCATTCGAAAGCTGTCCATGTCATTCGATTCTCTCGGGCTGTCCGACGCGCTGGTGCGCGCGGTAGCCGACCAAGGCTATAACGTTCCGACCCCGATCCAGGCGCAGGCCATTCCGGCCGTGCTGGCCGGCGGCGACCTGCTCGCCGGCGCGCAGACCGGCACCGGCAAGACCGCCGGCTTCGTGCTGCCGATGCTGCAACTCCTCGAAAGCCGCCCAGGCCCGGCCGTGCGCAACCGCCTGCCGCGCGCGCTGATCCTCACGCCCACGCGCGAGCTCGCGGCGCAGGTCGAGGCTTCCGTGCGCACCTACGGCAAGCATTCGCGCCTCACCTCGATGGCGCTGTTCGGCGGCGTCGGCATGTCACCGCAGACCGCGCAGCTCAAGCGCGGCGTCGACATCCTCGTGGCGACGCCCGGCCGGCTGCTCGACCATCATCGGCAGCGCAACGTCGACTTCGCCAAGGTCGAGATCTTCGTGCTCGACGAAGCCGATCGCATGCTCGACATGGGCTTCATCGCGGACATCAAGCGGGTGCTGGCATTGCTGCCGAAGCAGCGGCAGAACCTGTTGTTCTCGGCGACCTTCTCCGACGAGATCAAGGCGCTGGCCGACCGGCTGCTGAACGCGCCGCGCACCATCCAGGTGGCGGCGCGCAACTCGACGGTCGAGGCGATCACGCAGCGCGCACATCCGGTCAACCGCGAGCACAAGAGCAAGCTCCTCGCCTGGCTGATCGGCCACCACGACTGGCAGCAGGTGCTCGTGTTCACGCGCACCAAGCATGGCGCCGACAAGCTGGTGCGCTCGCTGGCGACCGACGGCATCCGCGGGGTGGCGCTGCACGGCAACAAGAGCCAGGGCGCGCGCACCGCGGCGCTGTCCGATTTCAAGCGCGGCGCGGTCCGGGTGATGGTGGCCACCGACATCGCTGCGCGCGGCATCGACATCGACCAGCTTCCGCACGTGGTCAACTTCGACCTGCCGCACGTGCCGGAAGACTACGTCCATCGCATCGGACGCACCGGCCGCGCCGGCGCCGACGGCGAAGCGATCTCGCTGGTCAGTGCCGACGAGCGCAACTTGCTGCGTGGCATCGAGCGCCTCATCAAGCGGTCGATTCCGAGCACGGCGGTGCCGGGCTTCCCGGACGACGGCATCGTGTCCGCCCCCGCGGGGCGGCAGCGCAGCTTCGGCCAGCGCCGCAACGACGAGCCGGCGCGGCGGCCGGTGGGCGATGGCCGGGCGTCGCACCGGTCGGGCGCCCGTCAGGGCGAAGACCGGTCGCGCCGGCGCTGACGCAAACTGGGGCGGGCGGCGCGGCGGTCTTTGCCCTACCGATCCACTGCCCCCTTCGATCGCTCCCTTTTCCGCAGCCGTCAATCGGTGGGCTTAATGCCCGTCGATTTACGGAATGCGTACTGTCGTGACGAGCGCCGCCGCGGTGCTTTCGATCGATACGCTTCCGGTCAGACCCTGTGCCCAGACGTGCTGTGCGACGACACCTCGAACGCCATGCACAGCGATCCGCCTATTTCAGCTGGGCTTGCACTTCCTTGACCAGGTCGACGCCGACGTCAGCGCTGAACATGTCCCACACCGGCTGTACGGCCGCGCGCATGCGGGCGTATTCGGCGTCGCTGACCTCGTTCACCTGCATCCCCCGGTCGGCCATCATCTTCTGCGCCGACACCGACTGTTCGCGCGCGACCTGCCGCTGGTAGCTGCGTGCTTCGACCGCCGCGTCCTTGACGATCTGCTGTTGCGCCGGGGTCAGCTTGTCCCAGAACTTCTTGGACACCAGCGGGATGAAGGCGCCGTAGCTGTGACGGGTGATCGACAAGTACTTCTGCACCTCGTACAGCTTGAGCGCCGCGATCACCGCGTTGGGCGTGCCCTGGCCGTCGATGGTGCGCGTCTCGAGCGCGGTGTAGAGCTCGGGCACCGCCAGCGGCACCGGGTTGGCGCCCAGCGCCTTGATGGTCTCCTGCGTGATCCTCGCCTGGATGGAGCGGAATTTCAGGCCCTTGAAGTCCTCGAGCCGGGCGATCGGGTGCTTGCTGTTGGTGGCGTTGAAGAACCCGTTCTCCCAGTACGCCAGGCCGACCAGACCGTGCTGGGGGAGGAGCTCCATCAGCTTCCGCCCGGTCGGGCCGTCCAGCACCTTCTCGGCCTGCTCGCTGTTCTTGAACAGGAACGGAAAGTCCAGGATCTCGTAGGGCTTGACCATGCCGGTCAGCGTGGAGGTCTGCGGCACGGTGAATTCCACCGTGCCGCCTTGCAGCGCCGCGGTGACTTTGACGTCGTCGCCCAGCGCGCCGCCGTAGTAGGGCTTGATGTCGATCTCGCCGTTGCTCTTGGCCTTGACCAGTTCGACGAACTTGGCCACGCCCTGCCCCTGGTGCGACTTCTCGGGCAGGGTCACGGCGAACTTGCCGGTGACGACGGCCCAGGACGGGGCGGACAGGGTCAGCGCGAACACGCCCAGCAGTAGAGATTTGTGCAGCTTCATGGAAGTCTCCTTGCGTTGCAATCACGGCGTGTTCCGGCCCTGCCGGTCACCGCCACCACTCGGCCGGCACCGTCACCAGCGCCGGAAAGAGAATCAGCAGCACCAGCAGCAGCACCAGCGCCACCAGGAACGGACCGATGCCGCGAACCGCTTCGGTCATCGAGACCTTGCCCACTGAACTGACGACGTTGAGCACCACGCCCACCGGCGGCGTGATCATGCCGATCGAGCAGTTCATGATGAACACCACGCCGAAGTAGACCGGGTCGATCTCGGCTGCCTTGATGATCGGCAGGAACACCGGCGTGAAGATCAGCACGATGGGGATGAAGTCCAGCACCATGCCGGCGAAGAAGACCACCGCCATCATCGCCGCGAGCAACAGGGTCGGGTGTTCCGTCAGGGTCTGCAGCCAGCCGCCGACCTGCCCGGAGATGTCGGTGATGGTGATCATGTAGGACGCCACCATCGCCAGCGCCGCCAGCAGCAGCACCACCGCCGTCGTGCGCGCGGTGGACAGCAGGCTGTCGTAGATGTTGCGCCAGTTCAGCTCGCGGTAGACCACCAGGCCGACGAAGAGCGCGTAGGCGGCCGCCACCACGGCCGACTCGGTGGGCGTGAAGATGCCGAAGCGCAATCCGCCGACGATGATGACCGGCATCATCAAGGCCCAGCCGCCCTGTCCCAGCAGCCGCAGGCGCCGCTTCCAGGCCACGCGCGGCGCCACCGCCGCTTGCTGGGTGCGCGCGACGAACCACCAGGTGACGACCAGTGCAAGCCCCATCAGCATGCCGGGCACGATGCCGGCCAGGAACAGCCGTGTGATCGACACGTTGGCGGTGACGCCGAAGATCAGGAAGCCGATCGAAGGCGGGATCACCGGCGCGATGATGCCGCTGGCGGCCATCAAGCCGCACGCGCGGCCCGGATCGTAGCCGGCCTGGCGCATCATCGGCACCAGGATCGCGGCCAGCGCGGCGGTATCGGCCACCGCCGAACCGGAGAGGCTGGCGAGCAGCAGGCCGGCGCCGATGGCCACGTAGCCCAGGCCGCCGCGCAGGTGGCCGACGAAGGCGCTGGCCATCTCGACGATGCGCTTGGACATGCCGCCCGCGTTCATCAGCTCGCCGGCCAGGATGAAGAAGGGCACCGCCATCAGCACGAAGTTGTCCGCTCCGGCGATCGCGTTCTGCACCACGATTTGCGAATCGAACTGGCCGGTCACCAGCATCAGCGCGATGCCGGCGAACATCAGCGCGAAGGCGATCGGCAGGCCCAGCGCGATCAGGCCCAGCAGCGAGCCCAGGAAGATCGCCGCGGTCATTGCGGGCGCTCCCCCGAGGGCGGGTGCGCAGCTGTCTGTCTTTCTTCGATGCGCCCGATCTGGCCCTCGATGCGTTGGCCCAGGTCCAGCGTCAGCGGCTCCCGGTCGCCGCGGAACACGCTCAGGATGTTGTTGCAGACGGGGAAGATCAGCGCCACGCCGAATACCAGCGCGACCGCGTACAGCCAGGCGTAGGAAATGCCGAGCACCGGGTAGCTGTTGGCGAGGTTGACCTGGACCTGGCTCCAGCCGCCGACGATGAAGATCACGCAGCCGACGAGGATCAGCGACGCGTTGAAGGTGACCAGCGCGCGGCGCCAGCGCGGGCCGACCCTGTGCAGCAGGGTATCGAAGCCGATGTGGATGCGCTGCGCCGACGCCAGCACGGAGCCGAGAAAGATCAGCCAGACGAACAGCAGGCGCGACAGTTCCTCCGACACCGCGATGCCGGAATTGAACGCATAGCGCAGGATGACGTTGCCGAACACCAGAATGCCCATCACCGCCAGGCAGACGACGATCAGGACCTCGAAGGCCCTCACCACCAGTTGCCCCACGCGTTCGGTCATCGCGGACTCCGTCGGTTGACGAGCTGGCTAG
>JADZAQ010000120.1 GCA_020852555.1 Burkholderiales bacterium
AATGGAACCCGGGATATGTCGCGAACTTGGCGATCTCGAAGAAGCCGACCTTGCGGTTGACCGAGATCGTCGACCAGTCCACGGAGTCGACGATCCCCTTCTCGAGCGCCGAGTACGCTTCGCCGCCCGGAATGACCACGATCGACGCCCCCATCTTCGCGATCGTCTCCGCCGCAATGCCTTGCGCGCCGCGGTGCTTGACGCCGCGGAAGTCGTCGGGCTTGCGGATGGGCTTCTTGAACGTAAGCGATTCCACGCCCCACCAGGTGCAGCCAACGGTATGCGCGTTGAAGGGGGCGTAAGCCTTGCGCAGCATCTCCATGCCGCCTTTTTCATGCAGCCACCGCCGCTGCTGGTCGGGGCTCCGGTAGCCCCATGCGAAGTCGCCGATGACCGCCAGCGCCGGCTCCTTGCCGGCCCAGTAGCCGGGATAGGTCGACTGGCCCTGCAAGACGTTGTTGGAGACCGCGTCGAGTGTCTCGAAGGCGCCCACCACGGCGCCGGCTGCGAACGGCTGGATCTCGAGCCGCCCTTCGGTATTCTTCTTGACGTTGTCGCAGAACTCGACGAAATACTTCTGGGTATCTTCGCCGGATCCCCACAGCGACTGCACGCGCCAGCGAGTCGTCTTCTGCCCGAGTACGATGGCCGGCATCCCGGCGAATGCCGCAACCGACGCGGCGGAGACCGATTTCAGGAACTTTCTTCGAACTTGAGACATCGGTTCTTCCTCCTCAAGGTGACATCAGCGAAAACCGCACCGCACCCACGTGCCATGCCAAAAAAAGTGTACTGACATATCACGAGGCGCGCAAGTGGGGCGGCCGTGTCCGGGCGACGCGCCCGTGGCAAATCCGCGACAGCGAGCCAGCGGGCTTACACCCCGGTCTTGCTCAACAGGAGATCGCGCGTGAAGTTCTCGGCGATGTCGCTCACGAGGTTGGAGCGGCTCGCGGCCCGCATCTCGTCACCGTCGGCGATCGCTCGCGTCAGGTCGGCGTGCGAGCGGCCCACGGTCGGCAGGTTGTCGAACTCCTTGTGATACGAGAAGTAGAAGCGCTGCGAGAGTGTGTGCAGTGGACGCAGCGCCCGTTCCGCGTAGGGGTTCCGCGCGCAGGCGGCAACGAAGCGCTTGATCTCGAAATGCCAATTGATATATGCATGGACATCGGATGCGTCGCCGGCCTTCTCGATGGCGTCGGCCATCGTCCGCAGTTCGCGGCGCTCCTCGTCGGTGCCGCGGCGCGCGGCGCGCGCGGATACGAGCGCCTCTAGGACTCGCCTCGTCTCGAGGACGGCGAGTTGATTCTCCACCGAGATGTGCGAGATGACGATGCCGGCACGGGGCAGCACGGCGACGAGCCCGTCGAGCGCCATGCGGGCGATCGCCTCGCGTACCGGCGTGCGCCCAATCTCTAGGAGTTCCGACAGGCTGGATTCGCTCCACACCGACCCGGGAGCGAGTTCGAGCGTGACGAAGCGTCGTTCAAGTGCGCGCATCGCCTGGTCGACGAGCATTCCGGCAGCTTTCGCAGCCGGGAGCGTCGGAATCGTACTGTTCATTCTTATGATATGTCAGTGAGCGGGTAATCATAACAAAAGTGGGTGTACTGGAGTTCCCACGCGCACCCCGACGCCGCGTGAGCGCTACTCCGGGCGCCTTGCGACGAAGTCGATCTCGACCAGCGCCTCGCAGGCGAGGGCGGTGACGCCCACGCAGGTGCGGGCCGGCAAACGATCGGGCGGAAAGTACGTGCGGTAGACGTCGTTCATGCGCGCGTAGTCGCGGGCAAACTCGGTGAGGAACACGCGCGCCGAAACGACGTGCTCGAGATCGAGCGACAGTCCTTGCAGGACGAGAACGAGGTTGTCGAGCACGCGCCGCGTTTGCGCCTCGATGCCGGCCGGCAGCGGCGCCGCGGCGTCGGCCGGATCGGTCGGCATCTGCCCAGTGAGGAAAACCCAGCCGTCGACTTCGACGGCGTGCGAGAAGGGGGCCACCGGTGCCGGCGCTCCGGGCACCATGATGAAGCGCATCGCGCGATCTTCCGATGGCATCAAAGGTCAGCCGCGCCGGGCAGTCCCAAGCTGCTGACAGCGCCCCCTTCGCGGGCGGCGAGCGTGTGGGTCTTTCACCTTTCAGTCGATGAACAAGAGCGCCGGACACTCGAGCGAACCGCGCAGCGCCTGCACGAAGCGCGCGGCGTCGGCGCCGTCGACGACGCGATGGTCGAACGACGACGAGAGGTTCATGAGCTTGCGCGGCACCATCGCACCGTCGCGGATCACCGGCCGCTCGACGATCCGGTTGACGCCGACGATCGCGACCTCGGGCGCATTGATGACGGGTGTGGTCACGATGCCGCCGAGCGGCCCCAGGCTGGTGATGGTGATGGTCGAGCCGGCGAGCTCGTCGCGCTTGGCCTTGCCGGTCCGCGCCGCGGTGGCGAGGCGAGCGATCTCGACCGCCATCTGCCACGGATCGAGCGCTTCGGCGTGGCGCACGACGGGGACCATGAGGCCGCCATCGGTCTGGGTGGCGATCCCGATGTGCACGGCGGCGTAACGCGTCACGACGTTGCGCTCGTCGTCGTAGCGGGCGTTGATCTGCGGGAACGACGGCATCGCGAGCACGATCGCGCGCATCAGGAAGGGCAGCACCGTCAGGCGTCTGCGCGTCTCGCCACGCGCCTCGTTGAGGCGCAGGCGCAAGGTCTCGAGTTCGGTGACGTCGATCTCCTCGACGTACGTGAAATGCGGGATGCGCAGCGCCTCGCGCATGCGGGTCGCGATCTGGCGGCGCAGGCCGATGACCGGCACCTCGATCTCGCCTTCGCGCGCGGTGTACCGCGCATCGCCGCCCGCGGCTGGTGCGCCGCGCTGCGCGTAGGCGGCGACGTCCTCGTGGCGGATGCGTCCTTCGGGTCCGCTGCCGGCGACCTGGGCGAGA
This sequence comes from Burkholderiales bacterium, assembly GCA_020852555.1. Taxonomy (GTDB): domain Bacteria; phylum Pseudomonadota; class Gammaproteobacteria; order Burkholderiales; family Casimicrobiaceae; genus VBCG01. The sequence goes on from JADZAQ010000120.1 coordinate 2,951, forward strand.
TCGACGTCCAATTCGCGCGCGTGGCGGCGAACCGAAGGCGAGGCGAGCGGGGCAAGCGACGATGTCGCGGCGGGTGTGCTTGCGGGTGTGGTGCGGTTGGCACCCGGTGCTGCGGCAGCGCGCAGCGGCGAAGCGGTGCCCGCCGGTGCGGCAGCGACGGGCATGGCGGACGGCGCCACGGCGGCGGGCGGCGGTGGCTCGGCTTCGCTCGTACCCGCGGCGGAAGTGCCATCGTCGACGGTATCCTTGATGCGCAACAATTCGCTGCCGACCGCGAGCTTGTCACCGGGTTGCCCGTTGATCGCGACGATGCGGCCGGCGTGCGCGCTCGGCACCTCGACGGTTGCCTTGTCGGTCATCACCTCGGCGACGACCTGATCGGCCGCCACCGCATCGCCGGGCTTGACGTGCCAGACGACGAGCTCGACTTCGGCGATGCCCTCGCCGATGTCCGGCACCTTGATGGTGTGGATCGCCATCTCAGTGATCCCACCGCGGTGCAGGCTGATCGCCGCGACCAGACGCAGCGCGTGGAGCGGCTCCAGCAAGCGGTTTCATCTCATGCCTCCATCGCGCGCCGGTACGCGGCACCGACGCGATCGGGTCCGGGGAAGTACTGCCATTCCTGCGCGTGCGGGTACGGCGTATCCCAGCCGGTGACGCGCTCGATCGGGGCTTCCAGGTGCCAGAAGCAGTGCTCCTGCACCAGCGCCGCGAGCTCGGCGCCGAAGCCGCTGGTGCGCGTCGCCTCGTGGACGACGACACAGCGCCCGGTCTTCTTCACCGAGGCGACGACGGTGTCGAGGTCCATCGGCCACAGGCCGCGCAGGTCGATGATCTCGGCGTCGATGCCGGTCTCTTCGGCCGCGCACGCCGAGACCCAGACCATCGTCCCGTAGGTCAGCACCGTGAGGCCGCGCCCCGGACGGAACACCGCTGCGCTGTCGAGCGGCACCGTGTAGTGGCCCTCGGGCACTTCCGCGTGCGGGTCGCCCTTCCACGATACGACGGGGCGCTCGTGGTGGCCGTCGAAGGGGCCGTTGTACAGGCGCTTGGGTTCGAGGAAGATCACCGGGTCGTCGCATTCGATGGCGGCGATGAGCAGGCCCTTGGCGTCGTAGGGATTCGACGGCATCACCGTGCGCAGGCCGCACACGTGCGTGAAGATCGCCTCGGGGCTCTGGCTGTGCGTCTGCCCACCATAGATGCCGCCGCCGCAGGGCATGCGCAGCGTGAGCGGCGAGGTGAAATCGCCCGCCGAGCGATAGCGGATGCGCGCGGCGCCGGACACGATCTGGTCGTAGCCGGGATAGACATAGTCGGCGAACTGGATCTCGGCAACCGGCCGCAGCCCGTACGCCGCCATGCCGATCGCGGTGCCGACGATGCCGCCCTCGGTGATCGGCGTATCGAAGACGCGCGTCTTGCCGTACTTCGCCTGCAAGCCTTCCGTGCAGCGGAAGACGCCGCCGAAGTAGCCGACGTCCTGGCCGAACACGACCACGTCCGCGTCGCGACCGAGTGCCACGTCGAGCGCCGAGCGGATCGCCTGGATCATCGTCATCGTCGGCATCGTCACGCTCCCCGGGCCTGATCGCGCTGGTGGCGCAGGTGCGCGGGCATCTCGCGGTAGACGTCGTCGAACATCGTCGAGGCGTCGTGCACGTGACCGGAGGCGAGCGTGCCGTAGCCCTCGGCTTCCTTCTGCGCGGCGAGCACCTCGGCCTCGACCTCCGCCTGGGTACGCGCGTGCTCCTCGTCGGACCAGGCGCCGATCCGCGTCAGGTGTTGCGCGAGGCGGGCGATGGGATCGCCCAGCGGGAAGCGCGCCCAGTCGTCGGCCGGACGGTATTTCGACGGATCGTCGGAGGTCGAGTGCGCTCCGGCGCGGTAGGTGACCCATTCGATGAGCGTCGCGCCGTAGCCGCGGTGCGCGCGTTCGTGCGCCCAGCGCGAGGCGGCGAGCACCGCGAGGAAATCGTTGCCGTCGACGCGCAGCGAGGCGATGCCGTTGCCGATCCCGCGCGCCGCGAAGGTGGCGGCCTCACCGCCGGCGATCGCCTGGAACGACGAGATCGCCCACTGGTTGTTGACGACGTTGAGGATGACCGGCGCGTGGTAGACGCACGCGAAGGTGAGCGCATTGTGGAAGTCGGCGGCGGCGGTGGAGCCGTCGCCGATCCACGCCGAGGCGATGCGGGTGTCGCCCTTGATCGCCGAGGCCATCGCCCAGCCTACCGCCTGGATGTACTGGGTGCCGAGGTTGCCGGCGATGGTGAAGAAGCCGTGCGCACGCGACGTGTACATCACCGGCAGTTGCCGCCCCTTGACCGGATCGCGCTGGTTGGAGAAGAGCTGGCAGATCATGTCGACCAGCGGATAGCCACGCGTGATCAGGATTCCCTGCTGGCGGTACGTCGGAAAGCACATGTCGTCGGGCTCGATCGCCAAGGCCTGGCCGACGCTTATCGCCTCTTCGCCAAGGCATTGCATGTAGAAGGAGACCTTCTTCTGCCGCTGTGCGATGAGCATGCGGGCGTCGAAGCTGCGGGTGAGGAGCATCGCGCGCAAGCCTTGGCGCAACAGCGCCGGTTCGACCGCGGGGATCCAGGGTCCGACCGCCTCGCCCCGGTCGTCGAGCACGCGCACCAGCGATTCGGCGATGTCCAGCGTCTCGTCGGGGCGCACGTCGACCGGCGGGCGGCGCACGGCGCCCGCCGCGGAGACGTTGAGGTACGAGAAATCGGTCGGCGTCCCCGGACGGCTGGGCGGCTCGGGAACGTGGAGCGAGAGCGGGGGATACGCGGGCATCGCAAGGTTCCTCGTGGGAATCGTTGGGGGATCGCCGGTACGGTGGATCGCACCGCCCGACGCTGCGCGCGGACGCGCCCGACGGTCAAGGATAGCGCACTTGCCGGGGGCGGGCTGCGCGCGCGGCGTCACCTCGCTCCCTCACTCGAGGTTCGCAGCGGTGGCGATGGCCCACGCGATCGCGAAGAGGATGGGCTGGTGGAGCATGTACACGGCGAGGCTGTGTCGTCCGAGCCAGCGCAGCGTGCGCGGAGCACGGGCGAGCGATGCAACCGCGGTAAATCTCGTCGCGACGAGCGCATGGCCGAGCGCGATGCCGACGAAGATCACGCCGGCCCACGGAAAGAGCGGCACGTAGTCCTCGGTCGGCGGGCGGTGCGTGGCAAAGCCGATCCAGCTCAACGCGGACGCATCGAAGGCCGCTGCGGCGAAGACGTTGCCTGCGACGATCACGGCAGCGCCGATCGCCAGCGCCAGCCACGGGCGGCGCACCAGCGGGCGGGCGAGGACGAGCGATACGGCGATCGCGTGCAGCACGCCGAACCAGATGAAACTGCGCGGAAACACGAACCACGTCGCGAGCGTCACGAGGAGCGCACCGCCGGCAATACGGGCGACGTGATTCCAAAAGTGCCGCGGCGGCATCCCGGCGCGGTGGGCCAGCACCAGGCTCACCCCGGCGAGCACGAGGAACGAGGAGAGGATCAGCGTGCGCGCATGCAGCCAGAACGGATCGCGATAGAAATTCCACGCGGTGACGCCGAAGTGGGCGAGGTCGAACGAGAAGTGGTACGCGATCATCGCGACGAGTGCCAGGCCGCGCAGCGCGTCGATCCCCCCGATGCGCGGCGTGGCCGTTGCGCTCGCCGGCGGATTCCTGATGCCCGTCACGGCGGCATCGTGCGGCCGTGCGGTCGCCGGTCGCCGATGCGGGCGGCGGGTCACCGCAGGTTGCCGCGCCACGCGACGCGCACCCGACCGTTGGCGTCCGGCGTGCCGGCGGCGGCGAGCGCGCGGGTCACCGCTGCCGGCACGTCGGGGGCAGGCGTGAGCGTGGCGTCGACAGCGAGTGCGGGCGCGCGGTAGGTGAGCGTCCCTTCGACGCGCAGGTTGCCGCCATCGTTGGACAGCGCACCGACGAGCGCCTGGCCCTGCGGCGCCATCGCGAGATGCACGGTGCCAAGATCGGCGACGACGTCGGTGAGCACGATGCGCGCACCGCTCCAGCGTACGTCGAGGCTGCCCTGCGCGACGCCTCCGGTGACGGCCAACGTCGGCGCGGCGAGTGCGAGCGTGCCGCCCAGCGTCGGCGTCGTGCGCGGCGGGAGCAGCGCGGCAAGAGCCGCGGCCGGAAGATCGATGGAGACGTCGGTCGCCGCGAACCCGCCATCGTGGACGACGAGCGTGCCGCGCGTCGTGCTCCCCGGACCCACGGGGAGAAGCGTCACGTGCAGCGTCCCGCGCAGCGCCGCGGCGGGATCGAGGCGCCAGGCGAGCGGCGCGCGCCACGTCCCCGCTGCATCGCCCAACGTGCCGCTCCCGCGCCAGAGCGTGCCGCTGGCATCGGTGAGGTGCAGCGTGCCGTCGGTGAGTGCCGCGAGGCGTCCGTCGACGATCGCGGTCGGCACGAAGGCTGCACCCGCGACCACGAGGGCGACCAGGAAAACGAGGAAGAGGGCGGCGCGGCGCATCGTGAGCAACCGCGGTCAGCGGCGCCGGGCCGCCCCAAGCCGCTGACTGCGCCCCCTTTGGGGGCAGCGAGCGAAGCGAGCGTAGGGGTCGTTCATCTAGCGCGTGAGCAGCAGTTCGGCGCGCACCTGACCTGGCTCGACACGTTGCGTCAGCGTCGCTTCGACGACGCGCACGCCACGGCGGCCGAGGGTGGCGACCAACGGGACCAGCGCGTCGAAGCGCACCGCGGCGAGGGCGAGCCGCACCCGACCTTCGGCTTCTTCGAGTCCGCCGGCGGCCGGCCGGAGCCCGTGCTCGGCGAGCGTTTGCTCAACCACGGGGACGAGCGCGCCACGCGACGCGGCCGCCGCTTGCGCGAGGGCCGCGAGATCGGCGCTTTGGGCCTGCGCGGCGTGCAGCACGGCGCGCTCGCGCGGCAGGTCGCGCGCGAGACGTGCCGTGTCGGCCAGCATCGGCTGCCACAGCCACGCGTAGCCCGCTGCACCGCCGACGACGACTGCGGCGAACACGACGAGCCGTCGCTCGCGGCGCGACGCCTGCGCCCAACGTGCCGCTACACCGGCCAGCATCAGGGCAGCTCCGTTCCGGGGGCGGGGACGAGCCGCAGGCGCAGGCCCGAGGCGCTCGGTGCCGCGAGCGCGGCGAGTCCGGCGCGTGCGAGTTCGCCATCGAGCCGCGCTGCCGCCGCCGGCTCGACGCGGCCGAGATCGAGCGTCCAACTGCCCGCCGCGTAGGTCGCGCTTTTCAGCGTGCCGGCCGGCAGCGCGGCGAGCGCGGGGGCCGCACGGGCGAGGAGGGGGAGCGCCGCATTCGGCGTCGTGCGCCCCGCCCGCTGGCGCGCCAGCGTCCAGCGATCGCGCAATGCCGTTGCCGCCGCGTCGGCGGTCTCCGTGTCGTTCACGCCGGCGTCGCGCGCGGCGGCGACGACGGCCCGTCGCGTCTGCCACGATTCGAAGCGCAACGTCGCCCATTGACCGAAGGTCGCCGCTACGTGCAGGGCGAGGGCTGCGGCGGCAATGGCGACCGGCACGCGCAGCATCGACCAGCCACCGGGCGTCGAGGTCGCGGCGGCAGGTGCGAACTCGCCTTGCAGGAGATCGGGCGCGGCGGCGAACGCGGTCGGGTCCTGGTCCCAGCGCCATGGCGCGACGGACACGAAGGCGACGCCCGTGTCGCTGGTCCAGGTGGCGAGCGTGGCGGCGGCAACGGCGAAGGTGACCTCGACACACACCGGCGCGGGCGACATCCGGGCGAGCGCCAGCGTCACCTCGGGCGGTAGCGGAGCGCCGGGGGCGGGAAGCGGCACCGCGAAGGCGCCGCCGTCGGCGCTGCGCACGAAGCTGCCGCCGGCGGCCGACGCGTACCAGCGCCAGGCGCCGAACGGTGGAGACGGCGCCACTGCCGGCTCAGCGACCACGCGCGCGAAGCTCGCGGCGATCGAGGCGACGAGGTCGCGCGCGACGATGGTCACGTCGACGGTACCGTCGCGCTGGCGACCCGAGACGGCGAGATGGCGTTCCGGCGCGGGGCCGGCGAGTCGATCCTCGAGGGCAAAGGCCGCGGCCGCGGGGAGGCGATCGGGGGGCATCGGCGGCAGCGTGACCGGCACGATCCGCACCGCAGCGGCGGCCAGCACCGCTTCGCGGCGCGTGGCCGCGGGCCAGCTCGCAGCCGGATCCGACCCCGAGCGCACGAGCCGTTGCGCGTCGTCGTAGAGCGCCCAAGGTGTCGCGGTCGCCGCATCGGGGGCCGCAGCGAGGAGGACGCGCAGGGTGGACATCAGGTGGGATTCCGCCGGGACCGGTGGAGTGTACGCGTCGCTGCGCGGGCGCGGTCCCCGTCCGCGCTCATTCGAGCGTTTGCCAGACCACGGCCGGCAGGCCGCCGCCATCGCGCTTGAGCAGCGCGCGGACCTGCGCAAGGGCGACACCCTGCCGCGACTCGACGGTGACGAGGAAGTAGTGACTGGCGAAGACGAAAGTCGCGCCGGCCGGCAGCGTCGCGCCGGCCGGCAGGCGCTCGCGCAGGTCGGCGAGCGTGGTGAAGGGGCGCCGCGCACGTTCGGCGAGGAAAGCAGCGAGCTTCTCACCCCCGAGCTCCGGGATGGCGGCGGCGATGACCTCGGCGCCCGCGGTATTGACGTTGAGCGCGGTGCCGGCGGGCAGCGCCACGACGAAGGGGGCGAGCGCGGGCCATCGCGCGGGGTCGACATGACGAACCGCGGCCAGCTCGGCGGCGCGCACGAGTGGCGCATTGGTCGGCACGGCGTGCGGCACGCGAGGCGTCGGGCCGTCGCTATTCGCAGCGCTGCCGTCACCGCCGATCCATGCCGCGAGGGCGGGGAGCGCGTTCGGATCGATCATGTGTGCAGCGAAGAGTCGCGCGAGGCGCGCGCGCTCACCGTCACCGGCGGCACCGGGCAGCGCGGCGTTGTTGAGATTGACGCGCCCTTGCGCATCCTCGATGCGGCCGGCGATGGTCCCGTTGGCGATCGGAGTCGCCGGCAACGGATAGGCCCATATCTCGCCCAGGTGGTCGGTCGGTCCCGCCCGCGCGTCGTCTTGCAGGATGCGTCGGGCCCATTGCACGCCCGCGAGCGCCAGCGACTGCGCCTGAACCTGATCACGCCGATTGGCAACGTCGGCGAGCCAGCGCTGCTGATCGCCGGCGAGCGCGACGGCGACCGTTGCCGCGAGCGCGGCGACGAGCATCGCGACGATGATCGCGGCGCCGCGCGCGGATCTCATCGCAACGCGAAGGTGCGCTCGATGCGCACGTTGTCGGCGAGGGTCAGCGTCAGCCGCACCGCCCGTGGCAGGTCGTCCTCGCCCAAGAGCGGCCAGCGCTCGCGCCAGGCGCCATCGCGGGCGAGGTAATCGAGCGTGAACGTGGCGACGCCACCCACCAGCGGATACACGGTCGGGGCGAGCGTGCCATCGTGATCGAGCGCCGGCCAGTACGCGAGTTCGAGGACGTCGTCGCGCAGGCGATAGGCGACCCGCTGCCCGGCGGGATTGGGTTCGATCGCGAATTCGGCGCCGGCACGCGTGAAGGCGACCGCGCTCGCGTCGCCGCGGCGCGTGCCGAGCCAGGCCGGCTCGCGTTGGCCTCCGGCGCGGACGGGGCGTGGCACCGCCTGTCGAAAATCGGCTTCGATGCGGGTGAACAGCGCCTCGAGGGTGCGCCAGCGCTGCGCTTCCGCCGACAACTGCGCTTCGCCGGTGGCGAGTGCCGCCGTGGCGCGGTAGGCGAGGAGCGCGATCACGCCGAAGATCACCAGGGCGACCAGCGCCTCGACGAGCGTGAATCCGCGACAGGGCGAGCGCGCGGTGGAGTTCACCGCCGATCCGCGCCACCGGTACGACGCGATCACGGCGCACCCGCCGGATTGCCGAGGAAGCCGGTGAGTGTCGCCAGCGCATAGTCGGGCGCACCGGGCTCGGCGACCGTGATGTCGATGCGCCGGAACTGTGGATTCGGCGTGGCGCTCACCACCGCGCGCCAGACGAAGTCCGCATTGGCCTGCGTTGCCTGTCCGGCATAAGGACCGACACCCGGCCAGGGCCGCGCGATCTGCGCGGCGGCCAGGCGATCCTGCGCCACCCACAAGGCGAGGGTGCGCGCCTTGAGCGCACTGGCGCTGTCCGACGCCTGGACGAGTGCACGCATGCCGGCGGTCAGGGCGATGGCGAGGATCGCGAGCGCCACCAGGATCTCGACCAGCGTGAAACCACGCGTCCTGGTCACGGTTCGGCCGCGGTCAGCGTGACGCGATTGAGTGGATCCATCGCGAGCACCAGCGTAACGTCGCGTGCCGCGAGCGCGAACGCGAAGGGGTCGTTGCGGCCCGTCGCCCGCAGCGGCACGACGACGGCCGCGTCGAGGTCGCGACCGGCGTAGGCAAGTGCGCGCAGGCGCATGCCGCCGGGCAGCGCGTGCGGCGCGAGGATGTCGTCGCTGTCGAGGAGCGGTTGCCATTGCCCGCTGTCCGGATCGCGCCGCCAGAAGCGCCAGGTGGTGCCGTCGGTCGACGCACCAAGCGTCTCCGCGCGCACCTGCGCGCGCGCCGCCGCGTGCTCGAGCGCGCCACCGAAGCGGCGCGCCTCGCGCTGCGCGGCGTCGCGATCGCTTCCGGTACGGGTGAGCGCCACCGCGGTGGCGGCGATCGCCAGGATGGCGATCACGACCAGGACTTCGACCAGCGTGAAGCCGTCGTGCCGCCGGCGCGTCAGAGATCCCATGAGCCGATGTCGGCATCGACGCCCGTACCACCGGGCTGGCCGTCGGCGCCGAAGCTCATCACCTCGACTTCGCCGCGCACGCCCGGGTTGATGTAGGCGTACGGGCGGCCCCACGGATCCTTGGGCAGCTTCTCGAGGTAGCCGTCCGCCTTCCAGTTGGGTGGAGCCGGCGGCAGTTCCGGCTTGCTGACCAGCGCGGCGAGCCCCTGCTCGGCGGTGGGATAACGCTGGTTGTCGAGGCGATAGAGTTTCAACGCCTGCATGATCGCGGCGATGTCGCTCTTCGCCACGGTGACGCGCGCCTCGTCGGGGCGCTGGACGACATTGGGCACGATGAGCGCGGCCAGCACGCCGAGGATCACGATGACGACGAGGATCTCGATCAGCGTGAAGCCGCGGCTGGCGCGGTCCCGTCGGGCGCGTCGGGAAACGATCATGCGCCGATTATAATGGGCACCGTTGCACGCGCTCCGGCGGCCGTCCGCCGCTGTCCTCGTACCGCGCGTCGCCATCGCTCCGCATTTGCCCATGGTCAAGCGTCTCGTCGGCTTCCTGCTCGTGCTCGCGCTCGTCGTGGCCGCTGGGGCGGGCTGGTACCTGTGGCAGCTGTACACGCAACCGCTCGCCATCCCCGGGGCGAGCTTCGCCTACGACGTGCGGCAGGGCGCAACGCTTGCCGCCGTCGCCCGCGACCTCGGCGCCGCCGGCGTCCTCCCGCAGCCCCTCGCGCTGGTGGCCATCGCGCGCGGGCGCGGCGTGGATCGAGCGATCAAGGCGGGCAGCTACGAGATCGAAGCCGGCACCACGCTGCCGAGGCTCCTCGCGAAACTGACGCAAGGCGACGTGACGCAGACCTCGGTGGTCGTCATCGAGGGCTCGACGTTCGCCGACATGAAGCAGGTGCTGCGCACCAATGCCGCGGTGAAGAACACGCTCCTCGATCTGCCCGACGCCGAGATCATGGCGCGCCTCGGCGCGCCGGGACTGGCCCCCGAGGGCCGCTTCTTCCCGGACACGTATTTCTTCGCCGCCGGCTCGACCGATGCCGCGATCCTCGGGCGCGCCAAGCGTGCACTCGATCGACGGCTCGCCGCGGGGTGGGAGCAGCGGGCGACGGGGCTGCCGTACAAGACCCCGGAGGAGGCCCTCATCGTCGCCTCGATCGTCGAGAAGGAGACCGGCAAGGCGGCGGATCGGCCGCTCATCGCGTCGGTCTTCGTGAATCGCCTGCGCAAGGGGATGCGGCTTCAATCGGATCCCACGACGATCTACGGCATGGGGACGCGTTTCGATGGTGACCTGCGGCGCCGCGATCTGGACAGCGACACGCCGTTCAACACGTACACGCGCGATGGCCTGCCGCCGACGCCGATCGCGCTGGTGTCGCAGGCGGCGCTCGACGCGACGCTCGATCCCCCGACCACCGACTTCCTGTACTTCGTGGCGCGTGGCGACGGCACGTCGCAATTCTCGGCGACGCTGCCCGAGCACAATCGGGCGGTATCGCGGTTCCAGCGGGGTGGCAAGTGACGCACATCGCGCACGCGGACCCGCGATCGACGGCGCGCGGTCGGCTGGTCACGCTCGAAGGCATCGACGGCGCGGGCAAGAGCACGCACGCGAGCTGGCTCGCCGACGAGTTGACACGGCGCGGCCGCCGGGTCGTGGCCACCCGCGAGCCGGGCGGCACGCCGCTGGGTGAGAAGCTGCGCGAGCTCCTCCTGCGCGAGCCGATGACGCACGAGACCGAGACGCTGCTCATGTTCGCCGCCCGCCGCGAGCACGTCGAGCGGGTGATCGCGCCGGCGCTCGCCCGTGGCGACATCGTCGTCTGCGACCGCTTCACCGACGCGACCTATGCCTACCAGGGTGGCGGACACGGCGTGCCACTGCCGTCGATCGCCGCCCTCGAGACGTTCGTGCTGCACGGGCTGGAGCCCGATCTCACGCTGCTCTTCGACGTGCCGCCCGCGGTGTCGCGCGAACGCCTGGCGCGCGCCGTCGCCCACGGGCGCGCCCTCGACAAGTTCGAATCCGAGCAAGCCTCGTTCTTCGGGCGGGTGCGCGATGCGTATCGCGCGCGGGCCGCGGCGCATCCGCTGCGCTTCCGGGTGATCGACTCGACGCAGCCCATCACGGCGGTGCGCGGGATCCTCGCGCGCATCGTCGACGAGATCGCGACCTGATGGCCGGCGACGCCGCATTCCCCGCGCCCGATTTCGCCGCCTGGCAGACCGCTACCGCGCTGGCCGACCTCGACCGCCGCGGTGACGCCTGGCCGGCGCTGTTGCCGTGGCAGGAGGCCGCGGCGGCGCGCGCATTGCACGGCGGACGCGCCGCCTGGCCGCCGGCGCTGCTGCTGACCGGTGCTACCGGGATCGGCAAGCTCGTTCTCGCCGTGAACCTCGCGCGCGCGCTGCTTTGCGAAGCCGCGCAGCCGGACGGGTTGGCCTGCGGCAGCTGCGCGAGCTGCCGTTACGTCGCCGCCGGCCAGCATCCCGATCTGCGTCTGGTCGAGCCCTTCGATCTCGACGACGACGTCACCTTGAAGGCGGTGGAGCAGGTTCCCATCAAGCACGTGCGCGCCCTCATCGACTGGGCCAACCTCACGAGCCACCGCGGGGTCGCCAAGGTCGCCATCGTCACCCCTGCCGACCGGCTCAATGCGGCGGCGGCCAATGCGCTGCTGAAGACGCTCGAGGAGCCGCCCGCGGGCACGCATCTCGTGCTCGTCACCGCGCGCCCGGGGCGGCTGTTGCCGACGGTGCGCAGTCGCTGCCAGGTGCTTGCTGCGCCGATACCCGCGGTTGCGGAGGCGAGCGCGTGGTTGCGCGAGCACGGTGTCGCCGAGCCGCCGCTCCTGCTCGCGCAGGCGGGCGGGGCGCCGCTCGCGGCGCTCGCACTGCGCGAGGTGCAAGACGAACGCGCCGCCTGGCTCGCGGCGCTCGCTCAGCCGCGCGGCCTGTCGGCGGTCGGCCTGGCGGCGCGCATCGATGCGGCGGACAAATCGGAGCGCAAGCTGCTCCTGGGCCGGGTCATCGATTGGCTCGTGGCATGGGTCGCCGACCTCGCCCGCGTGGCCGCCGGCGGCGCACCGCAGCGCAATCCCGACCATGCGACGGCGCTCCGTGCGCTCGCCCCCACGGTGGCGCCGGTAGCGCTCTTTCGCTATCATCGCTCGCTGCTCGCCCAGCGAGCGCTGGTCGCCCATCCACTGGTGCCGCGCCTCGTTGCCGAGACGATCCTCATCCGCTATCGCGAGCTGTTCCGCTGACCATGGTCGACCGCAAGATCTCCCCCGCACCCGCCGCCGTGGCGCGTCCGGGCGTGCTGTCGCTCAACATCCGCGAGAAGGCAGCGCTCTACGCGGCGTACATGCCGTTCCTGAAGGGCGGCGGCATCTTCATTCCGACGTCGCGTGCGTACGCCCTCGGTGAGGAGGTGTTCATGCTGCTCTCGCTCATGGATGACCCCAATCGCCTCGCCGTGCAGGGTAAGGTCGTGTGGCTCACTCCGGAGGGCGTGCAGGGCAATCGCACGCAGGGGATCGGCGTGCAGTTCACGCTGGACGAGACGGGCGCCGCCGCCCGGGCGACGATCGAGAAGCTCCTGGGCGAGAGCCTCGCGTCGACCCGGCCCACGCACACGATGTAAGCTTGTTCGTCGATTCGCACTGCCATCTCGATTTTCCCGAGTTGCTCGCCGAGCTGCCGCAGGTGCTGGCGGCGATGCGCGAGCACGCGGTCACGCACGCACTGTGCATCGCCGTCGACGTCACCGGCTGGCCGCAGGTCCACGCGCTGGCCGAGGCGCATCCGTCGCTCTTCGCGAGCGTGGGCGTGCATCCGGACTACCGCGACGTCGCCGAGCCCACGGTGGCCGAGCTCGTCGCGCAAGCGACAAAGCCCAAGGTGGTGGCGATCGGTGAAACCGGACTCGACTACTACCGGCTGGAAGGCGACCTTGGCTGGCAGCGCGAGCGCTTCCGCCGGCACATCCGTGCCGCGCGCGAGTGCGGCAAGCCGCTCGTCATCCACACCCGATCGGCGGCGGCCGACACGCTCGCGATCATGCGCGAGGAGCGCGCGAGTGAGGCGGGTGGCGTCATGCACTGCTTCACCGAGACCTGGGACGTCGCGCGGGCCGCGCTCGACCTGGGCTTTCATATCTCGTTCTCGGGAATCGTCACCTTCAAGAACGCGCTGGCGCTGAAGGACGTCGCGCGCCGCGTGCCGCTCGAGCGCATGCTGATCGAGACCGACAGTCCGTACCTCGCGCCGGTGCCGTTCCGCGGCAAGCGCAACGAGCCGCAATTCGTGCGCTACGTCGCGCAGGAGATCGCGCGGCTGCGCGATTCCCCGGTGGAGGCGATCGGCAGCGCGACCTCCACCAACTTCTTCCGCCTCTTCGCCATCGACAGGACCCTCCATGCCGCTGCGTGACACCACCCGCTTGCTTGCCCTCAC
>JADZAQ010000121.1 GCA_020852555.1 Burkholderiales bacterium
AGGTTCTGCGCGAGGGCTTCGAGCCGCTGCGCCGGACGCGACACGCGCTGGTCCGCGGCAACCACGAGCCGCTCTTCGAGCCTTTGCACCCGCAACGCGGCCGCCGGCGGCGATCGCAGCAGGCGCGCGAAGCGCAGGCGTGCCGATGCGACGCCCGCCGAGCGCGCCACCGCCTGATGCGACCAGCAACGCGAGAGCCTGCTGGCATGTCGCGCAAGCGCTTCGGCCTGCGCGCGAAGCCGCGCGGCGGGATGAACGAGGCGGCGTGCCGCATGATCGAGCCGCTGCGCACGCATGCCGAGAACGTGCGCACCCGCACGCGCGACGCGCCGCCCGAGTTGCTCGGCGCGATGGCCGAACTCGGCACAGTCGGGCGCCACGCGCTCGGCCGCGCCGGTGGGCGTGGGCGCGCGAACGTCGGCGACGAAGTCGGCGATGGTGAAATCGGTCTCGTGACCCACGCCGGAAACGACCGGCAGCGAGGACTCGACGATCGCGCGCGCGACCACCTCCTCGTTGAACGCCCACAGGTCCTCGAGCGAGCCGCCGCCGCGGCACACGATCAGCGCATCGACCTCGGCGCGGCGGTTCGCGAGCGCGATCGTGCGCGCGATCTCCCGACCAGCCCCTTCCCCCTGCACGGCGGTCGGGTAGACGATCACGCCAAGCGCCGGCCAGCGGCGGCGCAGCGTCGTGATGACGTCGGCGATCGCCGCGCCGGCGGGTGACGTGACGATGCCGACGCGGCGCGGGAAGCGCGGCAGCGCCCGCTTGCGCTTCGCATCGAACCAGCCGAGCGCCTCGAGCTTCGCCTTGAGCGCGAGGAAGCGCTCGTAGAGCGCGCCGGCGCCGGCCTGCCGCACCGCGTCCACCGCGAGCTGGAATTCGCCGCGCGGCTCGTAGATCGACGGCGTCGCGCGTACCTCGACGGCCAGGCCGTCGCGCAGGGCGAAGTCGACGTGCTGCGCCTTGCTGCGCCAGAGGACGCACTTGACCTGCGCCTCGGCATCCTTCAGCGTGAAGTACAGGTGTCCGGAGGCCGCGCGGTAGACGTTCGAGACTTCGCCGCTCACCCACAGGCTGCCGAAGTGACGCTCGACGGCGAGTCGCGCGGCGGTGACGAGCACCGAGACGCTGATCACCGGCGGCGCCGGGCGCGACGATACCGGGCGGTCGTCGTCGAGGAGAGGGCGCTGCATCGTCATCGTGGAAGGTGCCGCCCGCATTGAACAAGGGGCGGTGCAACACCAACTATGTCCTGGACGAAGCCTCGTCCGCTTGTAAGGTTGACCGCCCGGACCGGAAGCTTTCGGATGCCCGCGCGGCGACTGGCCGCAGGGGACGATAGCGCCCGCAACCCCCTGATCGGACGCTTCTTTCCCTCGGCGAAGATTTGTGCACCCGACTCTTTTCGCCGGCGGATGCGCGACTTAGCTCGCCAATGTACAAGATATGCACATCGCTATCCACAGGATTTGTGGACAACCCTGTCGGACGAATGCCGACGTGCCCGCGGAAACCCGCGCGGGGCGCGGATTTCCGGGCGATGCGCGCCTTTCCCTAGCGTCGGCGCGGATTCCCGCGCGGCAGGTGCGGTTAGAATGACCTGCAGGAGCCCGTTGTTCATGAGCGTCGACTGATGGGTGTTGCAGTGCAAGACCGTCGCGCGACCCCGGCCGCGAAAGCGCCGGCGCCGAATTTCATCCGCGGCATCGTGGCCGAGGACAACCGCACCGGCAAGTACGGCGGCCGCGTGGTCACGCGCTTCCCGCCCGAGCCGAACGGCTACCTCCACTTCGGCCATGCGAAGTCGGTCATCCTGAACTTCGGCCTCGCCGCCGAGAACGGCGGGCGCTGTCACCTGCGCTTCGACGACACCAACCCGCTCAAGGAGGACGTCGAGTACGAGGACTCGATCAAGGAGGCGGTCCGCTGGCTCGGCTACGACTGGGGCCCGCACCTCTACCGCGCGTCCGACTACTACGACCGCTTCTACGCGTTCGCCGAGTGGTTCATCGGCCACGGGCTCGCGTACGTCGACAGCCAGTCGGCCGACGAGATGCGCAGAACCCGCGGCACGCTCACCGAGTCCGGCACGCCGAGCCCGTATCGCGATCGCAGCGTCGCCGAGAACCTCGACCTCGTTCGCCGCATGCGCGCAGGCGAGTTTCCCGACGGCGCGCACGTCGTTCGCCTGAGGATCGACATGGCGAGCCCGAACGTGAACCTGCGCGACCCGGCGATCTACCGCATCCGCCACGCGCGCCACCACCGTACCGGCGACGAGTGGTGCGTGTACCCGCTCTACGATTACGCGCACGCGATCTCCGATGCGCTCGAGCGCGTGACGCATTCGATCTGCACGCTCGAGTTCCAGGACCACCGGCCGCTGTACGACTGGGTCATCGACAAGCTCGCCGACGGCGGCGAGCTCGAGCGGCCGCTGCCGCAGCAGATCGAGTTCGCGCGGCTCAACCTCACCTATGTCGTGCTGTCCAAGCGCAAGCTGATCCAGCTCGTCGAGGGCGGGCACGTCGACGGCTGGGACGACCCGCGCATGCCGACGATCGTCGGTGCGCGCCGTCGCGGCTTCACGCCGGACGGCTTCCGCCTGCTCGTCGAGCGCACCGGCGTGTCGAAGTCGGACGCCTGGATCGACATGAGCGTCCTCGAGGAGGCGATGCGCGACGACCTGAACGCCGCCGCCGAGCGGCGCGTGGCCGTGCTCGATCCCATTCGCCTCGTCATCGACAACTACCCGGAAGGCAAGACCGAGACGTGCCTCGCGCCGAACCATCCGCAGAAGCCGGAGCTCGGGCGGCGCGAGCTCGCGTTCTCGCGCGAGCCCGTCATCGAGCGCGAGGATTTCGCCGAGCAACCGCCGAAGGGCTACTTCCGCCTCGCGCCGGGCGCCGAGGTGCGGCTGCGCTACGCCTACATCGTGCGCTGCACCGGCGTCGAGAAGGACGCGCAGGGCAACGTCACCGTCGTGCATGCGACCTACGATCCGGCGACGCGGAGCGGCACGCCGGGCGCGGACGCGCGCAAGGTCAAGGGCAACATCCACTGGCTCGACGCCGGTTCCGCCGTGCCCGCCGAGGTGCGCCTCTACGACCGTCTGTTCCGCGTGCCGTTTCCCGGCGCCCGCAATCCGCTCGGCGATCGCGGCGAAGGCGAGCATGCGCCGGCGCAACGCGAGGCGGTCGTCGCCGGCGACGAGGACGAGGAGGCCGAGCCCGTCGAGCGCGATTTCATCGACGACCTCAATGCCGATTCCAAGCGCGTCATCACGGCGCTGGTCGAGCCCGCGCTCGCGCGGGCGCCCGTCGAGGCACGCTACCAGTTCGAGCGCAACGGCTACTACGTCGCCGACCGGCACGATCATCAACCCGGGCGGCCGGTATTCAACCGCACGGTGACGCTCAAGGACTCGTGGTCGAAGCCCGCCTGACGTTGCAAAACGGCCGCTTCGCCGCCATCTGTCGCGCCGTGGCGTAGTCCGTCGCAGCGCGCGGAACCGCCGCGCTCCGGGCGCCGTCGAAGCGCCGTCACGAGCTGCCGGAGGTCACCGCCGGCGTCCGCTACACTTCGCCGCAGCCGCCTCTACCCACCGGAGATCCGCATGAAGCGCATCGTCCTGTTCCTCGTCACCAACATCGCCGTGCTGCTCGTCCTCTCGGTCGTGCTGCGGCTGTTCGGCCTCGACCGTGCCGCGTACGACGCCACCGGGCTGCAGTACGGGCAGCTCCTCGC
>JADZAQ010000122.1 GCA_020852555.1 Burkholderiales bacterium
ACGTTGTTCTCGAGGTGGATGTGCTCCATCAGATCCTCGGCGAGTCGTGCGGTGCTCGCGTAGAGCGCGGCCCACGAGCGGCACGCGCCGGGCGGCAGCGTGAAGTCGTCGGTCAGCGTCTCGATCCGGCGCAGGAGCGCGCCGTGGTCGTCGTGCTCGTCGCGCAGTTCACCGATCGTCGTCTCGAGTCCACTCTCGATGCGCCGCATCGCCGGGAAGAGCGTCGCCTCTTCGCGGGCCATGTGGTCCTCGAGCTCGTCCGCCATCTCCGCGAGGAGATCGGCGAGGCCCGCGGGCACTTTCGGATTGGCACGGTGCACGCCTTCGACCTTGCGGGAGAGCGAGATGAGCTCTGGGAAACTGCGCCGGTGCGCGTCGTGATAGCGCGTTTGGATGCGATCGATCAACGCGGCGCTGTCCAGCGCCGTTGCGGTCGCCATGGCGTCCGCGTCGCTCCCGGCAGCCAGCGTTTCGAGCGCCTGCACGATCGCGCCGAGGTCGAGGCCGCGGTCGCGGACCGCCGTGGCGAGCGGGACGTCACCTTGGCAGCAGAAGTCGATCCGGTACGTGCGAAAGACGGCGGTGGCGCCGGGCAGGGTGGCGGCAATCTCCCCTACGTGTCGCTCGGCAAGGGCAGTGGATGATTGGGTCGTGGTCATCATCGAAACTCCGGATGGGTGATCGAGAGGAAAGCGTGGGCGGGTGGATCAGGTCGTGCCGGCGAGCGCCGGCGCGGCGTGGCCGGGGCTTACGGCATCCGCCTCGGTCCTCGCCTCGAGCGAGCGCAGGAAGCGCCGCACGAAGAAGAGCGTCACCAGCAGCAGGCCGGGATAGCCGATGCTGGCCATGAGATAGGGAAAGAGCGCGCTGCCGTCCTGCACGACGCGCATGTTGAACGAGAGGAGGCCCAAGGTGATGACGGCGCCGAAGACCCACATGGCGAGCAGCCACGTGCCCGTCTCCCAGCCGGTGAGGCGCCGGCCCCAGCCGGTGGCGGCGGGCACGCTGGCTTCCTGGTGCGTCGTCGCGCGATCGCGGATGCCCAGCGTCAGGAGGTCATAGACGACGAGGCACACGCCGGCGGCGAAGACGATGCCGAAGATCGGCACCATCGCCTTGGCGAAGAGCATCGCCGGCGCCACGTCGCCGCCGAACCAGTCGAGTCCCAGCGTGCGGTAGACGAAGACCTGCACGGTGCCGCCGATCGCGAACGCGAAGGCGAGTCCCAGCATGCCGGTGAAGACGAGCCAGAACGAGAGCTTGCCCAACCGCTGGTCGAAATTCACGGCGCCGCGCATGATCGGCACCGCGTAGTAAGCGGCGGCGAGTCCCAGCATGCCGAAGGTGCCGAAGAGCGCCAAATGCGCGTGACTCAGGGTGATCCAGGTCCCGTGCGACCACACGTTGGTGAGCGCGAAGGTCATCGAGAAGCCGAGGATGCCGGCGCCGACCTGTTCGAGGACGACCGACCCCAGGAGGAAGGCGAAGGCGGGCAGGTTGGCGATCGGCCGTCGATCCTGGTGCGCATCGAGGTACAGGTGCCAGAAGCAGAAGATGAGCGGCAGCGGCTCGAGCGCGCTGAACAGCGATCCCCAGAACTGCCAGAACTCCGGCGTGCCGATCCAGAAGTAGTGGTGCGCGTTGCCGAGGAGCCCCGACAGCCAGACGAGCGAGATGCCCCAGAACACGGCGTAGCCCACCGACTTCACGTTTGCCTTGAACATGAGCACGAGGAGGAAGCCGACCAGCGCGATGTGGATCACTTCCCACACGCCCTCGACCCAGTAGTGCACGACGTACCAGCGGAAGTACTCCTGCAGGTCGAGCCGGCCGATGAAGAACATCCCGAAGATCCAGACCAGCGTCAAGGCCAGCACGCCGAGTGCCAAGCCCCAATGGATCTCGTTCCACTCGGCCATCTTCGGAAAGGTGCGCAGCGCCACGTAGCACACGATCGCGAAGCCGACCAGCAGGATCACGTCGACGATGCGCCCGGCTTCGAGGTACTCGAGGCCCTCCTGCAGCCACGGCTGCCCCAGCCACCAACCGGCGACGCCCTGCTGCGCGAGAATCTGCGTCGCCACGTTGAAGACGACCGCGAAGAGCAACGCGTAGAAGAGGAACTTGATGAGCCAGGGTGCGGCGAGCTCGCGTTTCGACAGCAGCGGGCCGACGAAGAGGATGGTGGCGATGAAGCCCGACAGCACCCACAGGATGCCCAAGTTGGTGTGCTCGGCGCGCACCACGTTGAAATTGAGCGTGCCGGCGAGAAGCGTGGGGTCGATGTGCTGTGCGGCGAGGAGCAATCCGAAGCCGGTCTGGAAGAAGAACAGCACCAGCATCACCAGGAAGAAACGCAGGCTCAGGCGCTGCGTCTCGTACTCGATCCGGATCATGGCTTGCTTTCCTTGAGGCTGCGGATGTAGGCGACGATGGCGCCGATCTGGTCGGCATCGAGCACGTGGGCGAACGAGGGCATCAGGCCGGCGGCATAACCGGCGACCACCTTGGCATCGGGCTTGACGAGCTTCTCTTCGATGAAGGCGTCGTCGGCCGTGGCGGTCGAGCCGTCGGCGAGCTGGACCGTCGAGCCGTACAGCCCACCCCAGCCGGGCCCGACGAGCTTCTGTGTCGTCGGTGCGTGACAGGCGGTGCAGCCGTTGTCCTTGACGAGCGTCTCACCCAGCGCGACCTTCGACACCGGCACCCTCGCGGCGGCCGGCGCGCCGCCGGGTGGCGCAACTGCGGCCGTTGCGGTCGCTTGCGCGGCGACGGGAAGCGGCGTCGCCTGCGGGAAGCGCAGGCCATCCACCTTCGGCTTCGGCGGCCAGCCTTCGGTGTTCATCGCCGAGGTGTATTTGAGGAAGGCGATCAACTCGCCGATCTCCTCGCGGGTGAACGGGAGGTTCGGCATGTTGGTCGGGTGACCCCCGCGACGCTGGATGCGTTCGCCGGCACCGGGGTACTTGTCGAGATACGCCTCGATCGTATCCACCCCAGCCTCGGTGGCGATCGCCTTGTTCTGCAGTTGCAGACGCACGGCACCCGCGGCCGGCCAGCTCCCCGCGGAGGGCAGGAACGCTTCCAGCCAGGCCGGTCCGACCTTGTCGTAGAGCTTGGTGAGATCCGGACCGAAGTACGCGCCGTTGCCGACGATGGTGTGGCAGCCCATGCAGTTGTAGGCCTGGAAGATGCGCTTGCCTTCGACGGCGCCGAAATCGGCGTAGCGCACGTTCGACGGGACCACCTGGCCGCGCGAGTCGAGGAACGAGGCCGCCGACAGCGCGATGAAGATGAGTCCCATTACGCCGAGGACGGCCAGCGCACGGCGGCGCTTCACGCCTTCCGCGCACGGCTGGCCGGGAGTACAACTCACGATGCACCTCCCTCTTTCGATCGTGACGCGGCGGCGCCGTCCTCGGCCGCCTCGGCGTGCGCCAGCGCGTCGTGCTCGAAGAGCGTCGCGACGTTGCCGAGGAAGACGTAGAAGACGTACACGGCGAGCACGAAGCCCACGACGAAGTAGGCGACCCACAGGGACGGCGATTCCGCCCAATACTCGAAGTCGCGCCAATACGGCCACGACAGCGCGACGCTCGCGATGCTGGCCAGGATCGCCACCGACAACCGGATGGCCGTTCGTGCCGACATGTCACCTCCGCGTGCGCTCGCGCGCCCGTCGATCGCCGATACGATGGGGGCTGGCACCTCTCCGGCGCTTCGTGGTGCCCGCCGTCGACGCACCGCCGTCACCAAACATATACGGCAAATGCACCTTTAAGGCCGCATCATAGGCGCGGTCGCTGCCGATTGGCAAGTGCGGAGTGTGTCGCGCCGGGACCGCGCTACGGCCCGATGGTCGCGCGCGCGCCGTCGGTCAGGGCGCCGCCGGGGCGCTCGCCGCCGTCGGCGCGTACATGTTCGACACGCGGATGCCGATCGGGATGCAGGCGGTGAGCGCCGGCGCGGCAAGCAGGACGAAGAGGACGAGCGCAAGTCGCTTCATGACGCGTAGCGTACCGCAAAGCGTCGCTCCAGAGCATGCGCCGGCGCTGGTGTAATCTCTCACGACGGGCGCCCGGACTGCCGTCGGCACCACAACTTTCGTCAGGAGTCATTCCATGTCCCTACTTAGTTTCGTCAAGGAAGCCGGCGAGAAGCTCTTCGGCCGCGGGCAGGCGCAAGCCGCCATGGCCGACGTCAAGGCCGATCCCGCGGATCCGGCCAAGATCAAGGCGGCCAACGATGCCGCCGCCGCCGCCATCGTCGGCTACATCAAGACGCAGAATCTCACCACGACCGGGCTCACCGTGACCTTCGACGGGGCGACCGCGACGGCCACCGTCTACGGCGTCGCGGCGGACCAGGCGACCAAGGAAAAAGTGGCCCTGTGCTGCGGCAACGTCGCCGGTGTCGTCGCCGTGAACAACATGATGACCGTCGACCAGAGCGCCCCCGAAGCCAAGTACTACACGGTGGTGTCCGGCGACAACCTGTCGAAGATCTCGAAGGCGCAGTACGGCGACCCCAACAAGTACATGGTGATCTTCGAGGCGAACAAGCCGATGCTCACCCATCCCGACAAAATCTATCCTGGGCAGGTGCTGCGCATCCCGCCGCTGTCGTGAGATGGCCTGGGCTCCGGAGCCGACCGCCCGCAGCACGCCGCGAGGAGGATCCCATGAAGACGCATCGATCGTGGCATGACGTGGCCGTTGCCGCCGGCCCGGGCGACGACGACGACGACGACGAGGATCTGCCGATCGGCGATCCCGGCGACGACGACGACTGGCTGGACGAAGACGACGACGACGACGACGACGAGGCGCCGCTGCAGGTGCGGCGGCGGTAGGTCGTGCGCCGCCGCGGGCCGATGCCGCCGGGTGGTGCCGCAATACCGGCGGCGCCGGTCCGGGATGGCCGCGCTTACGATTCCTCGGTGAACGCCACGTCGCGGGTCTTGCGGATGTTGGGCAGCGCGATGATGAGGACGAGGAATACCGCCATCGCCAGCATGAAAGCGGAGATCGGGCGGGTCAGGAACACCGTCGGATCGCCGCGCGAGAGCAGCAGCGCGCGGCGCAGGTTCTCCTCCATCATCGGCCCCAGCACGAAACCCAGGAGCAGCGGCGCCGGCTCGCAGCCGAGCTTCACGAAGAGCACACCGAGGAAGCCGAAGAACGCCGTCATCATGACGTCCCACGACGTGTTGTTGACGGTGTACACGCCGATCGAGCAGAAGAGCAGGATCGCGGGGTAGAGCAGGCGGTAGGGAACGGTCAGGAGCTTGATCCAGATCCCGATGAGCGGCAGGTTGAGGATCACGAGCATCAGGTTGCCGACCCACATCGAGGCGATCAGTCCCCAGAACAGCTGCGGATTCGAGGTCATCACCTGCGGCCCGGGCTGGATGTTGTGGATGGTCATCGCGCCGACCATCATCGCCATCACGGCATTCTCGGGAATTCCGAGCGTGAGCAGCGGAATGAACGACGTCTGCGCCCCGGCATTGTTGGCCGACTCCGGCCCCGCCACCCCGGCGATGGCGCCCTTGCCGAAGTCCTCGGGCGTCTTCGAGATCTTCTTCTCCACCGTGTAAGAAGCGAAGGAGGAGAGCATGGCGCCACCCCCGGGGAGGATGCCGAGGATCGAGCCCAAGCCGGTGCCGCGCAATACGGCCGGCCACGCCTTGCGAAACTGCTCCTTCGTCAGCCAGAGGCCCTTCACCTTGCTGGTGACGAGCTCGCGCTTTTCCTTCATCTCGAGGTTGGTGATGATTTCGGCAAAGCCGAAGAGCCCCATCGCCACCCCGGTAATCCCGATCCCGTCGGAGAGTTCGGGAACGCCGAAGGCGAAGCGCTGCACGCCCGAATTGACGTCGGTGCCGACGATGCCGAGGAGGAGGCCGGTGATGATCATCGCGATCGCCTTGACGAGCGAGCCGCTGGCGAGCACCACGGCGCCGATCAGGCCGAGCACCATGAGCGAGAAATACTCGGCAGGTCCGAACTTGAGCGCGATTTCCGAGAGCGGGATCGCGACCCCGGCGACGATCATCGTCGCCACCGTGCCGGCGAAGAACGAGCCCAGCGCGGCGATGGCGAGTGCGGCGCCGGCCTGACCGCGGCGGGCCATCTGGTGGCCGTCGAGACAGGTGACCACCGACGACGATTCGCCCGGCATGTTGAGGAGCACCGCCGTCGTCGATCCGCCGTACTGCGCACCGTAGTAGATCCCGGCGAGCATGATGAGCGCGGACACCGGCTCCAGCGCGTACGTGGTCGGCAGCAGCATCGCGATGGTCGCGACGGGGCCGATCCCGGGCAGCACGCCGATGAGCGTGCCGAGGAGACAGCCGATCAGCGCGTGCAGGAGATTGAGCGGGGTGAGTGCAACGCCGAAGCCGGTGACGAGGTGGCTGACGAGTTCCATGTGCCTGCCCCCGTCCTAGTGACCGAACTGCGGCCAGATGGGGAGTTGGAGACTCAACCCGATCACGAACACGCCCACCGCCAGCGCCGCGAAGAAGATCCCCGAGATCACCGCTTCGACCGGCCGGAACTCGTGACTTGCCGCGCCCGCTGCGACGATGAGGAACACGGTGCCGATCGCGACGCCGACCTTTTCGACGATATAGCCGAAGACCACCACGCTGCCGAGCACGACGAGGGTCGCGCGCCAGTTCCACGGTGGAATCGCCTCGCCCTTGACGCGCAGGCCGTTCAACGTGATGGCGGCGCCGAGGACGATGAGCAGGATGCCGAGGATCCGTGGAAAGTACCCCGGCCCCATCCGCGCCGCGCTGCCGAGCGTGTAGTTCGAACCCACGGTGATGGCGAAGATGCCCAGCGCGATGAAGAGGA
>JADZAQ010000123.1 GCA_020852555.1 Burkholderiales bacterium
ACGCCAAGTCCTCGCGTTGCTCGGAGTCCCCGCGCACGCCTACCGCGTCTGCGCGTGACGCCCCAGCCTTCCGGCCGCGTCTCCGGAAATTCACTCCAAATGCGTCTGTCGATGTGCGGAATGTAAGACAAAGAGCGAAACAACGACGAATTTCGCTTTTGACATAACTACTAAACAATCGTCGCATCTCACATTGGAGGATTTAATGTTGCGTCACTTGAGAATTGGCATTATCGGAATGACGCTGGCAGCTTCGGCCTGCGTCTATGGCGCGAATGGTAGCGATGTTAATGATCTGACCAGAAGCGAAATCAAGACAATCACCCGCAATGGCGTCACATTGCCCGTCGTGGACCTCGATCAGTGGGGGCGGATCATTACCATGAACACGACGCGGCACACCGTCGTCATTCAGTATGGCCCGACGGGTAGGGATAAGTATCCATCTGCGTACAAATTTGACGACGGCCCCTGGGTTCCCGTAGTTCCTGCTTACATTTTCGGTGGGCAGCGTGTTGAGCAAGTCATGAGGCCGGCCACACCATCGGGCGTTGTTCCGAAGATCCAAGAAGTGGATTACACGGAGTGGATCCAAGTAATTGGCGAAATTCGTGGAAGCGTAGCAGACTCGTGGGTCGGCTATGACTACTATTATGGGGGCCCGCCGCAGGGTGGGCTAACCCGTGCTGAGCGGATGCAAGCGTGTAAGGATATTTGCGACGACACCGCTATTGCTGCTGGCCTACTTTGTATCCCGATGGGTATGGCAAATCCGACAGCAGGTGCTCTCTGCGCAGCCGCAGTGGTGGCTGCGCAGTTCGAGTGTCGAGCTCGGTGCGACGCGATGCCCTGACCTATTGCTCGCTCGCGAAGTGGGCGAACTCGCTCCCACCTCGCATTTCTTTCGCGGGAGTACGAGGTGGGCGTTGCGAAGTTGCCCCACACGACAGCCCCACGCTTGTCAGCTTCAAGCGAGCGAGCTTCGTCAACTCGGCTAGCTCCATCAGTCAACACGATCTTGGCGGCAAGTCCCATTTGCTCTCTCCGTTCTGCTTGGTAGTACAGCATTGGAGAGGTAGTAAGCGCATAAGTTCCTATAAGAGTGCAGCACTACACTCGCGGGTGTTCACCGAGCCGGTAACGTCTCGCAAGAGTCTCCCTTCAAGTGATTGAATTGGAAATTGGTTTTCAGGATGGTTGCTCGATCGGGAGTATCTTCAGGCCGAGCTTGGCGGCGCGCTGGGACAGCGCACGCAGCACGCGTTCGCGATAGCGCTGCTCGTAGTAGTCCTGGGGTCAAGCCAGGGCAACCGTTGGCGTCGGTGTCTTGCGGGGGCGTCCGCCTTTCTTGCCGTTTTCGCGGGACGCAGCGGCCTTCGCCGGCGAGGTAGCTCGCCCTGCGTGCTGTGCCAGCATACGCATCCACGCTTCATTGCCAAAACAGCCGGCCACCAGGTCCGGCACGCTGAGGTCGAGATCCAGGCTGGGCCAGTACAGCCCCAGTCCCCTGCCGGTGATTTCGACCTTCCGGACGGCAGACGGCTTGGCGTCGGCGAGGCCTTGGACGCGTCCGATCGGGATCAGCAGGGCGATACCGGAGGCGAGTTCAACCTGGAGTCGGTTATCGCGTGGCACGTAGGCTGCCGCAATCGCACGTTCGCCGCTCTTGGCCAACGCGCGGCCGGCAGCGTTCGCCGCAGCAAGCTGCGCGTCAACCAGTTTATGTGCGCGCGATTTAGCGTCCATGAATGGCTCCCCATGCCAGGTAGCACTCTCGATGTCGCCGTCCTACCTCGTCAACAATGGCGACCAGATCCTTTCTCGACACGCCAAGGTTGTACACAAGGCGCATGTCGGCCGGGGTATCGCCCAGCTCGATCTTGACTTCTCCGTCCGGACCCAGCCCATGTACATGGGCGGGGGTGTGATCGTTCGTCCGGATCACTATCCGGTAAGCTCTGACGGAAAAAAGCGTTGGCATAGTAACCTATCTGATGGGTTTATGCAATTTTCATTCGTCTTCGTCTTCGAGTGGCTGCCGGCGGCGTTCGTGCTCATGGCGGTCGATGCCAGGGCGCTGGAGGCCAGGGAGGTCCGAGGAGGGGTCATGCGCGCCAGCACCCTGCACGAGACCCTGTCGTGCGCAATCAGACGGACGGATGATGCCGTACCATTCGTTCCCCATCCGTAACCCCGGCGCCCGGCCCACGAGGCTCGCGGCACGCCCTCACGTCACCCGGAAATCCCCATGACTCCAGGCTATCTGCGTCAGCCCACGCTGTGCGGCGAAACCCTCGTTTTCGTCTGCGACGACGACCTCTGGCGGGTGAGCGTCGACGGCGGCGTGGCGCTGCGGCTCACCGCGGGCCTGGGCGAGCCGTCGACGCCGGCGCTCTCGCCCGATGGGCAGTGGCTCGCCTTCGTGGGCCGCGACGAGCAGCACCCGGAGGTGTATCTCATGCCCGCGCAGGGCGGCCCCGCGCGGCGGATGACCTGGCTCGGCCCCGACGTGCAGGTGCGCGGCTTCACACCCGAGGGGCGCATCCTCTTCGTGACCACGCACGGCCAACCGTTCTTCCGCAACTATCGCGCGCACACGATCGACGTGGCGGGTGGTCTTCCGGAGCTCCTGCCGTGGGGCCAGGTCAACCACCTCGCCTACGGCCCGGGCAACGCGCTCGTCATCGGCCGCAATACCTCCGATCCCGCGCGCTGGAAGCGCTACCGCGGCGGCACCGCCGGGTATCTGTGGATCGACGCCGCCGGCAGCGGGCAATTCCGGCGCATGACGGAGCTTGCCGGCAACGTCACGAGCCCGATGTGGGTGGGCAATCGCGTGTACTTCCTCGGCGATGCCGAGGGCGTCGGCAATCTCTACTCGGTCACCCCCGACGGTCGCGACCTCACCCGGCACACCGACCACGCCGATTTCTACGCGCGTTTCGCGCAGACCGACGGCACGCGCATCGTCTACCAGTGCGGCGCCGAGCTCTGGCGCTACGACCCGGCCACCGATGCGACGCGCAAGCTCGCGATCGAGGTGCCGAGCGCGCGCACGCAGGCGGCGCGCAAGTTCGTGAGCACGGCCGATAGCCTCGGCGGCTTCCACGCGCACCCGGCGGGGCACAGCGTCGCGCTCGACGTGCGCGGCAAGCCCTTCACGATGGCGCTGTGGGAGGGGCCGGTGCGCCAGTTCGGCATTCCCGACGGGGTGCGCCACCGCCACCCGCAGTGGCTCGCCGACGGCACCACGGTGGTCGCGGTGAGCGACGAGAGCGGCGAGGAGCGCGTGCAGTCGTGGTGCGGCGGCGTCACCCAGGCGCAGCCGTGGGACATCGGCCGCGCGATCACCATGAAGGCGGCGCCGCACGGCAGCCTCGTCGCCATCGGCAACCATCGCAACGAGGTCATCGTCGGCGACGTGACCACCGGTGAGCACGCGGTGATCGACCGCAGTGACCATGGACGCACCGAGGATCTCGCCTGGTCGCCCGACGGCAAGTGGCTCGCCTATACCTACTGGACCGACGCCCGGCACGTCGCGATCAAGCTCTACGGAATCGACGACAAGGTCCGCGTGCTCGCGACCGACCCCGAATTCCGCGATTACGCGCCGGCGTTCGATCCCACGGGGAAGTTTCTCTACTTCCTGTCGCTGCGCACTTTCGACCCCGTGTACGACGCGGTGCAGTTCGAGCTCTCGTTTCCGCGTGCCGCGCGGCCGTACCTCGTGGCGCTGGCGGCGGATGCCGCGCCACCGTTCGAGCCGGCGCCGCGGGGCCTGCGCAACGGCGACGCCGAGTCGCGCAAGAAAGGTGCCGCCGAGGCCGACGAGGCGGTGACGGTACGTGTCGATATCGACGGACTCGCGCGCCGCGTGGCGCCGTTTCCGGTGGCGGAGAACCGCTTCGGGCAGATTGCCGGGGTGGCCGGCAACAAGGTGATCTGGACGGTGCTGCCGATCGTCGGCGCGCACGGCCGCGGCGGCCATCGCGAAGGCCCGGGTCGGCTCGAGCTCTTCGACTTCCAGACGCTGCGCGCCGAGACGATCGCCGAGCGCGTCGAGGTGTTCGACCTCGCCGCCGATGCCACCACGCTCGTCGTACGCGACGGCAAGCGCCTGCGCGCGATCCCCGCCAATCGCAAGCTCGAAGGCCCCGAAGCGAAGGAGAGCACGCCGAGCCGCACGAGCGGCTGGCTCGATCTCGAGCGCATCCGCGCGGCGGTCGATCCTGGCGCCGAGTGGCGCCAGATGCTGCGCGAGGTCTGGCGCCTGCAGCGCGACCATTTCTGGACGCCCGACATGTCGGGGGTCGACTGGGAGGCGGTCTACGCGAAGTACGCGCCGCTCCTCCCCCGTGTCGCCACGCGCGGCGAGCTCTCCGACCTCATCTGGGAACTGCAGGGCGAGCTCGGCACCTCGCACGCCTACGAGATGGGCGGCGACCATCGCCGCCCGCCGCCGTGGAGCCTCGGCCAGCTCGGCGTGACGCTCAGGCTCGCCGCGAACGGCAGCGGCTACGAGATCGTCTCGATCGTCGCCGGTGACGCGTGGGACCGGATGGCCGACTCGCCGCTCAATGCGATCGGTGTCGCCGCGAAGGTGGGCGAGCGCATCGTCGCGGTGAACGGCCAGCCGGTTTCGGCATCCGTGCCGCCGCAGGCGCTCCTCGTCCACCAGGCGGGCGCCAAGGTCGGGCTGACGCTCGACGGCCTACAGGGGCGCCGACAGGTGACGGTGACTACGCTCGCCGACGAGGTGCCGGCGCGCTATCGCGAGTGGGTCGAGGCCAATCGCGCCTACGTGCACGCGACGAGCCATGGGCGCGTGGGCTACCTGCACCTGCCCGACATGCAGTCGGCGGGCTTTGCCGAGTTCCACCGCTACTTCGGCGGCGAGTGCGACCGCGACGCGCTCGTCGTCGACCTGCGCTACAACCGCGGCGGCCACGTCTCGCAGCTCCTGCTCGAGAAGATCGCGCGCAAGCGCACCGGCTACGCGCTCGCGCGCTGGATGCGGCCGTCACCGTATCCCGACGAGGCGCTCGCGGGTCCGGTGGTGGCGCTCACCAACGAGCACGCCGGCTCCGACGGCGACATCTTCTCGCACAACTTCAAGCTGATGGCGCTGGGGCCGCTCGTCGGCACGCGGACCTGGGGCGGGGTCATCGGCATCTGGCCGCGGCATCGCCTGG
Source organism: Burkholderiales bacterium (assembly GCA_020852555.1). Lineage (GTDB taxonomy): Bacteria > Pseudomonadota > Gammaproteobacteria > Burkholderiales > Casimicrobiaceae > VBCG01. The sequence goes on from JADZAQ010000123.1 coordinate 5,196, forward strand.
TCGACGGCACTGAGACCACGCAACCCGAGTTCTCGTTCTGGTTCCGCGACGTGGGCTTCGGGGTGGAGAACTACGGCACCGATCCCACCATCGAGATCGACAACGCGCCGCAGGACGCGTGTGCCGGACGCGATCGGCAGCTCGAGGTGGCGCTCGTCACCGCGCTCGATCTCGCGGCGAAGGCGCAGCCCGCACTGCCGGACTTCGGGACACGCCCGGCGCTCGAGCCGAAGGCGTTGCCGCCGCGGCGGCGCAAGGGATAGACGCCGGCCGGGCTCGCCGCCAGCGCGACGGGCTCGTGCCGTTTCGTGCATCATGCCGGCGGACCCTGTCGCCATGGACGAACGCACCGCCCTTGCCGTGACCGCGCTGCGCGCGATCGAGACGACCGATCGCGAGCGCGTCGCCTGGACCGACGACGATCGCGCGTGGGCGACGCGGGCGGCGGCCGAGGTGGTCGGCCAGGACGCGGATCCGGCGACCTTCATCGCCACCCGGGCACGGCTCGCCGACGAGCGGCTCATGCAGCGCAAGGATGTGCTGGTGCGCTTCGCGCGCGGGTGGCGCTGGCGCCCGTGGGTGGGTGTCGCGCTCGCGCTCGTCGCGTTCGCGGTCGGCGTAGTGGCGAATCTCATCGGCGGCACGCACCGCGTCAACATCCTCCATTCGCCGGTGCTGCCGCTCGTGGTGTGGAATCTCGCCGTGTACCTGGTGCTCGCCGGCGGCTACGTCGTGCGCTACGGCGCCACGGCGTCACCCGGACCACTGCGCCGTACGGTCGTGTGGCTCGCCGGGAGCGCGCGTCGCGTGCGCCGCGGCCGCGACGACACCACCGCGCGCGCGCTGGCCGCGTTCGCCGACGATTGGATCGCCCGCGCCGGGCCGCTGTACGCGATGCGCGCCGCGCGCCTCTTGCACATCGCTTCCGCGGTGCTCGCGCTGGGCGTTATCGCCGGGCTGTACGTGCGCGGACTGGGCCTCGAGTATCGCGCGACCTGGGAGAGCACGTTCCTCGATCCGGCGGCGGTGCGCGCGATCGTCGCCGCGTTCTACGCACCAGGCGCCTGGGTGGCGCGGCTCGCCGTCCCCGACATCGCGCAGGTGGCGGCGATCCGCGCCCCGGCGAGCGAGAATGCCGCGCTGTGGCTCCATCTCATGGCGGCCACCGTCGCGGTGGTCGTCGTCGTGCCGCGGCTCCTGTTCGCCGCGCTGTCGGGCATGATCGAGCGCTACCGCGCGCGGCATCTCGTCGACGACCTCGCCGATCCGTACTTCGCGCGACTGCTGCGCGGCTTCACCCACGGCCCGGTCGTCGTCGACGCAGTGCCGTACAGCTTCGCGGTTGTCGCCGATGCCGAAGCGACCCTCGCCACCCTCGTCGCGCGCTCGCTCGGCGGCAGCGTGCGGGTGCGCGTCGCGCCGGCCGTCGCCTACGGCAACGAGGCGGTCGGTCCCACGGTGCCGCACGGCGGCGCGCATCCGCTGCTGGCGCTCTTCAACGCCACTGCCACGCCCGAGCGCGAGACGCACGGCGCTTTCCTCGCCACGCTCGCGGCGCTCGGGCGGCCGCTGGTGGTGGTCGTCGATGAGGCGTCGCTCGTCGCGCGCTTCCCGGACGACGCGCGCCGTCGCGACGAGCGGCGCGCGTTGTGGACGGCGTTTGCCGCGGAAGCGGGCCAGGGCCTCGTCTTCGTCGACCTCGCGCATCCCGACGTCGCGAAAGCCGAGGCGGCGTTCGATGCGGCGCTCGCGTAATACGCAGCACCGCGCTCACCCATGACGACCATCACGCTCAGCCTCGTCTCGCACACCAATGCCGGCAAGACCACGCTCGCCCGCACGCTCCTCGGCCGCGACGTGGGCGAGGTGCGCGACGCGCCGCACGTGACCACGCTCGCCGAGACGTTTCCGCTGGTCGAGACCGCGGATAGCGATGCGCTGCTGCTCGCCGATACGCCGGGCTTTGGCGACAGCGCACGGCTCGCGCGACGGTTGGGGCAGGAGGGCAACCCCGCCGGCTGGTTCCTGACGCAGGTGTGGGATCGCTTCCGCGACCGCGCGTTCTATCTCACGCAGCTCGCGGTGCGCAACGTCCGCGACGAGGCCGACGTCGTCCTCTATCTCGTCAACGCCGCCGAAGACCCGGTCGACGCGGGCTACCTCGGCCCCGAGCTCGCGGTGCTCGCCTGGGTGCAAAAGCCGGTGCTGGTGCTCCTCAACCAGACCGGGACGCCGCGCGCACCCGCCGCCGAGGCCGCCGAGGCGGCTCGCTGGCGCGCCGTGCTCGCCGGCCACGCGCAGGTGCGCGACGTGCTCGTCCTCGACGCCTTCACCCGCTGCTGGCCGCAGGAGTTCGCCCTCCTCGACGCCATCGGCGCGCTGGTGCCCGCCGACAAGGCGGACGCGTTCGCGCACCTCGCGCAGGCGTGGCGGACGCAACGCCTTGCTGTCTTCGACACCGCGATGCGCGCGATCGCGCGGCCGGTGGCGGCGGCGGCGTGCGCCCGCGTGGTCGTGCCGCGGCCCGCGATGCTGCGCCGCGTGGGTGCGGCGATCGGCATCGCCGGCGACGCTGCCAGGGGCGACGAGGCACGCGCCGCTGCGGCGCTCGCCCGCGATCTCGCCGCGAACATGCGCACGGCGATGGACGAACTCGTCGCGATCCACGGGCTCGCCGGTCGTGCCGCGGCCGACGTCGAGGCGCGCTTCGAGCGCGACATCGCGCGCGAGGGGCCGGTCGACGAGGGCAAGGCGGCGGCGATGGGCGGCGTGCTCTCTGGCGCCGCCGCGGGACTTGCCGCCGATCTCGCGGCGGGTGGACTCACCTTCGGCGCCGGCATACTCACCGGCGCCGTGCTGGGTGCGCTGGGCGGCGCCGGCGTGGCGCGTGCGGTCAACGTCGCCCGCGGCCAGACCGACGATGCGCTGCGCTTCGATGCCGCATTCCTGCTGCGGCTGGTCGAGGTCGTCCTGTTGCGCTATCTCGCCATCGCACACTACGGGCGCGGCCGCGGCGACTACGAGGAGCGCGAGTCGCCGGCGTTCTGGCGCGAGCACGTGCAGGAGGCAGTGGCGGCACGCCGCGACGAGTGGTCGGCGGCGCTGGCCACCGCCGATGGCGCCACCGACGCCACGCAGGTCGCCGACCGCGTGGCCGCACTCCTGCGCGAGACGACGCTCGCGCTCCTCGCCACGTTCTATCCCGACGCGCGCCTCGAGGTCACGACCGCAGGAACCCCCGCCACCGCGGGGGATGCGCAGCGATGACCGCGGCGAGCGACACCGTCCAGGCGCGCTTTCGGCTGCGCCTCACCCGCGGCGGCGAGATCGTGCTGGGGCCGGGCAAGGTCGACCTCCTGGAAGCGATCGTGCGCACCGGCTCGATCACCGCGGCAGCGAAGGCGCTCGGCATGTCGTATCGCCGCGCGTGGCTCCTGGTCGATACGATGAATCGCACTATCCGGGCGCCGGTGGTGACGGCGGGCGCGGGCGGCGCGCGCGGCGGAGGCGCGACGCTCACCCCGCTCGGCGAGGAGGTTGTCGTCCGCTACCGGCGCATCGAAGCTGCCGCGGCACGGGCGGCCGCCGCCGACCTGCGATGGGTGAAGGCGCTTGCGGGTAGTCCGGGCGAATCCACGTGATCCACGGTGGCGCGACACACCGGGCGCAGGGGGCGGCGAGTCGTCCATCGCCGCGGCCGGCCGATCATCGTAATATTTTCATGTATATTGCGCGTCTCGTCATATCTGAAAGAATACGACGTGCATCTGCTCGCCACTTTTGCCCTGACCCTCGCCCTCGCCGCCCCGACCGCTGCCCAGGAGATCGTCGTCTCCGCGGCGGCGAGCCTGACCAACGCCTTCCGCGACATCGGCAAGGACTTCGAGGCGAGGAACGCCGGCGTCAAGGTGACGTTCAATTTCGCGGCCTCCGACGTGCTCGTCACGCAGATCGTCAAGGGCGCGCCGGCCGACGTCTTCGCGTCGGCCGATCAGGCGGCGATGGACCGTGGTGAAGCCGCCGGCGCGATCCTCGCCGGCACGCGCCGCGATTTCGCTGCCAACGCGCTCGTGCTCGTGGTCCCCGGGCGAGGGCCGGCACCGGCTGCCCTGGCTGAGCTGACCCAGGAGCGCTATCGCAGGATCGCGCTCGGCAGCCCGCAATCGGTCCCCGCGGGTCGTTATGCGAAGGAAGCGCTCGATGCCGCGAAGCTGTGGGGGTCGCTCGAGTCGCGCCTCGTCTTCGCGCAGAACGTCCGTCAGGTTCTCGATTACGTCGCACGCGGCGAGGCGGACGCGGGTTTCGTCTACGCGACCGACGCGGCGATCATGCCCGACAAGGTGAAGGTCGTCTTCGACGTGCCGACGTCCACGCCGGTGCGCTATCCCATCGCGGCGGTCAAGGATTCGAAGCATCCCGCCCTCGCGAAGGCGTTCGTCGCGCTGGTCGCGAGCGACGCCGGGCAGGCGGAGTTGCGCAAGTACGGCTTCCGCGCCCCGTGAAGAGCGCCGCGCGCCATCGGCCATGAATACCGCACTCGTCCCCCTGCTCCTGACGCTCAAGGTCGCGTTGTGGGCCACCTTCTTCGCGGCGGTGCTCGGTATCGCGGCCGGGCTCCTCCTCGCCCGGGTGCGCTTTCCCGGCCGCGATACCGTCGATGCGCTCCTCCTGCTGCCGATGGTGCTGCCGCCGACCGTGCTCGGCTACTACCTGCTGGTGGCCTTCGGCCGTCACGGCGCGTTCGGCCGCTGGCTCGAAGGCACGCTCGGCATCGAGCTCATCTTCACCTGGCAGGGCGCGGTCGCGGCGGCAACCGTCGTCGCCTTTCCGCTCGTCTTCAAGGCGGCGCGCACCGCCTTCGAGGCGGTCGATCGCAACCTCGAGAACGCCGGGCGCACGTTGGGCTACGGCGAATGGACGGTCTTCGTGCGCGTCTCGCTGCCGCTTGCGTGGCGCGGCATCGTCGCCGGCGCGATGCTCGCCTTCGCCCGCGCGATCGGCGAGTTCGGCGCCACGCTCATGGTCGCGGGCAACATCCCCGGACGCACGCAGACGATGTCGATCGCGATCTACGAGGCGGTGCACGCCGGCGACGATGCGCTCGCCAACACGCTGGTGCTGATCGCTTCCGCGGTGTGCATCGTGCTCCTGGTGGCGGCGAGTCACGCGGTGCGCGGCGGGCGCAGCCGCATCGTGCCGCTGTGACGTCCTGCCGCGGCGGTGCGTGCGTCCACGCACCGTAGGCTTCTCCGATGCGCTTCGACATCGACATCGGCAAGCAGGTCGTCGCCCAGGGCCGGCGCTTCACGCTCGCGGCGCGCTTCGCGGCCGAAGTCGACCGCTTGGCGCTCTTCGGCCCCTCCGGCGCCGGCAAATCGTTGACGCTCGCCTGCATCGCGGGGCTGGTGCGACCCGATCGCGGCCGCATCGCGATCGACGGCGAAGTGTGGTTCGATGCGGCACGCGGCATCGACGTGCCGACGCGCCGGCGCCACGTGGGCTACGTCTTCCAGGACTACGCGCTCTTTCCGCATCGCACGGTGGAGGGCAACGTCGCCGCGGCCGATGCTCGCGGGTACCCGCAGCCGCGCAGTGTCGAGAGCCGGCGCGCGGTCGACGAGCTGCTCGCGACCTTCGGGCTTGCCGAGCTTCGCGCGAGCTACCCCGAGCAGCTCTCCGGCGGGCAGCGCCAGCGCGTGGCGCTCGCCCGGGCGCTCCTCGCCAAGCCGCGGCTGCTGCTCCTGGACGAGCCCTTCGCGGCGCTCGACACGACGCTGCGGCAGCGGTTGCGCGGCGAACTCGTCGCCGTGCAGCAGCGCTTCGGCGTCCCCATGCTCTTCATCACGCACGACCCGGACGATCTTGCCGAGTGCGCGCAGCAGGTGGTGGAGATCGCCGACGGGCACGTGGCATTGCCGTCGTGAAGCCGTTGCGGGCCGCGGGCGACGTCCTGCGGCATCATCCGGACATGTCAGTCCTCGCCGCTCCCCCGCCGCCGCCCGATCTCGTTGCCGCGCTCGTGCGCATGGGTCTGCTGCGTAGCGGGGAGCGCGCGGCGATGACGCCGCTCACCGGCGGGGTGTCGTCGGACATCTGGCGTATCGATCTGCCCGGCCGCACGATCGCCGTGAAGCGCGCGCTGCCCCGCCTCAAGGTGCAGGCGGAGTGGATCGTCCCTGTCGAGCGCAGCGTGCACGAATGGGACTGGTATTCGCTCGTCGACGAGCGCCTGCCGGGCGCCTGCCCGCACCCTATCGCCCGCGACGAGGCGAGCAACCTCTTCGCGATGGACTTCCTGCCCGGCGCCACGTATCCGCTGTGGAAGGCGCAGCTCCTCGACGGCGAGGTCGACGTCGCCGTGGCCCGCGCGGTGGGCACGACGCTCGGGCGCATCCACGCGGTCACGGCAGGGGACGCGGCGATCGCCCGCGCGTTTGCCACCGACGATCTCTTCCACGCACTGCGCCTCGAGCCGTATCTCGAAGCGGCGGCTCGGGCGCATCCCGATCAGGCGGACGCGATCCTCGCCATCGTCGCCACCACCGCATCGACCCGGCACGTCCTCGTGCACGGCGACGTGAGCCCCAAGAACATCCTGGTCGGCCCCGCGGGGCCGGTCTTCCTCGATGCCGAGTGCGCGTGGTACGGCGACCCCGCCTTCGACCTCGCTTTCTGTCTCAATCACCTGCTCCTGAAGATGCTCGCGCGCCCCGATCGGCGCGACGCGCTGGCGGTGTCATTCACCGCACTCGTCGACGCTTACGCAGCCGAAGTGACCTGGGAGCCCGCGGATAGGGTCCTCGCGCGCACCGCGCGGCTCCTGCCCGCGCTCTTGCTCGCTCGGGTGGACGGCAAGTCGCCGGTCGAATACCTGCGCGACGAGGGCGATCGCGAGCGCGTACGGGTCGCGGCACGCGACTGGCTCGCGTCTGCGCGCGCCACCACCGCGGCGCTCCTCGCCGACTGGCTCGCCCGGTAACCGCATGCCCCCGTGCTACCGTAGCGCCATGGATTTCGCCTTCGTCGTCGATCCGCTGCCCGAGCTCAAGGCTTACAAGGACTCGAGTGTCGCCATGATGCGCGAGCTCGCGCGCCGCGGCCACCGCCTCTTCGCGCTCGAGCAGCGCGACCTCCTCTGGGACGAAGGCCGCGCTTCGGGGCGTGTCCGCGCGCTCGAGGTCACCACCGACGATCACGACTGGTACCGCGCGGGCGAGCCGGTGCGCCGCGAGCTCGCCTCGTTCGGCGCGGTGATCATGCGCAAGGATCCGCCGTTCGACATGGAGTACGTCTACTCGACGTACCTCCTCGAAGCCGCGGAGCGCACCGGCGCGCGCGTCTTCAACCGGCCGCAGGCGATTCGCGACAACAACGAGAAGCTCGCCATCACCCGCTTCCCGCAGTTCATGGCGCCGACGCTCGTCTCCCGCGACACGTCGCTGGTGAGCGAATTCGTCGACCGCCACGGCGACGTGGTGGTGAAGCCGCTCGACGGGATGGGCGGCGCCTCGATCTTCCGCGTCGCCGAGTCCGATCCCAACCGCAACGTCATCATCGAGACGGTTTCGCACCTCGGGGCCACGACGGTCATGGCGCAGAAGTATCTCCCCGAGATCATGGACGGCGACAAGCGGATCCTGGTGATCGGCGGCGAGGTCGTCCCCTTTTGCCTCGCGCGCATCCCGAAGCCCGGCGAGACGCGCGGCAACCTGGCTGCCGGCGGGCGCGGCGAAGCGCGGCCGCTCACCGCCCGCGACCGCGAGATCGCCGAAGCGGTGGCGCCGATCCTGTGGCGCGAGGGCCTCCTCGTGGTCGGCCTCGACGTCATCGGCTCGTGCTTGACCGAGGTCAACGTGACCTCGCCCACCTGCTTCGTCGAGATCACGCAGCAGACGGGCTTCGACGTGGCCGGGCTCTTCGCCGATGCGCTGACCCGCGCGGTCGTGGGACAATAGCGCCCGCCGTCCGACCCGTCCCCAAGCAGCCCCCCTAAGCCGACGTTAAGCCCACCCGGCTATACGTGAGCCTTTGGCCACGGAGCCCTCGATAATGTCGCAAGCGACCGCCCGTACTCCGCGTCTGTGTCGCCTGCTCGTGGCAGCGAGCGCGGCGTGGTGCTTCGCCGCCACCGCCGCCACCGTGCCCCCGCCGCCCACGGTCGCCCAGGGCAACGATGGCGTCGCCGCCAAGCCCGCGGCCGCCGCACCCGCCGACGGGACCTGGTCGTACGCCTACGTCGCCTTCGGCGGCACGCCCAAGTACGGGAAGGACTTCAAGGCGTTCGACTGGGTCAATCCCGATGCGCCCAAGGGCGGCACGCTCTACCTCGGCAATCCGGACCGGCGCACGAGCTTCGACAAGTTCAATCCGTTCACGCTGAAGGGCAGTCCGCCCACCGGCGTGTCGATCCTCATGTTCGAGACGCTCGCGGTGCGCTCGGGCGACGAGCCCGACACCATCTACGGCCTTCTCGCCGAAGGCATCAAGGTTGCGCCGGACAAGTCGTCGGTGACCTTCCGCATCAACCCCAAGGCGAAGTTCTACAACGGCGACCCGGTCACCGCCGCCGACATCAAGTACTCGTTCGACATGCTGACCAGCAAGGAGGCGGCGCCCGCCGTGCGCGCCTCCCTCGACAAGGTGAAGTTCGGCGCGATCCTCGACGAGCGCACGATCCGCTTCGACCTCGAGGAGCGTACCGACGACAACGTCTTCATCATCGCCGGCATCCCGGTCTTCTCGCCCAAGTGGGGTCTGGGCGCGGATGGCAAGCCCAAGCGTTTCGATGAGATCGTGACCGAGTACCCGATCACCACCGGGCCGTACACGATCGAGCGCACCGATTCCGGCCGCGGTATCGAGTTCAAGCGCAATCCCGACTACTGGGCGCGCGACCTGCCGGTGCGCAAGGGGATGTTCAACTTCGACCACGTGGTGTATCGCCTCTACCGTGACCGCGCGGTCAGTATGGAGGCGTTCAAGGCCGGCGAATTCGACCTCCTGCAGGAGTTCGTGCCCCAGCAGTACGTGCGCGGCCACGACGGCGCCAAGTGGCGCGATGGTCGCATTGTCAAGAGGGCTTGGGAATATGGCATGGGCCAGGGGTTCCAGGCGTACCTCCTCAACCTGCGCCGGCCGATGTTCCAGGACATCCGCGTCCGCGAGGCGCTCGACTACACCTACGACTTCGAGAAGATCAATGTTTACGGTTTGCGCCACCGTGCGTACAGCCTCTTCTCGAATTCCGATTTCGCCGCCAAGGGCTTGCCGAATGAGGGCGAACTGAAGCTCCTCGAGCCCTTCCGCGCCACGCTGCCGGCGGCGGTCTTCGGCGAGGCCTACGTACCGCCGCGCACCGATACCAGCCCCAATGCGCTGCGCGAGAATTTGAAGAAGGCGCGCACGCTCTTCGAGGAAGCCGGCTGGAAGATCGGCGACGACGGCGTGATGCGCAATGCCAAGGGCGAACCCTTCGAGTTCGAGTACCTCGAAGTGCAGCCGTCGAATTTCCGCAACGTGGTGTGGCAGCGCAACCTCGCCAAGCTCGGCATCAAGATGACTCCACGTCTCGTCGACTTCGCGCTGTACCGGAAGCGCCTCGAAGCCTTCGATTTCGACGTGGTCACCATCCGCACCCCCGACTTCACGATTCCCTCGGCGCTCGACTACACCGAGCTCCTGGGCTCGAAGGCGGCCGACACCCCCGGCTCCGGCAATTTCCGCGGCCTGAAGAACCCCGCCGTCGACGCGATGCTCGAGGCGATGAGTAACGCCAAGACCTACGACGAGCTGCGCGATGCCGCCCGCGCGCTCGATCGCATCGTGATGCAGGGGCACTACCAGGTGCCGCAGCTCTTCTCGGGCGCCTACCTCATGTCGTACTGGAACAAGTTCGGCATTCCGCCGGTGCCCAAGTACTACACGACCGACGAGAGCGGCGACCTGCCGGTGTGGTCGGTGGCCACCTGGTGGATGAAGGACCCCGCCGCGCGCAAGCCGCAGTCCTGACCCGCCGGAGCCTACGCACCCCATGAGCCACTCGCCGACCGCGCACCGCATCCTGCGTCGCTTCCCGAGCCCCGGCCGATGCTGAGCTACATCGCCAAGCGGCTGCTGCTGATGATCCCCACGCTCATCGGGGTCCTGACCGTCACCTTCGTTCTTATCCAGTTCGTCCCCGGCGGGCCGGTCGACCAGTTGGTTGCCGAGATGCGCGGCGTCGGCAGCGAGGGTGCCCGCGCCGCCCGCATCGGCAGCCGTGATCTCGATGCCAAGCAGATCGAGGAGATCAAGAAACTCTACGGTTTCGACAAGCCGCCGCTCACGCGCTATGTCGAGATGATGGGGAACTTCGCCCGCCTCGATTTGGGCCGCAGCTTCATGCATAACAAGGACGTCTGGCAGCTCATCAAGGAGAAGCTGCCGGTGTCGATCAGCCTCGGTCTGTGGACGTTTCTGCTGACCTACCTCGTCTCGATCCCGTTGGGGGTCGCCAAGGCGGTGCGCGACGGCAGCGCCTTCGATACCGCCTCGACGCTCCTCGTGCTCGTCGGCTACGCGCTGCCCGGCTTCGCGCTCGGCGTGCTGCTCATCGTGCTCTTTGCCGGCGGCACCTTCCTCGACTGGTTCCCGTTGCGCGGTCTCACCTCCGACAACTGGGCGACCCTCTCGTGGCCGGCGCGCATCACGGATTATTTCTGGCACCTCACGCTGCCGCTCATCTGCTACGCGATCGGCAGCTTCGCGATCGTCACCATGCTCACCAAGAACACCTTCGTCGAGGAGATCCGCAAGCAGTACGTGCTGGTCGCCCGCGCCAAGGGGCTCTCCGAACGCCGCGTGCTCTACAAGCACGTCTTCCGCAATGCGCTCATTCCCATCATCACCGGCTTTCCGGCCGCGCTCGTCGGCGCCTTCTTCGCCGGGTCGCTGCTCATCGAGACGCTCTTCTCGCTCGACGGCATCGGACTCCTCTCGTACGAATCGATCGTGCGCCGCGACTATCCGGTGGTGATGGGCACGCTCTTCCTCTTCACGCTGATCGGCCTCGTGGTGAAGCTCGTCGGCGACCTCATGTACGTCGCGGTCGACCCGCGCGTGCAGTTCGGTGCGGCGGGGAAGTGATGGTGACGGACGCCCAGCGGGGTGACGCGGCGGCACGCGCGGGGGTCGTCACCGCATGAGCGCCCTCATCGACCACGATCCGATCCGCGACGTCGACTCGCTGCCCAGTGCGTCGCCGTCGCCATCGCCGACCTCGCTCTCGCCCAACCAGCGGGCGTGGCGGCGCTTCAAGCGCAACCGCCTGGGCTTCGTCTCGCTCATCATTTTCGCGGTCATGCTCGTGGTCGCCACCTTCGCCGAGTTCGTGGCGAGCGACCGGCCGCTCGTCGCGCGCTACCAGGGGCAGTGGTTCTTTCCGGTCATCAGCAATCCGCCGGAGACGACCTTCGGCGGCGATTTCCGCACCGCCACCGACTGGCACGATCCGTTCATCACCGAGAAGTTCGCGCGCGACGGCAACTTCAAGGTCTTCACGCTGATCCCCTACGGCGGGCAGAGCATCAACTACTTCGACCCGACGCCGGCGCCGGCGCCGCCGTCGGCGATGAACTGGCTCGGCACCGACGAGGCGGGGCGCGACATGATCGCGCGCCTCATCTACGGCTTTCGCATCAGCGTGTGGTTCGGCTTGGCGCTCACCGCCGTCGGCGTGCTGCTCGGCATCCTGACCGGCGCGATCCAGGGCTACTTCGCCGGTCGCGTCGACCTCACCGCGCAGCGGCTGATCGAGATCTGGAATGCGATCCCCGAACTCTACCTCCTCATCATCATCGCCTCGATCTTCGAGCCGTCGCTGCTCTTGCTCCTCGTCGTGCTCGGCGCCTTCGGCTGGATCGGGCTCTCCGATTATGTGCGTGCCGAGTTCCTGCGCAATCGCACGCTCGAATTCGTGAAGGCGGCGCGGGCGATGGGGCTCACCAACACCCAGATGATCTGGCGGCACGTCCTGCCCAATTCGATGACGCCGGTGATCACCTTCCTGCCGTTTCGCATGAGTGCGGCGATCCTCGCCCTCGCTTCGCTCGACTTCCTGGGCTTGGGCGTGACCACGCTGCCGTCGCTGGGCGACCTCCTGCGTCAGGGCAAGGACAACCTCGACGCGTGGTGGATCTCGGTGCCGACCTTCCTCGTGCTCGTTCTCACGCTGCTGCTGCTCACCTTCATCGGCGAGGCGGTGCGCGACGCCTTCGATACGCGCAAATCCTGACCGCCATGGCCCAGACGATGCCTCCCGCCACCGGCACGCCTCTCCTCGAAGTCGATCGGCTGTGCGTCAACTTCGGCGTATCGCGCGTCGTCGACGGCGTGTCGTTCGCGATCGGCAGCGGCGAGAAGTTCGCGCTGGTCGGCGAGTCGGGGTCGGGCAAGTCGGTCACCGCGCTGTCGATCCTGCGTCTTCTCGAAACCGCGTCGTACCAGGGTGCGATCCGCTTCAATGGCGAGGATCTCCTGGCGCGGAGCGAGCGCAAGATGCGCGGCGTGCGCGGCCGCGACATCGCGATGATCTTCCAGGAGCCGATGACCGCACTGAATCCGCTCTACACCGTGGGCAACCAGGTCGGCGAGGTGCTGGAGACGCACGAGGGTCTGCGCAAGAACCAGGCGCGCGGACGCGCCATCGAACTCCTCGCCCGCACCGGCATCCCGGAGCCGGAGAAGAAGGTCGACGCCTACCCGCACCAGCTCTCCGGCGGACAGCGCCAGCGCGCGATGATCGCCATGGCGCTCGCCTGCCGGCCGAAGCTCCTCATCGCCGACGAGCCGACCACCGCGCTCGACGTCACCATCCAGGTGCAGATCCTGGCGCTCCTCGACGACCTGCAGCGCGAATACGGCATGGCGATCCTCTTCATCACGCACGA
>JADZAQ010000124.1 GCA_020852555.1 Burkholderiales bacterium
CACGCTGGCGCTGGCGGTCGCCGACCGCGGCTACGTGATGGATTCGGGGGCGATCGTGCACGCCGGGGCCGCGGCCGATCTGCGCGACGATCCGGCGCTGGAGCGCGCCTATCTCGGCGGAGGCTAGATGGACCTCGTGCTGCACAATGCAACGACCGGCGAATCGACGAGCGTCGACATCGGCATCGACGCCGGGCGGATCGCGGCGATCGCGCCCCGTATCGACGCCGACTGCGAGCGGCTCGACGTCGGCGGACGGCTCGTCGCACCCGGCTTCGTCGAAACGCACATCCACCTCGACAAGTCGTGCATCCTCGACCGCTGCAACATCGAGCGCGGGACGCTCGACGAGGCGATCGCGCAGGTGTCGCAGGCCAAGCGCGCGTTCACCCCCGACGACGTCTTCGCGCGCGCGAGCCGCACGCTCGAGAAGGCGATCGCGCAGGGAACGACGCGCCTGCGCACGCACGTCGAGGTCGATCCGGTCATCGGCCTCAAGGGCCTCGAAGGTATCGAGCGCCTCACCGCGGCATATCGCTGGGCGGTCGACATCGAGATCTGCGTATTCCCACAGGAGGGCCTCACCAACTATCCCGGCACCGAGGAGCTCATGCGCGAAGCGCTGGCGCGGAGCGCTCGCGTCGTCGGCGCGGCGCCGTACACCGACGCCGACCCGCACGCCCAGATCGACCGCGTGTTTCGCATGGCGCGCGACTTCGACGCCGACATCGACATGCACCTCGACCTGGGCGACTCGTCCGCCGGGATGGACACCGAGTACGTCTGCGCGATGACCGAAAAACACCGCTACGGCGGGCGGGTGGCGATCGGGCACGTGACCAAGATGTCCTTCCTGCCGCCCGATCGCTTCGCGGCGCTGGCGAAGCGGCTGGCCGACGCCGGTGTGGCGGTCACCGTGCTGCCGGCGACCGACCTCTTCCTCATGGGCCGCCAGCAGACGCACAGCCAGGTGCGCGGCGTGCTGGCGGCGCACCATCTGCTGCACCACGGGATCAACTGCTCGCTCGCGACGAACAACGTGCTCAATCCGTTCACGCCGTTCGGCGACGCGTCGCTCCTGCGCATGGCCAACCTGTACGCCAACGTCTGCCACGTCGGCACCCGCGAGGGCATGCGCGATTCCTTCGACATGATCACGCGGCGTCCGGCGCAGCTCATGCGCGTGCCCGACCACGGCCTCGCCGAAGGCTGCGCGGCGGACCTCGTGGTGCTCGATTGCACCACACCCGAGGAAGCCGTCGCCGAGCTCGCCACCCCGCTCTTCGCCTTCAAGCGGGGCAGGCGCACGTTCACGCGCGAGCCGGCGCGCCTTCACCGACCCTGACGTGTCCGCGGGGCGCCGCAGCCGGCAGCGGGTCGCGCCGTTCGCGCAGCCGCGGCCGCCTGCGCTTGCACCGGCCGCCGGCCCGCAGCCCGGCCCGGGGTGATCGTGGCCACCCACCTCTTCGCCTGGAATCCGTCGCTGTGGGCGTGGCCGGAACTCGCTGCCGACGTGCGGCGCGTGGTGCGCCGCGGCCACCTCGACACCGACTGGAACGCGGGGCGCACGCGCGCGATCGAAGTCGGCAGCCGGGCTTTCCTGGTGCGGGTCGGCGTGCCGCCCAAGGGGATCTTCGGCGCCGGCTACGTGCTGACGCTGCCGGTGACGCGCCCGCACTGGTGGCCGGAGAAGGCCGCTCGTGGCGTCACCGCGCAGTACGTCGACTTGCGCCTGACCGAGCTCCACATGCTGCCGCCGCTCACCTACGCCGACCTTGCCGTGCCGCCCTTTGCGCGCTTTCGCTGGGGCGTGCGCACCTCTGGCGTGCGCGTGCCGACCGCGCTCGCCGACGCGCTCGAGGAGCTCTGGGAGCGCCGGACCGCGGCGGTGCCCGCGCCGCCACCAAGGGCACGCCGCCGCTAGCCGTCGCGCAACGCCTCGCTTGCGTCCTGCGCCGCGACAGCGAGTACCATGCTCGCCTGCCGCCCGCGTGACGACGCGACACCCGACGTTCGGCCACACCATGTATCTCCCTGATCATTTCGCGCAACACGAGTTGGAGGCGATGCACGAGCTCATCGTCGCGCATCCGCTGGGCGCACTCGTCCGTCATGGCCCTGACGGCCTCGATGCCGACCACCTGCCCTTCCTCCTCGATCGTGATGGCGGCGCGCAGGGGCGGCTCGTCGGCCACGTGGCGCGCGCCAATCCGCTGTGGCAGCAGGCGCCCGCGGGCGATGCGGTGCTGGTGATCTTTCGCGGGGCGCAGGCGTACGTCTCGCCCAACTGGTATCCGAGCAAGCGCGCGGCCGAGCGTCAGGTGCCGACCTGGAACTACCAGGTCGTGCACGTCCATGGCACGCTTGCGATCCACGACGACGAACGCTTCGTGCGCGGGGTCGTCGCCCGTCTCACCCGCGCGCACGAGGCCCACACCGGCGCCGCGCGCCCGTGGAAGATGGGCGATGCACCTCCGGCGTACATCGACGAGATGTTGGGCAAGATCGTCGGCATCGAAGTGGTGATCACCGGCATCACCGGGAAGTGGAAGCTCAGTCAGAACAAGGACGAGCGTGACCGGCGCGGCGCGGTCGAAGGGCTGCGTGAGTGCGGCGAGGACGCCGCCGCCGACGCGATCGAAGCCACGCTCCCATCCGCACGCTGAATGCCGCACGTCACCGCCACACCCGCGCCCGCGCATCGCTGCCCGCGCTGCGGGGAACCCAACGACTGCGCGCCGGCGCGCAGCGGCGATTTCGCCACCCCCTGCTGGTGCACGTCGGTTGCCGTGCGGCACGACGCGCTCGCGGCGCTCCCGGAAGCCGATCGCGGGCGCGCGTGCCTGTGCCGGCACTGTGCGACGACACCACCTGCACCGGACGCGGCGCCGCCCCGCTGAGCGCCGGCGCGCCTACGGCGTCGCGCCGCGAATCGCGTAGAACACGACCCCCTGCGGCGAGCGGATGCCGCAGGAGCGGCCGACTCGCGGTACGTCGGCGGGTGGCGTGACGATCGTCGCACCGAGTTCGCTCGCCAGACGCGCCGTGGCATCGACGTCGGCGACGGTGAAGTGCGCCGCCCAATGCGGCGGGACCTCGCCCTTTTCCGGCGGCCGCGGGTACATGCCGGCGACGGGAACGTCGCCCGACCGGAACACGGTGTACGCGCGCCCATCCGCCGCGGTCACCTCCGGCGTCCAGCCGAACAAGGATGCGTAGAACGCCTGCCCCCGCTCGACATCGGTGGTAAGCGTGTCGAACCAGCCCGGGGCGCCGATGGCGTCGCTGTCGACGTCGGTGCCTGGTCCGGCCTTGGGCTGCCAGACGCCGAAGTGCGCGCCATTGACGTCGAAGCACAGCGCGCTGCGGCCGTGGAACAGGACGTCGAACGGCGGCAGCGCACGGCCACCGAGCGCCGTGACCCTGGCAGCGATCGCGTCGGCATCCGCGACCTTGACCAGCGCTCCGATGTGCGGCGGCGTCCCCGGGGGGGTCTGCGCGCTCGAAAGATCGAAGAGCATGCCGATGTCGCGCCCATCCACCCGGATCCGCTGCCCGATCATCGGAATCATCGCGTAGCGCCAGCCGAGGAGCTTCCCGAAGAAATCGCGTGCCGCCTTGGGCTCGGGGGTGAGGACATTGATCCAGCAAAACTCCCCCATCCTGCGAATACCGCTCGCCATGACTGTCCCTGCCCCGTGAATGCGAGCGCGCATTATGGGCCGCGGCCGTCGCGATGATGCGCGCCGGCGCACGCTACAATCGTCGCCATCGCCATGACGACCTTCGCGCGGTTCATCGAGCAGGCATGGGCGGATCACGCCGACGCCCCGCAGGCGGTCGCCGATCGCCTGGCGGTGGCGATCGCGAGCATCGCGACACCCGACGACGTCCCCGCGTACACGCGCATCGTCACCCACGTCATGGGCGAGCACCTCGGCGAGTGGCATCGTGGCATCGCCCTCCTCGATGCGTTGCGCCGCGATCCCGTTCTGGGTGCGACGCCAGCGGCGCAGGAAGCGTTGCGGCACGGCGTGGCCACGCTGCGCTACACGAGCGGTGACGTGGCGGCGCTCGGCGCGCTCACCGCGGACGACCGGAGCGCCGTGCTGGCCGCGGCGGCCGGCGCTCTGGCCGGGCGCGGCGACTTCGACGCGGCGCTCGCCACTTATGCGAATGCCGTTGCCCTCGCCGCGAAACTCCCGCCGGGCGCGACCGCCTTTCGTTCCCTCGCCGTCACCGGCAACAACCTCGCGGTCGCCCTCGAAGAACAGTCGGTGCGCACCCCCGAGCAGACCCAGGGCATGGTCGCGGCGGCGCAGGCCGCACTGGCCTTCTGGCGCCTTGCCGGCACCTGGCTCGAGCAGGAGCGGGCGCATTACCGCCTCGCCTGCAGCCACCTCGCGGCCAGCGATCCGCGGCCGGCAATCGACGCGGGCAAGCTCTGCGCGCAGCTATGCCAGGCCAACGACGCGCCGGCGTTCGAGCGCTTCTTCGCCTATGCCGTGCTGGCCCGGGCGCTGCGCGAGGCGGGACGGCGCGCCGACGCCGCCGACATGCGTGCCGAGGCGTTCGCCTGGTTCGCGCGGATTCCCGAGGGCGAGCGGCACTGGTGCGAAGCCGACCTCGCCGAACTCGCCTGAGGTGCGCCGCCACGCCGCGATGCGGCCGGCAGCGGCGGCCGGCGACGCGCTTCCCACCCCGCCAACCGTCCGGCGCCTCGCGGTAGCGCCGGCGTCCGGGAAACCCCTACAATCGACGCGGCTGACCTCCGGAACCCGCCGACCCGATCGCCATGGCCAACATCTTCGTCAGCCTGTTCGCAGTGATGCTGTGCCTCGTGAATGCCGTCATCTGGACCTTCATCTCCGAGATGCCGCTCATGGGCATCGCCTGGGTCGGTGGTGCCGTGTTGTGCGTGTACCTGCAGAAGTGGTCGAAAGGATAGCGGCGCGGTCCGCGCACCGGAGTCGCCTTAGCGCGGCCGCGGCATGGGGTGATTCACCCTCGGCGCGACCGTTCCGGCTCACACGATCCGGTTGAACCAGACGAGTGACAGCGCCGCCGAGGCGAGCGCCAGGAGTGCGGCGAGTGCCACGAACAGCGCGGTGATCTCGGTCTCCTTGCGCTCCAGCGCGAAGCGGGTGTTGAGTCCTTCGTAGATCTTCTTCAACTCCTCGCTGCTGGCGGCCTGGAAGTATTCGGCCTGCGTGATCGCCGCGACAGCCTTCAGCGTCTCCTCGTCGAAGCGCATGTAGATCGACATCCCGTCGATGTCGACGGAACCGCCGGCGGCCGAGCCGAAGCCGACGGTGAAGATGCGCACGCCATGATTGGCCGCCATGCGCGCGACTTCGAGGGGATCCGGTCCGATGGTGCGACGGCCGTCGGTGAGGAGGATGATCGCCGCCGACGCATACGACCCGGGCGGCACCGGCTTCACTTCCTTCTTCGCGGCGGGCTTCACCGGTCGCTCGCGCTCGCTGCGCCGCGACGCGTCCCGAGAGCCCCAATTGCTGCCGAATACCACCTGCTCGAGATCGATGCCTTCGTCGGGAAAGAGCGTGGCGAGCGCCAGCATCATCCCGCTGCCGATCGCGGTGTGGCGCTGCAACTCGAAACGGTCGATCGCCGCGACGAGGTCGTCGCGATTCTTGGTCGGCGGCTGGACGAGGAGCGCCGTACCGGCGAAGGTGATGATCCCGGCGCGAATGTCGGACGGCAATGCGTGCACGAAGTCCTTGGCCGCCGTTTGCGCGGCGACGATGCGGTTCGGCACGACATCGGTCGCGCGCATCGACAGCGATACGTCCATCACCAGCAGCACGGTACGGGCGTCGGTCGGCAGCGTGACGACGGCGGTCGGCCGCGCCACGGCAAACAGCACTGCGACGAGCGAGAGCGCGAAAAGGAGCGGCGGGAGGTGCCGGCGGAAGCGCTGTGCCGGCCCGAGCGCCGCCTTGACGAGCCCGAGATCGGCGAAACGGACCGCGCTGCGCTTGCGCCGCCGCAATATCGCCACATACGCCGCGACGAGGAGCGGCACGATGGCGAGCAAACAGAGATACTGGGGCCAGAGGAAGCGCATGTGGCGGCTTTCGAGGCGGCTGGAGGACACCCGGCAGCACGTGTGACAATTACTCTAGCACCGGGGTCCGCGCGCCGGTGAACCCCGATCCGGGGTGATCGACGTCGCGCCGGAGCCCGGCCTCCAGAGGAGGACAGGGCTTCACAGACGGGCCGGCAGCCGGTACTCTTTCCGCCGGATCGGCGGGCCGCCTCGCCGAACGTCCGTTCACCCCCCCATGCCCGCCCCGACCTTACGCGCGTTCGCCATCGGTACCGCCGTCCCGACGAGATGCGCGACCCCCCGCCTGCGGACGCGGCCGGATTCGAAGACGCCGATCGCCGCCCGGTGCAGCGCGCCGGGTCTCGCCGGCGCGCTGCCGCGCAGGTAGGCCGGGGGCGCGACGTGCTCTGGCGTGTCCTCGCCGATGCCGTGGTGCTCGCGCACCTCGCCTTCATCGCGTTCGCCGTGGCCGGCGGGCTCCTCGTCCTGCGGCGGCCGCGCTGGGCCTGGCTGCACCTGCCGGCGATCGCGTGGGTGATTTGGCTCGAGCTGGCCGGCGCCAGTTGCCCACTCACGGTGCTCGAGAACGCCGCCCGCGCACGCGCCGGCCAGGCGGGCTACGGCGAAGGCTTCATCGCCCACTACCTCCTCCCGGTCATCTATCCCGCCGGCCTCACCCCCGCTTGGCAGACGGTGCTGGGTCTCCTTGCGCTGGCGCTCGCCGTCGTGATCTACGCCATCGCCCTGCACCGACGACCCGGGCGTGCCGGGAGCGGACATCGCGCGGCGCCATCGCCGCACGCCGTCGCCGCCGAGGACTGGCGCTGATGGCGCTCGCCGATTGGTGGCTCTTCCTGCAGGCGTGGTCGGACAAGCCACGGCGCGTCGGCGCCATCGCACCCTCCGGCCCCGCGCTGGCCAACCTGATCGTAAGCCGGATCGGTGTCGCCGATGCGCCGATCCTCGAGCTCGGCGCGGGCACCGGCGTGTTCACGCAGGCGCTCGTCGACAAGGGCATCGCGCCGCGCGACCTGACGCTCGTCGAATGCGACGAACGCTTCGCCCGAGTGCTGCGCGAGCGCTTTCCCGGCGCGCTCGTGGTGACCACCGATGCGGGGCAACTCGGCAACATCGCCGTGGCCGGCGGGCGCCCCCTCGGCGCCGTGGTGAGCGGCTTGCCGCTCCTCACCATGCCGGCGCATCAGGTCAATGCGATCCTGCGCGCCGCCTTTCGGCGCATGCGGCCGGACGGCGCCTTCTACCAGTTCACCTACGGCCTGCGCTCGCCGGTGCCGCGCCGCCTCGCCGATCGCCTGGGACTGCGCGTCACCCGGGTGGGCAAGGTCCACTTGAACCTGCCGCCGGCGACCGTGTACCGGATCACGCAGGCCGCGCCCACCGCGGCGCGCATCGCCGAGCGCACGCCGGCGGTGTTCGAGGCCCTTGCCGAAGGGGATTAGCGGCGGCGCCGTGAATCGTCGCCGCCGGCGGCGAGCGCACCACGACGCGCGGCGCCCCGCGTCCGCGCCCGCGCCATGAGCGCAAGGGGTTCGCTCCGCGCTACGTATGCACCAGCTTGCGGTGCGCCTGCACGCTCATGAGGATGCCCAAGCCGATAAACATCGACACCAGCGTGGTCCCGCCGTAGGAGACGAAGGGCAGCGGCACGCCCACCACCGGCAAGACGCCGCTCACCATGCCCATGTTCACGAAGGCCTTGGTGAAGAGCAGCAGCGTCACCGCACCGGCGAGCAGCCGCGCGAACATCGTCGAGGCATTGGCGGTGATGATCATCGCGCGGCCGATGAGCAGGACGTAGAGGACGAGCAGCAGCGCGTTGCCGATGAGTCCGAACTCCTCGCCGAATACCGCGAAGATGAAGTCGGTGTGTCGCTCGGGGAGAAAGTCGAGGTGCGTCTGCGTACCGTTGAGCCATCCCTTGCCGATGACGCCACCGGAGCCGATCGCGATCGACGCCTGTGAGGAGTGGTAGCCGGCACCGAGCGGATCGCGGCTGGGATCGATGAAAGTCAGCACACGCTCTCGCTGATAGTCGTGCAGCAGACCGGTCCAGATGAACGGGCCGGCGGCGGCGGCGGCGGCGACCAGCCCGGCGATGACCTTCCACGACAGGCCGGCGAGGAACAGCACGTAGAAGCCCGACGCGGCGATGAGGAGCCCGGTGCCGAGATCCGGCTGACGCTTGATGAGATACGCCGGGATCGCGATGAGCACGGTGGCGATCGCGAAATCGTGCCAGCGGATGCGCCCCTCGAACTTCTGGAAATACCAGGCGAGCATCATCGGCAGCGCGATCTTCATGAGCTCGGAGGGCTGGATGCGCGCGACGCCCAGATTGAGCCAGCGGCGCGAGCCATTGACGACCACCCCGAAGAGCGCCACCCCGACCAGCAGCAGCACCGCCGCGATGTACAGCGGCACGGCCGCCCGCGCGAGCGTCTGCGGCGGCACGCTGGCGACGAGCCACATGGCGACGATGGCAATGGCGAGCGACCCCGCCTGTGACGTAACGCGCGCCATGTTCTGATCGGCGGCGGAGAACAGCGTCACCAGCCCGACACCGGTGAGCGCGAGGGCGCAGGTGAACAGGAACGGATCGAGATTGCGGGCCAGCACCTCCCACAGGCGGGCTGTGATCTCCCCCATGGACAGGCGAGTGGTGGCGATGGCTTTCATCGGGTGCGCACGCAAGAGGGTCGGCAGGCGGCGGTCATCAGTCGCTCTCATCCTCGATATCGTGCGGCGACCCGGGAACCGCCGCCGCGGGGCCCGGCGCGGTGTTGCCGAGCACGTGATATTCGAGCACCTTGCGGGCGATCGGCGCCGCCGCCTGCGCACCGAAGCCCCCGTTCTCGACGAGCACCGCGAGCGCGATGCGCGGCTTGTCGGCCGGCGCGTAGGCGATGAACCAGGCGTGGTCGCGCAGCCGCTCGTCGACCTTGTGCGCGAGATACTTCTCGCCCTTCAGCGAGAACACCTGGGCGGTACCGGTCTTGCCGCCGGAAGTGAACTTCGCATCGGCGAAGGCACGCGCGCTGGTGCCCTCCTTGTTCACGCCGACGAAGGCGTTCTTGATGAAGGCGAGGTACTCGGGCTTCACATCGAGACGCCCGGTCGGCGTGGGCGCGACGCTGCGCGTCTCGCCGGTGGCGACGTTGACGATCTCCTTCACGAGGTGCGGACGAAACGCGACACCGTCGTTGGCGACGGTCGCCATCGCGTGCGCGAGCTGCATCGGCGTGAAGCTGTTGTAGCCCTGGCCGATCCCGGCCGAAATCGAGTCGCCCAAGTACCACTTGCGGTGTTCCTCGCGATACTTCTCACCGGCGAAACGCGCGCGCTTCCACGCGCGCGACGGCAACGTGCCGGTGAGCTCGCCCTCGATGTCGACGTCGGTCTTGCGCCCGAATCCGAGCTCGCCCAGGAAACGCGCGGTGTCGTCGATGTCGGTCTCGCTCGCCAGCACGTAGTAGTAGGTGTCGCAGGACACCACGATCGAGCGGTACATGTCCACACTCCCGTGTCCACCGGGCTTGTCGTCGCGGAAGCGGTACGACGACCCGGGCAACTGGAAGTAGCCGGGGTCGCTGATCGCCTGCCGCGGCGTGCGCCGGCCCGAAGCGAGCGCGCCGAGCGCGAGGAACGGCTTGATCGTCGATCCGGGTGGATACGCACCGCGCAGCGGACGGTTCAGGAGCGGCTTGTCGGGCGAGGTGTTGAGCGCATCCCAGTTGGCGGAGTCGATGCCTTCGACGAAGAGGTTGGGGTCGTAACCGGGTTTGCTCACGAAGGCGAGAATGTCGCCGGTGGTCGGATCGATCGCCACCAGCGCGCCGCGACGATCGCCGAACGCGGCTTCCGCCACCTCCTGCAGCTTGATGTCGATCGACAGCCGCAGGTTGTTGCCCGACACGGGCGGCGTGCGCGACAGCGTGCGCACCGCGCGCCCGCCGGCGTCGACCTCGACTTCCTCGACGCCGGTCGTACCGTGCAGCTCGCGCTCGTAGGAGAGCTCGACGCCGACCTTGCCGATGTAGTCGGAGCCCTTGTAGTTCGCGGTCTCGTCCCAATCGGCGATGCGCTGAACGTCGCGGTCGGTGATCCGGCCGATGTAGCCGATCACGTGCGAGGCGACCTCGCCGTAGGGATACTGGCGGAACAGCCGCGCCTTGATCTCGACGCCGGGAAAGCGATAGCGCGCCACCGCGAAACGCGCCACCTCCTCGTCGGTGAGCCGCGTGCGCAGCGGCATGCTCTCGAAGTTCTTCGACTCGTCGAGGAGCTTGCGGAAGCGCCGCCGATCCCGCGGCTGGATGTCGACGATCGTCGCGAGCTCGTCGATCGTGGCATCGAGATTGGCGATCTTCGACGGGGTCAACTCGAGCGTGTACGCCGAATAGCTCTGTGCCAGGACCACGCCGTTGCGATCGGTGATGACGCCCCGATTCGGCGTGATCGGAATGATCGCCACGCGATTGGACTCGGCGAGCGTGCGGTAGTGCTCGTGCTGCACGACCTGGAGGTAGACGAAACGCGCGAAGAGCCCGGCGAAGGCGAGGAAGGCGAGTGCCGCCGCGATGACCAGGCGGCGCCGGAAGTAGAACAGCTCGCGCTCGGCGTTGCGCATCTCGGCGCCGCTGAAGTGCAACCCCGCGTCCTGGCGGCGCGATGCGAAGAGACGTCTCATCGGATCGTCCCAACCTCAGCGCGCTACAGCTCGTTCGGAGAACGCGTGGGACGCTGCGGCCGTTGCAGCAACACCGACAGGACCGGCCACAGCAGCGCACCGACAAGCGGCGACACGAAGTACGTCCAGCCCGGAAACGGGGCGCCACCCACGAAGCGCACCAGCAGGACGAGCGCCGAGCAGAGCAGGAGCAAGGCCGCGACCTGCGGCGCTTGCTGCCACAGCGGAAAGCGCAGCATGCGACGGCGAAAATATTCCGCGGCATAGGCGAGCACGGCGTACGCGAGCGCATGCTGGCCGAAGACCGTGGCGTCGGCGACGTCCATCACCACCCCGAGCAGCCAAGCCACACCGACGCCGACGTAGCGCGGCTCCTGGATGCACCAGTAGAGGATGACCAGCATCAGGAAGTCGGGCCACAGGACGAGCGCCACCCCCGTCACCGGCGCCACGTTGGCAACGAGGCCGAGGAAGCAGGTGAGCATCACGAACCACGGGTTCGCCTGCTTGAGGATCTCTTCGGGCCGTGCCGCGGAGAAGAGGTCAGCCACCGCGTTTCCCCTTGCCGCGCACCTTCTTGGTGGCCGCGCCGTCGTTGGTCTCCTCCGGCCGCGGCGGTGGCGGTGCCGCGCCGAGGACCAGCAGGTGCGCGCTGCGATCGGGGCCGGCGAGCG
This sequence comes from Burkholderiales bacterium, assembly GCA_020852555.1. GTDB lineage: Bacteria > Pseudomonadota > Gammaproteobacteria > Burkholderiales > Casimicrobiaceae > VBCG01. The sequence continues at coordinate 11,453 of JADZAQ010000124.1, forward strand.
GGGTGACGATGATCTTCGCGAACATCTGGCCGGCATCGCGATTGACCGCCTCGACGCGCGCCACGGCCAGTCCCGGTGGATAGGTCCCGTCGATGCCCGAGGTGACGAGCCGGTCACCCGGCCGGATGTCGGCATTCGGCGCCATGAAACGCAACTCGGGCGGGCGCCCCGCGCCAGCACCGAAGAAGACGCTGCGCACGCCGCTGCGCTCGACCTGCACCGGAACCGCCTGATCCTTGTCGGTGACGAGCGTCACCTCGGCCATCGCCGGGAAGACCCGCGTCACCTGCCCGACCACGCCGAGCGCGTCGATCACCGCGTAGCCCGGCTTGATGTCGGCGTCGCTGCCGCGGTTCACGAACACCTTCTGCGAAAAGGGATCACGCCCGGTGTAGAGCACTTCGACCGCTTTCGCCGAGCCGCCATAGCCCTTGGCGAGTTCGAGGAGCGCGCGCAGATTGGCATTCTCGGTGCGCAGCCGCTCGGCATCGAGCGCGACCTCGGTCTGCACCACCAGCTCCTTTTGCAAGGTGGCGTTCTCATCGGTCAGTGCACGCTTGGACGCGAAGTATGCGCCCGCCCACGTAAGCGCCTCGCCCGGCAGTTGCACCGCGCGCTGGACCGGGTAGAGCGCAGCGCCGACGACTTGCCGGACCCCCTCGAGGTAGCGAAAGCGCGTGTCGGCGAACATGAGGACGATCGAGAGCAGTCCGAAGAACGCGAGCCGGGCCGCCGGTGAAGGGCCACGATGGAAGAACGGCGGGGGAGCCGCCGAGACGTGCCGCATCACCAACCGGAACCTCGTTCGCAGCGGTCACGCGTTGGATGTCGGCGCGGCGCGAAAGTGCCGTTCACGGCTCCGGAAATCAGTCGCTCGTGAAGATGGTCGCGAGCTTTTCCATGTTCTCGAGCGCCTTGCCGCACCCGCGCACCACACAGGTGAGCGGATCGTCGGCGACGATCACCGGCAGGCCGGTCTCCTCCATGAGGAGCCGATCGAGATCGCGCAGGAGCGCGCCGCCGCCGGTGAGCACCATGCCGCGCTCGGCGATGTCGGCACCCAACTCGGGCGGGGTGCGCTCCAGTGCGCTCTTCACGGCCGACACGATGCTGTTGAGCGGGTCGGTCAGCGCCTCGAGGATCTCGTTGGAGGACACCGTGAAGCTGCGCGGGATGCCCTCGGCGAGGTTGCGGCCCTTCACTTCCATTTCCTTGACTTCGGACCCGGGGAACGCCGAGCCGATGGTCTTCTTGATCATCTCGGCGGTGGTCTCACCGATCAGCATGCCGTAGTTGCGACGGATGTAATTGACGATCGACTCGTCGAACTTGTCGCCGCCCACGCGCACGCTACCCGAGTAGACCATCCCGCCCAGCGAGATCACGCCGACCTCGGTGGTGCCGCCGCCGATGTCGACGACCATCGAGCCCGTGGCATCCGAGATCGGCAGGTCGGCGCCGATCGCCGCCGCCATGGGCTCCTCGATGAGGTAGACCTTGGAGGCGCCCGCGCCCAGCGCCGACTCGCGGATGGCGCGCCGCTCGACCTGGGTCGAGCCGCACGGCACGCAGATGATGATCCGCGGGGAGGGCGAGAAGAGCCGCGACTCGAGCACCTTCTTGATGAACTGCTTCAGCATCTGCTCGGTCACCGTGAAGTCGGCGATGACGCCGTCCTTCATGGGTCGGATCGCGGTGATGTTGCCCGGCGTGCGGCCGAGCATCTGCTTGGCGGCGAGACCGACTTCCTGGATCACCTTCTTGCCGTTCGGGCCGCCCTCCTGGCGGATCGCAACGACCGAGGGCTCGTTCAGAACGATGCCCTTGCCACGGACGTAGATGAGGGTGTTGGCGGTGCCCAGGTCGATCGCTAAGTCGCTGCCGAAATAGCCTTTGAAGAACTCGAACATGCGTGCATTCGCAGAAAATGAAGCGGCGGGGCGGCAGCGACGGATCGAGCACGCCATCGACCGCGTGACGAGGCTCGGCCGAGAGCGTACGACCCGGCGGAAATGGATCGAATATGATAACATCCGAGCCTCACCTCTCGCACCGTTCCGCACTGATTCGACGCGGTTTTTGGCCCCTTGCGGGGTCTGCCCGGGCCGCCGCCAATGACCATGGCCCTGACGCTCGCCGACGTTGCCCGTATCGCCCACCTGGCCCGCCTCGACCTCGACGCGGCCGAAGCGGAGACGGTCCTCGGCAAGCTGCAGTCGATCTTCACCCTCATCGACGCGCTCGACGCCGCCGACACCACCGGCGTCGAGCCGATGGCGCACGCGCAGGACCTCGCCATGCCGCTGCGTGACGACGTGGTGACCGAAACCGACCAGCACGCCGTCTTCCAGCGCGGCGCGCCGGCGGTCGCCGACGACCTCTACCTCGTGCCGAAGGTCATCGAATGAGCCGGCGACCGCGGACCGCGCAACACGCGCCCGCGCCGGCCCGTCGCGTCCCGCTCGGGCGCGGCCGGTGAGCGTGCTCGACGGCACCGTGGCCGAGATGGCTGCCGCGCTGCGCGCGAAGGCGATCTCGAGCGTGGAACTGACGCGGGCGCTGCTCGCCCGCGTCGATACCGCGCAACCGGCGCTCAATGCCTTCATCACCATCGACGCCGAAGGTGCCCTCGCGCAGGCCGCGGCGGCCGATGCCGCGCTCGCCGATGGCCACGCCCCTGCTCTGGCCGGCGTGCCGATCGCGCACAAGGACGTGCTGATGACCGCCGGACTGCGCACCACCTGCGGCTCGCGCATGCTCGCCGACTACATCGCGCCGTACGACGCGCACGTGGTGAGCAAGTTGCGCGACGCCGGCACGGTGCTCGTCGGCAAGACGAACATGGACGAATTCGCGATGGGCTCGTCGAACGAGAGCTCGTACTTCGGCCCGGTGCGCAATCCCTGGAATGCCGATCACGTCCCGGGCGGCAGTTCCGGCGGCTCGGCGGCGGCGGTGGCCGCGCGCCTCGTTCCGGCCGCATCGGGGACCGATACCGGCGGCTCGATCCGCCAGCCGGCATCGTTCACCGGCATCTGCGGCCTGAAGCCGACCTACGGCCGGTGCTCGCGCTACGGTCTCGTCGCCTACGCTTCGAGCCTCGACACGCCGGGCGTCTTCGCGCGCACGGCGCAGGACTGTGGCCTCATCCTCAATGCGATGGCCGGCCACGATCCGCGCGACGCGACCTCGCTGCCGCGGCCGCGCGAGGACTGCACGCGCGACCTCGCGCAGCCGCTCGCCGGCCTGCGCATCGGGCTCCCCCGCCAGTACTTCGGCGACGGCGTCGATGCCGACGTGGCGCGCGCGATCGAGGCGGCACTCGATGAATATCGCGCGCAGGGCGCCGTCACCGTCGCCGTCGACCTGCCCAACGTCGGGCTGTCGGTGGCGGTGTATTACGTGCTCGCCCCGGCCGAAGCGTCGTCGAACCTCTCGCGCTTCGACGGCGTGCGCTACGGGCATCGTGCGGCGCACTACACCGATCTCGTCGACATGTACAAGAAGTCGCGCGCCGAGGGCTTCGGCGCCGAGGTCAAGCGGCGCATCCTCACCGGCACCTACGTCCTCTCGCACGGCTACTACGACGCCTACTACCTGAAAGCGCAGAAGGTGCGCCGGCTCATCGCCGACGATTTCGCCCGCGCCTATGCGCAGTGCGACGTGCTCATGGGTCCGGTGACGCCGCGGACAGCGTATCGCCTGGGCGAGAATGCCGACGACCCGGTGCAGATGTACCTGGGCGACATCTTCACGATCGCCGGCAACCTGACCGGCACGCCCGGCATCTCGATTCCCTGCGGCTTCGATCGCCAGGGGCTGCCGATCGGCTTGCTGATCCAGGGTCCGGCGTTGACCGAAGCGAGGCTCCTCAACGTCGCGCACCGCTTCCAGCAGGCGACGGACTGGCATGCGCGAGTTCCGGGAGAGGCTCGTTGAACAAAGAAACGCAGGGACACAGAGGAATTCCTTGTCGTTCTCGGCGTCTCGGCGCCTCTTGGTGAAACCAACACCATGACCTGGGAAACCGTCATCGGCCTCGAGACGCACGCGCAACTCTCGACGGCCGCCAAGATCTTCTCCGGCGCCTCCACCGCCTTCGGTGCCGCGCCCAACTCGCAGGCGGCGGCGGTCGA